>NZ_JAJENT010000656.1:0-6619 GCF_035615515.1 Phormidium sp. CCY1219
TAGGCTGGTCAGGTGGTTAGAAGTACAAGCCCCTGGCTTTAGACATGGGGTTGGTTTCTACGGAGTCCCTGACTGCCCTTCGAGCGCATCCCTGGCGATCGACTTATGTTTCTCCGGAGCGATTTAACTGGCACCCTGATTTGGATACCAAGGCTAGTCCCTAGCATCTGCTTTTTCACCTTCACTTTACACCATTTCTCCGGAAACGAACAAGCTTGCGAAACTAAATGGCGGGCGAGGAAAGCATTGTGACAGCTCAACCGCCCTATTTCATAGATGAACCCGCCCCGGAAACCTTGCAACAAGGTTAACACAGATTGAGGCAGGTTCCCTGGTCTTTTTTCTCAGTGCTTTCGTCACCCGATTCGAGACCTATGAGACGGAAATGCGATCGCCAATTTATGCCAACCGCTGCAAAGACAGGCGGGCGGCTTCTGCCACTTGGGAATGACTATCTTTGGCTAGGTATTTTAACGCAGAAATGCTCTTTTCTGTGGGCAGATGACCCAACGCTTCCGCGAGGCGCTGTCGAACTAGCCAATCTTCTGATTGGGCAAAGCTCAAAATCCGATCGACTGCTTCCACTGCGCCGATTTCTCCTAATGCCGCGATCGCCGCTTGCTGTAGCACCACTTCTTTGCTATCCAAGGCTTTTATCAGCACCTCTTGGGCGCGCGGATTTTTTAAATTGCCCAGGGAAACTGCCGCACTAAAGCGCACTAACCAATCTGTATCTTCATAAAATGCCCGCACCAGGGGTTCAAAGGCTCTGCCATCTTCTAAATAGCCTAACGCCCCCGCCGCACCGGCGCGAATGCTGTAGTCTGGTTCGCTTTCGAGTACCTGCACCAAAATCGGAAACGATTGCGCTGTGGGTTTGACTCCCAAGGCGAAAATCGCCATCGATCGCACCTGTAGGTTCTCGTCATCGAGCACTTTTTCAATTAACGGGAATGCCTCGTCCGGCGACACATTCCGCAAAGATGCTAGGGCCACTAGGCGATCGCCGGAATTGTGACTTTCTAACCTTACCGCAATTTCGTCTAAACTAAGCTGGCTCATGGTTTCAGAAACTTTATAAAACTTTACATTTTGCCTGTCTTCATTATAGGCATATGCCTAAAATTCGGGTAGGACGGTTAATGCGGTTCGGCTGCCTTCCCGGGGCATCACCCCCCAGGGCAATTAAGAATTAACAATCGAGAAGTTGCAGCTTGCTCGATTGGCAATTGTCAATTCTTAATCCCCCCAATCCCGGCCAACAATCGCACTTAGTGTCTCACTAAGGGTCGCAAGAGGTTAACTTTGGCGTTGGAAGCGACCTAAGTGTTCTTCTCCTCGGCGCGACGGGATCGAGTCAAACGCCAATTCCAGAGAAACCAGTTCGAAATGGGGAGCAAAATACTGTTTGATTTCCTCGGGGGTGATGCCAAACGGCGGACCCCCGGGACGATTGTGGGTAAAAAACAACCCTATCACTTCCCCACCCGGACGCAACAGCGATCGCGTCACCTCCACATAAGCCTCCCGCTTGCGGGGTGGAATCGCACAAAAGCAAGTATGCTCGATAACGCAATCAAAATTCCCGGCAAATTCCGGCACCAGCTCAAAGATATCGCGCTGTAAAAATTCAGCCGCGATCGCCATTTTTTCCGCATTACGCCTCGCCGCCTGAATCGCCGAGGGAGCAAAATCAAATCCCACCACTTCAAACCCGTGGGTAGCAAACAGCAGGGCATCGTGACCCCGACCGCATCCCAACACTGCAGCGCGACCCGGAGGCGGTGCATCGGCAGAATTCAGCAATCGGGCAAACGGCGGTGCTTCCTGCCCCAGATCCCAGCGCGTGGTGCCGTCTTGGTAGCGTTGTTCCCAAAAATGGGGAATTTCGATGTCTCGATCCATAAAATTTGTGAGTGGAATCAGTCTAGTTGAGATTTAATTTTCCACCTTAGCATAGTTAGGGTGAAATGGCTAGGCAAATCTCGAACCGTGGAAATTATACAATCTAGCCGTGCGCCCCGGCATGCGGGGGGCCGATTTTCATGCCAGTGAAAGCCCAAGGCGGGTTTTTCCGCAGGGCAATCCTTAGCAAAAAAAGTAAGATTTGTCAAGTTCAATTTGAACCCTTGGCCGAGGTCTGCAAAATTGTAGATTGCCAATTTAGGATAAAAAATAAACAATTTTGAGTCGATCGCGCAAAGGCGGAGCATTCTTGTACTATGAGGGTGAAGAGTTCACAGGGAGTCCCCAAGATGAGTGCAGCAGGCACGGCAGAGAAAATCAAATTTGGCACAGATGGATGGCGCGGGATTATTGCCCAAGACTTCACCTTTGCCAACGTGCGGAAAGTAACCCGGGCGATCGCCGCCTACTTAGAGAAGGCATATGCCAAAGACAAACCGGTATTAATTGCCTACGATCCCCGATTTCTCGCCGAAGAATTTGCGCGCACAGCGGCAGAGATTTTAGCAGATTTAGGCTGGAGCGTCAAGATGAGCGATCGCGACTGTCCCACGCCAACCATTGCCTACAACGCGCGCGAGCTAGACACAGCGGGGGCCTTAATGTTCACCGCCTCCCACAACCCCGCCCCATACTGCGGCATCAAGTATATTCCCGACTACGCAGGGCCGGCCACGCCAGAAATCACCGATACGATTGTCGCCAACATTGACAGTGCCTCAGACGCACCCTCAGAAGGCAAAAACGCCGATAAAATCAGCACCTTTGACCCCAAACCCGCTTATGTAGACTATTTGTACCAGTTACTCGACGTAGAGACCATCCGCAAAGCGAAACTAAACGTCAAATACGACGCCTTATACTCCACCTCACGGGGGTACTTAGATGGGATCTTGCAACATTGCGGTTGCCAAGTCGAAAGCTTCCATACGTGGCGCGACGTATTATTTGGCGGAGGAATGCCCGAACCCAAAGGAGAGATGCTCGTCGGGTTAGTAGAATCGGTGAAAAAAGATAACGCCGATTTAGGACTGGCCACCGACGGAGATAGCGATCGCTTCGGCATCGTGGACGAAAAAGGCAACGTGTTGACGCCGAACACCATATTATTATTGCTAGCGCGGCACCTGTACAAAAACAAAGGACAAAAAGGGGCGATCGTTCGCACCGTTGCCACCACCCATTTACTCGACAGCCTAGCCGAGAAATACGGATTAGAGATTTACGAAACCGCCGTTGGGTTTAAATACGTCGGCGAAAAAATGCGAGAAACCGACGTATTGATTGGCGGAGAAGAATCCGGCGGATTGAGCGTATTGGGACATATTCCCGAGAAAGACGGGATATTAGCCGATATGCTAGTGGCCGAAGCGATCGCCTACGAAGGCAAACCCCTGAGTCAGCTAGTAGAAGAAGCGATCGCCGATGCTGGCGGGCCATTGTACAACCGACGACTCGACCTGCACCTCACCGAAGCACACAAACAAGCAGTTCTCGACGCCTACGACAAAAACCCTCCCGATCGCGTAGCCGGCATTGCCGTAGCACAAGTCGGACGCAAAGACGGGATCAAACTGTATCTAGAAGATGGAGGTTGGGTCTTGCTGCGTCCCTCCGGGACCGAACCCTTAATCAGAGTGTACATGGAGACCAGCACCTCGGAAAAACTGGATAAAATCGCCGCAGAGATGGAAGGAAAAATCAACCAACTCGCGTAAAGTCCAGGCGAATTTGTCCGGGATCTAGCAGTTTCAGGGAGTGTGAGGTCCCCAGGGTCGAACGTTATTATCGCCCTGTTTTACAGCTCACCATTCTAAGAACCGCTATCTCGTCCATTGACCATTGCGGGGGTTTACCAGAGAAGCGATCGCCCAATGGACAATGGACTACTTGTCAATTACCGCAAAGTGCCAACATGACAGCAGCGAAAATAATTCCCACCCTAGTAGCAACAATTGCCGCAATGTGGATAATGGCGATCGCGATTTTGTCCGTGCAAAATGCCACCCTAGTCTCCTTAAAATTTCTCGGATTGCAGTCCATTCAGCTACCCGTGGGACTCATCCTGGCCGGCAGCGTCGGAGTGGGTGCCATTGGAGGAGCGATCGCAATCGTTGTGCTGCCAAAGCGAAGCAATCGAGCCTAACCCGAACCCCCGTGACGTTTTGCCTTTTTTCTAGTGTACTCTATAATAACCAGTCGAGTTCGAGGGCAAAATCCTTCGTCCTCGAGAGACAAAAATCAACCCGCCCGATTTTTGTTAACCATTTCATTTTTAACCAAACCCTGAAATTCGCGCCCGCCAACGCCTTTAACCCCTAAACCCTCAGAATCAATCCGGACAAGCCATGCAAAAATCATCCTTAGCGCGGCTATTTTGGTCACTGGTATTGGTTCCCACTGTTTCCAGTCCGCAGTGGGGACTGCTCTTGATTGCCAGCGCGATCGCCTCAGCGCAGAAAGCAGCGGCGACCCCAGACAGACAAACCCATTTAACCGCAGCAGCACAATTGCGAAGATGGGAATTCGATCCCTACACCAACAAGTTGCAACTGAGCTTACCCGAAGGAATCACCCCAGAGTATTTTATTTTGCAGCAACCGCCTCGGATCGCGATCGATATTCCCACTCGCCATCGCGGGTTTGACCCCAGGGAAGAAAACTATCCCGGAATCGTGCGTCAAATTCGCGTCGGACATCTAGAAGGCGGCGTCACCCGGGTGGTAATGGAATTCGCCCCAGGCACCCGTTTAGAACCCACACAAGTGAAGCTAGAACCCATCGGGCAAGGGAACTGGTGGGTATTGCAACCTGCCGTGAACCTCGCCGAAACCCTCCCGAATGTAGAGAATGCGCCGAATACCGCCGCCCGGGGGGATACCTTGCCCGCCTTACCCATCTCTGCGGCCAACGAAAGCGTCCCCATCGACGTACCGCCACCGCCACCGCCACCGACATTAGAGATTGGCGAATCCCCGGGAGAAGAGCTATCCGGGGTCACAGTTAGCGTACCGCCGCCGCCAGGAGAAGAAGAGGCGGTGAGCGTGAACGTACCGCCACCCGAGCAAAACCTGGAATTAGAACTATCGGAATTTGAACTGCCCACCGAGGGAGTCAGGGGAGGCGATCGCAGCCCCTCCGTGAGCGTACCCCCCCTGGAAACCCAAGAGGCGCAGGCGGATGCGCCCCTGCCCGTACCAGAAGAGCCAGTGTCCGGGGAGACCCCCGCACCGGCGATCGCCACGGAAACCGAGAGACCCCCAGAGCAGGCGATCGCTGCCGGGGTTGTCACCGCCCCCGTCATCGAATTTGGGCAACCCCTGCCGCGATCGGGTGGCAATCTAACTGCCGCTGCCACAGTTGCCCCGCCAGAGTTGCCCCCCACCGAGGAAGCAACACAGACCCCGGACACAGCGCCGGAAACCGAAGAAACGGCGGCGAATATTGCCGGCGATGTGATGCTTTCTGCCGGTAGCGTAATGGTGTTGAGCTATCCGGGTTCTGCGCCATTAACCTTAGAAGAAAAATCCTCGCGACAAGAAGTATTGCTAGTGTATTCCGACCTGTACGATCGCAGTGGGAAATTAATCGCCCCGGTGGGAACGCCGGCGATCGGCAGATTTGTCAGCGATGGCGACGGCATTCGCTACCGAACCGAAGCCTTGATTTTAGACGGACGGGCCGTACCCTTCGTCGCCGAATCCGACCTTATTCAAGGCACGCGCAACATCAACGAAGGCAGAACCCTCAGCTATTCTGCCGTGGGAGCGGTTGCCGGCGCGGTACTCGGCGGATTAGCTGGGGGTCCGTTATTAGGAGGAGCTGCCGCAGGTGCAGCCACCTCCTTTCTCAGTTCGGGAAAATCCGCCACCATCCAACCCGGGCATGTATTTCCCGTGCGTTTGCGGGAGCATTGGCCCTAGAGAGACTTGGGGGGGGGTGGGTTTTGCGGGTCAAGGCGGCGAACCCCCCTTTCCCCGGTTCTGGGGGATGGCCACGGGCAAGGGGAAGGGGAAGGAGTCTGGGGATGTGCCGGATTAGAATCGTTCCGTTTCTGGCGGGAGTCCACCGCCGTTTTGGAAGAACAGGTTGCCGGCAGAGTCATTTTGATAGATGCAGTTAATCCGGGGCGAGCTTTCGAGGGCACCGGTGAATCCAAAGGTGTTCATGCGGTTTTTGCAGTCGCGCACTTGGTCTTTCGAGAGCAGATTGCGTTGTTCGAGAATATTCCAGGTATTGGTTCGCAGGACACATCCGGGCTGCATTTTCGGCTGTGCCACATAGACATTGAAGGGGTTGAGGGTGACGAAGATGCGCGTATCCATGACCATTGCGCTGGCACCATATTGAATGCACAGTTCCGCGTTGGGGGCACTGCGGTCAATGACTTCGCGAGAGGCCACATTTTCTGGGCTGAAATTTGCAGTGGAGCTAAAAGCAATACCAATCCCGATTCCCAACACGAAGACCCCCGCTAAAACGGCGAGAGAGGTGTAGTTAAAGGGAGAGGAGGATTTGGATTTTCGATACATGGTAATTTAGGGTGGTTAGAGATTGGGTAGGGAGTGTTTTTTAGGATGTTAAACTAAGCAATTCCGTCACCAGAACTACTCGTCTTCAGAACCGGACTTGAGATTTTCACCTCATCCGGCTC
>NZ_JAJENT010000657.1:0-623 GCF_035615515.1 Phormidium sp. CCY1219
GGGGAAAAGCGCCTTTAAAAGTCCGACTTTGGACTCTTTAAGAATCCCTCGGATTTATCCGTAGGGAGTATCAACCATTACTCTGGATTTTTTATGTAATAATACTTCCCAATGTCGCCAAAGATCGGGGATTTCTCCGATACGGTTTGAGTCAAAGGATGTCATAATAACTTTATCCAATTGCGTCGATAAGCAAAACCTCTCTCTCGCCGTTGACTTTTGATTCCTCAGCGACATCCTGTAAATTTAGGCCGATAGAGACCTGCTTTGAAGGCGCGATCGCCGTCGGGATAGCGTAGGGCGCAGCCATCCTCTGCGTCGATCTCCGGGGAAATTTTCTCCACGGGAATCTCTTCCGAGTCCCAGGATGGCATCCCGATGAAACCTCAAACCCCTCCATCGAAATTCACCCGATTCCGATTGGAGTAAAATTTCACAGTAAACCCTGTTAGTAATTGAGTTCTAGAAATCACCATGCAAACTCAATGTCGAACCACTCAAATCGATCGCCAAACCGAGCTGAGCGCGCTCAAGTCCTATTTTATTAGCGTCAGGGACTCCGTAGAAACCAACCCCATGTCTAAAGCCAGGGGCTTGTACTTCTAACCACCTGACCAGCCTAA
>NZ_JAJENT010000658.1:0-49499 GCF_035615515.1 Phormidium sp. CCY1219
TTGGGATTCATTAAAATTTGTTGGCATCCAAACATTTTCTTCACCTCCTTATGATATTATACAGCACAAAGCCTTATAATGTCCAACGAATATAATTGCGGGGAACCCTGGGTCAGTCGCTCGGCTTATATCCCCACGGATAAATCCGGGGGCTTTACGCCGATTCTCGGTAACCTATTCGGGTAAAGCGCGATAAGTGGCAATCACCATCAACAACAGAACCACGGTCCAGGACCAATCGGGGATAGCATCCATAATAGACCAAACCCCTCCCAACAACACGCCAAACAGTTCTAGAAAGTAAGCAATCGCGATCGTGGCGATCGCAAACAAAATAACCGGAAATATTTGAGACATACCATTTCCTCTTCTTGTTCTTCGTTACCAGCAAGGGGATACCTTACGGATTTTGGACTTTCTTGTAACAGATTATAAAGGAAAATTTACAAAACGCAAAATCAATTATTATGAGCCACCAACATGATGAGGATCGTCGGGGATGAGACGCTTAGACGCCACCAACATGGCAAACACCACCAACAGCTTCACCAACCAGGGGGCTAACACCAAGCTAACCACCATACAAACCGCCGAAATCGATCCCGCCAATACGGCGGCAATTTCTTCGCGGGTGTCGCAAGACACGCAACCGGCACTCAGGGAAATCGCGAGGAAAATAATACAACCTACAGACATGATTCATTACCTTCGAGTGAAAAATATTACCAGTCCCGCACCCAAATTCTAGGTGCGAATTTTCTTATTTACAGCCTAAGACCGACACACCCGCTTGATTTCGCATCTGTGACAGGTTTTTATCTGTCCTCAAAAAAAAGACTGACATCTTCATTCCCTGAAGCTGTCGCCTTCTATTTTCCTCAAGACGCGATCGCCGTTTTGCTTGTTTCTTAGGCTACAAAGATAGCGTAGCCCTCTCGACTTTTTCCTCCGTGAAAACCCCTAACTTTCTTCCGAAAAAAAACGCCGGTTTTCCTGTAGGGATTTAGGCAAAAATACCCTCGCTTCTCCTGCAACCCCAATCCGATCCGGAACTTTAGCACAAGTGGATCGGATTTAAGTTTTCCCGTCCCATTTTGCCGCCAAAAAGCGGATAAGTCGATGAAATTTCCGGTACAAAATCGACCCACGGGGCGGAGAAAATGAACCGCCCCTGTGGCGAGTTCGTTACTCTTGAGAACCCTCGGCGGCGATCGCATCTACCTGGGCTAAATCCGGACCGTCTCCCTCGAATTCCGACGACTCCAAACAGAGGGGGTCATCGATTTGCGCCACAAACAATTCGTCAAGTTCTCCACTGGGGACCGCATCGCGCACGATCGCTTGCATCAAACGATTTTCCACCACCAGACGGCGATCGCGAATATACTCCAAAATTTGGTTTTCCTGAATTCCATACTCCTCCCGATGCTGATGGATCCATCGCAGGGCTAGCAACGGTGTGATATCCGCCCGATTCAAATCCACCCATTTCCCGCCGCGATCGCCGATCAGTTGTTGCAAATACCGATAAGCTTGCCAATGGGAAGGAATAGGACGATCGCGATCGCGAATCAAACAGCCGCAAGTCAGGGCAAACGTATTGTATTGCACCAACCGTTTTAACCCCGCCTCCACCTTTTTGGCGTGGTTATCCTGTAACACCGCCACGGCGATCGCCACTCCCTTGCCCGCGCCATATCCCAGCGCTCTAAAATTCAAATACCCCCCATTGCGGTAATGGCGCTGAATTTCATCGCTGACGTCGTGAATCGTCACTTCGCCAATTTCCTCTCCCACCGCGCTGTAAAACGCGAAGTAAAGCGCATCGCCAATCCGGGCGTTATCGGCAAAAATCTCTGGATTCTCCACCGCTGCGATCGCTGAAACCCAGGCAGTTTCCACCTGTTCGAAGGGGTCATCTTCCACCGGGCGGAAATTTTCCGCGCACCATTCCAGGGCCTCGCGCAGGGTCAGCTTTTCGCGCGCCAGGGCTTCCAGTTGACCGGCGTCAAAGGGATAAATCGGCGTCGGCGGAGTTAAATTGTGACGACGATAATACCCTTGCAACCACTGCCTCACCAACTCTACTACATTTTCCCCGGCGATCGCCCGTAACTGCATCGGTTCTTTGTGCTTGCACAGATATGCCGAAATTCCTTGGGGAAGGGGTTCTACCCTGGTTTTCCAGGTTTCTTCTGTCATCACATTCAGGATGACAATCCCGCGATCGAGGCGCGCCCTCGGAACCGTATCCCAAATCCGCTTAATCAAACTCGCCACCACTCGTTCCCGTTTCAACCCCGTCTCGCTTTTATCTCTCGCCTCCACCTGGTCAAAACAAATCATCAAGGGGTAATAGGCGCTAATTATCTCGAACAGATGCACCAGATTCTCCCAGGCATCCGCATCCCGATGCTCCCGGGGGGGATTGGGCAATCCCAACTCCTCGGCTTTGGCTTGGCCAATTTCTTGACCGGAAAGCCATTTTATGCTATAGGGAGCTTGGGCGTTGCACAAGGTCCAAATAATCGCCCGCACTAAATCCGGATCGCCGAAGTTGGGTTTGAGGAGGAATTGGGCATTGGTAAGGCGATCGACCCAGGCTTGATTTTTGGCCAGGGAATTGGCATTGAGTTTGGCGGAAAGTTCCGAGGGAGAAAGGATGCGGGGGTCGCAATGGAGCGATCGCAGCGCTGTAGAGGCGATCGCGGCGGCTAAGCACTGCCACTGCATGACGCCGCCACTCCCGGTATGGCGCAAACTCTCTACCACTCGTTGCAAAAACTGATAGCGCAGCAGATTGATGTCGGTAAACTGACCGGCATTGATGTAGGCAAACAACGCCCGGGCATCTCGTTGCACCTGATGGCGCAGATGAGCGATCAGATGGCTTTTGCCGGTGCCTGGGTTGCCGAGTACGGCGATCGAATTGAGGGGAGATTGCCCCTGGCGCGCTTGCTGCAGGGCTTGCAGGACCACGCGAGTGGCACAATCGTTTAAGCTGGATAGATTGGGTAGCTGCGATCCCCAGATTTCTCGATCGCTGACGCGCGCCGAGAGGGGAAACGGATTGTCCGTGGCGATCGCCGCATTGAGTGCTTTGATGGAAGAAATCGAACGACTGGGCATAGCAAAGTGCTGGTGTTGGCGGGTCGAAGCCATCTTCGGGTTCTAATTAAAGTGTGCCTCTTTTTTTCCGAAACCTGACGTAACGGCGAAGACCTATTCGCTACCAGAGTTCCTGCCCGTTGGCACTCGCGCGGGAAAAGACAAGGCGCGAAAATCGAGCCAAATTCTCAATTCTTAATCCCGATGCTCTAGGAACTTTTACCCAGAATTGCTTTGGCTTGTTCTAGGTGTTCGCAAACTAATTTACCGGAAGCGAGAAAGGCTTGGCGTTCTTCATCGGTGAGGTCGAGTTCGATAATTTTTTCGATTCCACCACATCCCAACAGGCAGGGAACGCCGAGAAATAGATCTTTCAATCCATATTCACCCTCGAGGTAGGCAGCAGCAGGAACGATGCGGGATTGGTTGAGTAATATGGCTTCGATGGTCAGGCAAATCGAAGAGGCAGGAGCAAAGTAAGCGCTACCGGTTTGCATCAGTTCGACAATTTCCGTGCCGCCGTGGCGGGTGCGTTCCACTAGGCGATCGATGGTGGGGCGATCCATCAGTTCCGTTAGAGGAATGCCGCTAACGGTGCAGTAGCGCGCTAAAGGCACCATCAAGTTGCCATGATCGCCGAGTACCATTGCGTTGATTTCTTGGATGGAAACCCCTAATTCCATCGCCACGAAGGTTTTAAAGCGGGCGGCGTCTAAAATGCCGGCCATACCGATGACGCGGCGACTGGGAAGCCCGGTGGCTTCCCAGGCGACATAGGTCATCACGTCTAGGGGATTGGTGACGACGATTAAGATGGCATCGGGCGATCGCGCGATCGCTTGTTGGGCAGCTTCGCCAACAATTTTGGCATTGACTTCGATTAAGTCATCCCGGTTCATCCCGGGTTTGCGCGGACGCCCTGCCGTAATTACTACGATGTCGGATTCGGCGGTATCCTCGTAGTCGTTGGTGCCCACAATCCGGCGATCGTGCCGTTCTACCCCCCTGGCTTCCATCAAGTCTAGGGCTAGCCCTTGCGGCATTCCTTTCACTACGTCCAGCATCACCACATCGGCGAGGTTTTTCTCGGCGACGCGCTGGGCTAGGGTGCTGCCGACTTTTCCCGCACCAATAATCGAGACGCGGGGACTTTTGCAAAACTGGGGACGGAAGGGGGCAGAGGTCATAATTTCCCTTGGGATTGGCGGAGTGCTTATTTGAATTCTTCCAGTTGGTCGATCCGCAGCCAAATGTTCGGGGTGGGGACTTGGCCGAATTTCACTAGGGCATAATCCCCTTTGGTTTCTAGGACTTCGCCTTTGGTTTCAAAGATATAGGGCGAAAAACGCGAATCGCTGGCTTTGGCTTCTAGACTATTTTCTAACTTTTCGCGCACGGCGCGAACCTTAGTTCCTCTTTTGACGGCCATAATTGTCTGGGTAATGTTTAGAAATGTTTCTGGGGACTATTTTAATGCCCGATGGCGCTCTCGCTTCGCCCGGGCGCTTTTTTGCCTATCGGGTTTGGTCTATGCCACTCATAATTGGGGCAGGTTGCATGAGGGCGATCGGCGGTTTCTTAACTTTCGGATATATTCCGTAACAATTTTTTACATTTTGGCGGGCGGTTTGGCCTCCCGGGCGCTGGATTCTCCATTCACCCCTGGGGCTGACAGTGGGGACAAAAATGGGTGGAACGTCCGGCGAGTTTCAGGCGTTGGATGGGGGTGCTACAGCGGCGACAAGGTTGGCCGGTGCGGTTATAAACCCAGGCGACGCCGGCATAGTTACCGTTCACGCCGAGGAGGTTGAGAAAGTTGCTGAAGGTGGTACCGCCGGCGGCGATCGCTTCTTGCAAGACTTGGATAATGCTGTGGTGCAGGCGATCGATGTCGGTGGGGGTCAGGTCGCTGCACAGTTGGGTGGGCGCAATACCGCTGAGAAATAACGCTTCATCGGCGTAGATATTGCCCAACCCGGCAATGATGGATTGATCCAACAGGGCGGTTTTGATGGGTCTGCGCCGATGGTGCAGGGCGTGGCGCAGGGTGTCTGGGGAAAAGTCTGGGGAAAGGGGTTCCGGGCCGAGTTTTGCTAGGCCGGTGATGATGGTTTCTGGGGCCGTATGGGGCGGAACCCACCACATTTTGCCGAAGGTGCGCTGGTCTACGAAGCGCAATTCGCGATCGCCGGTGCAGAAAATGCGGACTCGGGTGTGTTTTTGCAGGGCCTCCTGGGGATGGAGCCACAGCAGTTGGCCGCTCATCCGCAGGTGAACCCCCAGCCAACCCCCCGGTGTGTGGGAGGAGTTGGCAGAGGGTCGGTGCAGTTGGGCGAGCAAATACTTTCCGCGTCGGTGCCAGAAAGCGATCGCGCAACCTTCCAGTGCTGCCAAAAAATCCACAGCAGAAACCGGGTGGGCAATGGTTCGCGATCGCAACACATCTCCCCCCCGTATGGTTTCGCCGAGGGTTAATTCGGTTAAACCTCGGCGTACTGTTTCGACTTCTGGCAGTTCCGGCACCAGTTAGCGGGCGTCAGTTCCCTGATTGGGATCGCCCTCGACGTTGGTGCTACCCAACCCGGTTTCGGGTTCGGCGGTTTCCTTCGCCCCGCCACCTTTGCCACGTGGGGCACCAGCGCCGGTTTTGCGCGCCCCCGCCGCTGTGGTGGTTTGCTTCCCACCGCCCGTGGCAGCAGTTTTCTTCTTGCCTTTCGGTGCTTCCACTTCGACTACTTCATCTTCGCCGAAGTTGTTGGTGTTGACGCCGGCGTAGTTGACTTTCTCAAAGCGGACGATCACCGGGTAGATGATGCCGCTTTGGTCTACGCTGGCTACGGTGCCGACGTCTTGATACCAGTAGGACTCTTTGCGCAAGATGCGGACTTTAGAACCACGTTGAACCATGAGTGCTTTTCCCTTTTATGAATGCAACAACAACAAGTTAAAGGAGAATTGTTTTTCAGCGTACTACTCTCTCGGGAGAGTCTGGCACCCTTTCATCTTTAAGTTTTGTTAACTATTCCCGCCAGCGCACTTCCACGAAGTGCCCGGGGCGACCCCACATGTCCCGGATGGGGGAAATGTTTTCAATGGTTAGGTTAAAGGGAATGGCGGTGGTCACGTACCGTTGGGCAACGATTCCCACGTCGGGAGAAAGTTGGGAGGCAGTGGTGGCAGCTACGCCAATGCCCAAGAGTTGGGACAGGGGATCCCGGGGCAACACCATCGTCAGCCCAAAGGCAAGAGAGGCGGTGAGTAGCATTCCGACGGAGAGATTGGTGCCGCAGCGCGGATGCACGGCGAGGTCCCATTCTCCTCGGGTGAGGCGATCGAGGGCGCGATGCGCTGCACGTCGGACATCGGCAGCGTTTACTTCGCCGTAAAGGTAAAATCCGCGATCGGTGGACATTCCGCCTAAGCCTTGGTTATCGCGCGATCGCGGCGCTGCAGCAACCCCCACCTCGGAGGTATTCGGGTCTTCGCTCAGTACCCACACCGTGGCATGTTCTAAGGCATGAACTTGCCGCACGGCTAGCAGTTCTTTTAATCCGGGGATAAAGGGCAGTTGCGCGAGTAAATCTGCATCCTGGGTCGGTTGCGGAGCAAATTCAAACGGCAACTGATTCGCCGGGGCGGAAGCAGGAGTGGCGTTGGTCATCGCAGCAAGTCTCCAAAGGGTTGAAACGCATCAGTTTTTCTCATCTTAACCACTAGGATAACGAGTCTGTCTGCACGCACCGGCGATCGCGCCTTTTTTTTCGGCATTTTTTGCCCTTAGTTTTTGTAAATTTCTCCCCTCAATTGCCCCCTTTGTCGATAAAAATTCCTCGGCTGTCTTTCACCCCCCTCTCTGTGACCCGTTACCTATAATCTATTATCCGCTGTTTGCCTATTTTATCATTAAATCGCCGCTTTAATCCCCGATTTATTGTTAGCGTCGAACCCTGATTTTTTGTTGTTTAATCTGAGGGTATCTTTTGAAGAATTTAGAGGCGGGCGATTGAAATCGCGCCTGGGCCGGCAAAGTCCGCCTACGCGGACTAAATTTTATCTCGTTCCCTGGTAAAGCCAGGGAACTTATCCCCGGAGGCTCCGCCTCCTCACCGGAATCGAAGAAGCGGGGGATTGAAATCGCGCCGAGGCACAGGCATTCGTGTGGCCCGGGACAACAGCGCTATAGTCTGCCTACGCAGACTAAATTTTGTGCCATTTATCCCGGTAACTATGATATAATATCGGAACACGGCACTGCCGTGTCCTGACTGCGAGCGATTTTTGTACCGAGAGAATTGCGATCGCTCATTCAAAAAATGGCAATTACAGATTCAGCGTATCGATAGTTTCCCGCATCACCGCCCCCGATTTTTGCAGCAGTTCTTTCTCTTTCGGCGTCATAGTGAGATTTACGATGCGCGTCACTCCCTGGCGATTTACCACCGCAGGTAAACTCAGGCACACATCATTAATCCCGTGAATGCCATTAATCAGAGAACTCACCGTCAAAATCCGGTTTTGATTGCGTAACATCGCCTGTAAAATCTGCGTCACTCCCAACCCGATCGCGTAAGAGGTCGCCCCCTTGCGCTGAATCACTTCATATGCCGCATTTTTCACCTGGGAAAAAATATCCTGCAGCAGATTGGCATTCTCCGTAGAACAATCATCGATTCCCGCTTCCCCGCACAAATTCATCCCGGAAATATTCACCTTGCTCCACACCGGCACCTCGCTGTCCCCATGTTCCCCAAGAATATAAGCATGCAGACTGCGCGGGTCGATTTGTAACTTATCCGCCAATAAATACCGGAAGCGTGCCGTATCCAGCACCGTCCCCGATCCGATAACCCGATTGCTGGAAAAGCCCGATAATTTCAAGGTGACATAGGTCATAATATCCACCGGATTCGTCACTAAGAGTAAAATTGCATTGGGACAATATTTCACCACATCTGGAATCAAGCTTTTGAAAATCTCCACATTGCGATGCACCAAATCTAACCGCGTTTCCCCCGGTTTTTGCTTTGCCCCGGCGGTAATCACCACCACATCCGGATCCTGACTTTCTTCTATGCTTCCCGCTCTCACTTGGGTGGGCGACACAAAGGGCAGCCCGTGGAGTAAATCCATTACTTCCCCTTTCAACTTTTCTTGGTTGATATCCACCAACAGCATCTCGTCTAAGGTATTTTGAATCAGCAGGGAATAGGCGCAAGCCATCCCCACTTGACCCGCACCAATAATCACTCCCTTAACGGGACGACGATTGCTCATCCCTTCTGCACCAGCGTCCCCTAAAGGGGTAAATAAATGTTCGAACATTACCTTTTCTTTCCGTCTATGACTTCTGCCCGTTAGGATAGTCTTTTTCCACTGATTTCGCACCCTTCTCAAGAGGGAGGGCGATGCCACAGGGGAATGAGTTATGATGAAAAATCCGACCAGAACGATCGCGCGGCTTGACCCCCCGATCTGGTGGGCGGAGTTCCCCATGCGAGTGAGTCAGTGGGTGGTTTTTTGCAGCCTACAGGGTGAGGGTTGGTTTCAATTTTATGCTAAAAATGAATGGCGTAGATAAGGCGATCGCGCTCTTGTTAGGGGAAGCAGCGGAAAACTGTTATCTCCATCAGCGAAAGGCGAAGTGCGAGGAAAAAACCCTGGGGGTTGGACTCCCAGCTTCCCGTTATTATGGATGAAGTCGGCTTCGTAATCGTTCCAACTCCGATGAGTTCAATTGATGTCTCGCATTTTTCATCCCCTGAACTAAAGCATCAAATTCCGCCACTATCGGCTCACAGCGATCGATCCACGCCTCAAAAAAATCGCCGCGCGTCAGATAAGAAATACCGAGATCGCAAGCCACCTCGCAAGCCCGATCGTCGAAAGATATAAAAACGGCATCGTTTGGGTAACGCTGTATCAACACCAAACAAGCCGCTTCCCCGACATCGCATCGATGGGATATCTTTGACGAAGTATCTCTCGCCGATCGAGTTCTTCTACAGTTAATCGATCCACAACCAGAGTACCGCGATCGAAGTGTTCCTCTAATTGCCTTGCATTTTCCAAGAGGGTTTGATAACGCTTAGACTGAGCTAGAGTCTGGCGCTTGGCGTAGCGCAGACCCCGCGCGAATTCACTTAACCCCTCATCATTGTTTTCGAGGGGATACTCTCGTCGTCTCGGTTGTAGACTTTGGCGGGGAACCTCGCAGAGGAAACATCGAGCGCTTCTAGGAGGATGTTTATTCCTTGCGGATGAGCGAAGCTCATGACCCGTAGAACAACTGTATCTATGATTAGATTGTTCATGGAAAATTTCAAAAACATTGTTAAAATGCAATTTTATATAGCCATTAGTTTAACACAGCGTTATAATCATTGGTAGAGGTCTGTAAAACGTTGGGAGGCTGGAAATGAAACCATTTGCCCAGATCCCATAGCCGATGGCTGTTTCCGAACCTTCGATCGCCCGCGATCGCAGATTCGGTCAATCCCCCTCTCGCCTGAAGTATGATGTCTGTCATTCCTAGGGCAGAATTTTGAAGCTCACAGAGGCAGATCTATCCCCCACCGAAGGATCCACCGAGGCAGACCCTCTTTGGCTGGATCCGGGGTAATCGGTGATACACTCTGGCATCTGGCGAAACGATACCATTAAATTAAAATGATGAATTACGAAAAGTTAGGTCAGCAATTGCGGCTGGCGCGCGACCGATCGCAAATGACTCAAACCGAGGCGGCTCAACTGATTGATGTCACGCCATCTGCTCTCAACCAGTACGAGAGCGGTAAGCGCCGAGTGGACGCTTTGACTGTAGAGCGTTTGGCACGACTGTACGGAGTTCCGATTCGCTATATATTCGAGGCGGAAATTCCCTCGCGAGACTGGGAAGATGCCTTGCGTCTCGATTCACAGAATATTTCTCCTTCCAGTAAGGCGGGAATTGGACGGCTGATGGAAAAGGTGTCGGCTCTAGAAGAATTATACATGCGGATGGAAATTCCGTTTCCGGGTATTCCTCACTCACCGTTTCCTCCGGTTCCCGACGATCGCTTGGCTGAAGCGCAGACGGCGATCGCTTCTGCCCAAAAGGCGCGATCTCATTACCATTTGGGAATAGCACCCCTGTTGGATTTGCGAGGTTTCTTGGAAAGCCGGACTTACCATATTTTTATGCTTCCCTTTGGTCAAGAAGCAAACGCGATTCGTGGACTGTTTTTCCTTCACCCAAACCTGGGATATATTGCAGTTTTGAATGAAGAATTATCCAGGAGCGATCGACACTTGACCTTAGGGCATTTATTCGCTCATAGTCTCTACCAAAACCACTGGCCCGCTATTTTTTGCCGCCAAAACGATACCCGTTCTCTGGAGACATTTGCTAACCGCTTTGCCGCCTATTTCCTCATTCCTTCTGAGGCGTTAATCGAGCGTTTGCAAGCTCATCAAATCAAGGCAGTTGCCAATCCGGCAGATGCAATCCATCTGGCGCGTTATTTTGGCGTAAGCTATGAAACGATGCTTTATCGATTGAAGGAAGAATCCTGCTTAACCGGCTCTCCGGAACGGTGGAATAAAGTGCAGCCGGAAGTGTTAGCCCAAATGCTCGGCTATTCCCCTAAACCGAATGAATCGGATCGGCCATTTATGACGATAGAAGACCGTTTGCCACGCATTTTTATCGAACTTACTTATCGTGCAGTTGCATCAGAAAAGCTTTCCCTGGGATCGGCTGCTGAAATCTTAGGAATCAGCGAGTTTGAATTGGAGGAGCGTCTATACTTTGAAGAGTCCGAGGAGAAAGTCGCGGAAACTCATAAAATACTCCAGGTGTAATCCTCAGCAATGAGCGATCGCATTGCCCAAGTGAGTGTTTACCCTCCCTCGCCCCCTGAAGGTTACAATTTTCTTAAGGGGGCGATTTCCTCGGTATCGCGCACACCCAATCCTGTTATAATACCTAAATCGTTCCTCGGGAGCGACGAAGACCCTTTATCTCCTGCCATATCCCGATGATGTACTATTGTTTAATTGGCTTTACGTTTCGCACGATCGCCTGTGCCGCGATCGGATCCTGGATGAACCTTGTCCCGTCCCCCCAGAATTGGCGATCGAAATTATTTCTTGCGACCAAACCTTTGGCGAAATCAGCGCCAAAGCGGTAGATTACTTAAATGCGGGGGTTTCTCGCGTCTGGGTTATCGATGCGAAAGCGAAAACCGCGACCATTTTCTATCCCGATCGCCCCCCACAAACGAAAGGCGGCGATGAAGTAATAACCGATTCGTTATTGGTAGAATTGCAAATCACACCGGCGCAGATTTTCCAGTCAGCCGGGATTCCCTAGGTTGGGGGTAAATGTGTGAATTCACCCTGGTGCAACAATCATCGGTTAAAAAGCAACTCAAACTGAAAAAATACCAATTTAGCCTATATATGGCCGCACCTTTTCCATTATGTTTAGAATACCACAAAATCGAGAAATTTTGACGAGTTTTGCGATAAAATTTTCTTATACTTTGGCGGATTGGATAACGCGAGCGCTTTTTTTGTCAACCGTAGGGTGAGTGACCCCCGCCCTGCAATTCGTGGGAACATCATCCCATCCACCTCGGGGGTCGCGCACCAACCCTGACCAAACCCAAAAAAAATAGCCCGCCGCAGCGGACTATTTTGGCGTAGCGGGAGAGTTAGGTCTCCCGACTACACAGAGGAATTACTTCTTCAGCGATTCTTCCAACTTGGCAATGTCGAGCAGGGTCTTCATCACGGAGTCGGGGTTCAAGCTGATGGAGTCGATACCCAGTTCCACCAAGAAGCGGGCGAATTCGGGATAGTCGGACGGTGCTTGACCGCAGATACCGATCTTGCGATTGTTCTTCTTGGCTTTTTCGATGACCATTTGAACCATATCTTTAACCGCTTTGTTGCGTTCGTCAAAGATATGTGCCACCAAGGAGGAGTCGCGATCGAGACCCAAGGTGAGCTGAGTCAGGTCGTTGGAACCGATGGAGAAGCCGTCGAAGATTTCGCTGTACTGATCCGCCAGAATGACGTTGCTGGGGATTTCGCACATCACGTACACTTGCAGGCCGTTTTCGCCGCGCTTGAGACCGAATTTTTCCATCGTCTCTAGCACTTTGCGACCTTCAGCCGGGGTGCGGCAGAAGGGAATCATCGGAATCACGTTCGTCAGACCCATTTCATCGCGAACCCGTTTCAGGGCTTTACATTCCAACCCGTAGGCTTCGGCGTAGTTCGGGTCGTAGTAACGGGAGGCACCGCGCCAGCCGATCATCGGGTTTTCTTCTTTCGGCTCGAATTGCTTACCGCCTAACAGGTTCGCATATTCGTTGCTCTTGAAGTCGGACATGCGGACGACAACCGGATTCGGATAGAAGGCGGCGGCGATCGTGCCGATACCATGTGCCAGTTTGTCTACGAAGAATTCCGGTTTGTTGTCGGGATACAATGCCGTGAGTTTGGCAATCTCTTTCTTGACGGATTCATCTTCGAGTTTGTCAAAGTGAATCAATGCCAAGGGGTGAGCTTTGATGTGGTTGGCAATGATGAACTCGAAACGAGCCAAACCAATACCATCGCAAGGAATGGAGGACAGACCGAAGGCTTCTTCCGGGTTGCCCACGTTCATCAAGATTTTGGTCTTGGTGCGCGGTAAGTTGTCGATTTGGGTTTCTTCGACTTCAAAGGGAATCATGCCTTTGTAGACTTTCCCTTCTTCCCCTTCGGAACACGAAACCGTGATTTCTTCTCCAGTCTTGACGTCGCTGGTGGCAGTTCCGCAACCGACGATCGCCGGAATACCCATTTCCCGGGCGATAATCGCGGCGTGGCAAGTCCGTCCACCTTGGTTGGTGACGATCGCGCTGGATTTCTTCATAATCGGCTCCCAGTCGGGGTCCGTCTTGTTGGTGACCAGCACTTCACCTTCTTTAAATTCGTCGATCTTGTGGACGTCGAGGATGACGCGCGCTTTACCTTGGCCGATCATTTCGCCCACGGCGCGACCCCGGGAAACCACATCGCCGGTGCCTTTGAGTTTAAAGTTGCGGATGACGTTGCCGGCTTTTTGCGATTGCACGGTTTCCGGACGCGCTTGCACGATGAATAAGTCGCCGGTAATCCCGTCTTTCGCCCACTCGATGTCCATCGGGGTTTCTTTGCCCCGGGCGGCGCTATAGTGGTCTTCGATGATGCAGGCCCATTTACCCAAGGTCAAAATTTCATCATCGGTGATGCAATATTGATTGCGTTGGGGTTCGGGAACCGGGACGTTCTTGGTGAGCTTGGAACCGCCCACGTCATACACCATCTTGATTTCTTTACTGCCCAAGCGTTTTTCCAGAATCGGACGCTTGCCTTCTTTTAAGGTGGGCTTGAAGACGAAGTATTCGTCGGGGTTGACGGCACCTTGTACCACGTTTTCCCCTAACCCGTAGGCGGCGGTGATTAAGGCGGCGTTCTTAAAGCCCGTTTCGGTGTCGATGGAGAACATGACCCCGGAGGTTGCTAAGTCGGAACGCACCATTTTTTGCACGCCGACGGAAAGGGCAACGCTGAATTCGTCGAAGTCTTCGCGTTTTTCAGCGTATTGGTGTCGGTAGGAAATCGCGCGATCGGTAAATAAGGAGGCGAAGCACTTGTGGCACGCTTCGAGTACCCCTTTCACGCCTTGCACGTTCAGGTAGGTTTCTTGCTGTCCGGCGAAGCTGGCATCCGGTAAGTCTTCGGCGGTGGCGCTGGAACGCACGGCTACGTCAAGGTCGGTGCTGAAGCGCTCGCACATTTCTTGGTACTCTGGCCCGAACCGCTTGCAAAATTCGGTGTTGCTGCCATATTTTTCGCACAACTTCAAATACGCTTCGGCGATCGCATCGTCGAGTTCTTTCGGGAACGGCGTGTTCATCACCATTGCCCGGGCTTGCTTTCCCCGTTCCCGCAGGTTGTTCAAATCGTTGAGATCTAAGTCGGAGAACAACTTCCGCAGCTTGTCTTCCAACCCGGCTTTTTCAATGAAATATCGATAGGCATAGGCGGTGGTGGCAAAACCGGTGGGTACGTTGACGCCTTTGGACGCGAGCTGTTGGATCATCTCACCCAAGGAGGAGTTTTTCCCTCCCACTAAGGCGAGGTCGGCTAACCCGACTTCTTCAAAGGTCAGCACTAATGCTGTTTCCTTGGAACCTTTGGATTGTTGTTCTGGCGCTGTAGAAACCATAGAATTCGTCTCCCGTTAACTGATGCTCGTTTTAACAACTTTAAGACAAATGTCTTTTCTCTTCAACAAGTCTTTCGTTTCTTTCTCTATCGTATCATAACTCAATTTTTTTCTTTTCCTGCTTAACAAAATGTTTATTTTTCAACTTTCTCTGACAAATCCTCCTGTTCCTGCTTCTTTGATTCGACACTGGTTACTTTATCAACTTTTTCTCCAAATTTCAACCACCTTTAGCTTTACTTAATTTTCCAGTTTGTGGCGGATACCCCGGGATTCCCCGATGCAGCTATAAATCCGGTCTAATCCGGGCTATTCTGACTGAAATTCCCCACTCTTTACCCCTAATCCTAAAAAAATAATAAAGAAAATCGGCAATTCGACAATTCGGTACTTCCCCTCTGGGAAAACCGAGGCGCGAGTTCTTCCAATTGCATAGCCCCTGGAGAGTTTTCCGGCGTGAGGGGATAAATTTTCCCCCTGTTGGTTCCAGGTTTTGCACCCTGGCTTCGCCATTTTGATGGTGCTTAATTTACAAATATTCATCCTTATTTCTTCCCACTCCCGACCCCTCAACAGGTTATCTCTTTCAGGGCTTCTTTGTCTCCACCTAGATGACAATCGAAACGTTCTGAAAGCATCTTGCTTCCTGCTGGTAAAGTCAAGGCAAAGATAGGATTTGCTTGGGATAGTGATTAGTTTTTATTATAAGTAAATAAGTGTTTCTTTTCTTAAAATTGGATTCCCATGCCAAAGACCATTGAGAATGAAGCCAGCGCGCGTCCATTTTCCCTCCTGTCTTCACCTTGTACCCACAGAATTTCTCCTTTTTTTTAAACTCATTGTAAACTCCTGATTTTTCACTCCATAGGGGGATGACATGTACGCGGGTTGGGTAGGGAACGAGCTGCGTGTGAGAGAGACGGTGGAGGCCATTTTCCAGGCATATGGAGTTGGGGGTTCGATCCCCGGCGATCGCCTACCCTGTATTTGACTCCTAACTACCATCTGTTCGAACTCCTCCTTCTTTTGGCGTACCTCGCGTGCGAAATCCCTGCCTTTGGGTTGAATCGCGGGTCACTTCACCACGACTCAACTCGTTCCACAGCCGACAACCCGCACCATTTACAAATTCTGCCAGCAAACAGGTCTTTATGTTAGCCGAACATTTTCCGAGTCGCTGTTATCTCAGATACAGTTTGCGATTCTTAATGTTAAGTTAAGCATTGGCTGTAGAGGTTAAAACCAGGCGATCCCAGAACAGTAAGGCGGTCTGGATCGCAACCTGGGGAGGCGATCGCCCCATCTGCGGTGCAACCCGAGAGGGAAGGAAAGGAGAAAAAACCGGGTGCATTCGGCAAACTAAAACAGGGTATCACATCAGGGTTCTCGTGACATCCTCCCAGAGTGGCAAAAAAACGGGGATCGTCGCAAGATACAATCCAACCCCCGATCGCTTTTGCCGCCCGGGGCAAGGTCGGGTTATAATCAGCACCGAGTAAAAACAGCAGGGCGATGCTCCCCTAAAACCCAGGCGATCGCCCATTTGTTTTCCCCTCGCGGTCCATCAGCCAACCCACTGCTTCTCATGCTTCCCAACATCAAACCTCAAACCTTTGCCATCGATCCGGGCAGCTTGCGGCGCGTTCACCATATCGCCTTTAACGTCAAAAATTTGAACGCATCGCGTCATTTTTATGGTAATATCCTCGGCTTGCACGAACTCACCGGCGAGGAAGTGCCCAGCACCTTGCGCGAATTAGTGGCGGCGGGAAAAGTCGCCAACTTTGTCACTCCAGATAATACCGTCATCGACTTATTTTCCGAACCGGACTTATCGCCGCCAGATCCCGATCCGCAACGGGCCTTTACTCGCGCCAATCATCTGGCATTTGATATCGAGGCGCAATTATTCGATCGCGCGGTAGACGCCCTCCATCACCATCAAGTGCCCATCGCCCAAGGGCCGGTGACTCGTCCCACCGGGCGAGGAATTTACATTTACGATCCAGATGGATTTATCATAGAAATTCGTTGCGATCCCCTGGAGGATTAAAAAATGGAGAATATCGGCCCATTAGATGCGATTATGGGGGGATTAGCGATCGCGATCGCCCTGGGCGGACTGGTCATGTTATTCAGCGGCATTTTCGCCAGCCAAGATAAGCAATAATCCGACGCCGGCGATCGCCGGCGTCGCAGTAGAGACCCATCTCAGGTCTCTACTTGGGGAAAAGCCTTCCCCCGTGGCACTCCTCACGCCGCCAGCGCTTACTTGCCGTTGCCATTTTCCTCAGCATACATGGCCAACACGCGCTCGGCCAGTTTATCCGGCACTTCCTGCAGGTGGTCGAATTCCCAGTTAAAGAACCCGACGCCCATTGTGAGCGATCGCAATTCCACAATTAAATCCTGCATTTCCGACTGCGGGATATAAGCCGAAAGTCGGTCCCATCCTTTCCAGTCGGACATCGGTTCGTAGCCCAAAATCTGGCCGCGACGACCGCTGATCAACTGCATCATATTCGAGGTAAAATCGCTGGGTGCAGAAATTTCCACCGAGGCGATCGGTTCGAGTAACGCCGGTTGGCACTGAGTCATGCCCTCCTGCATCGCCAAACGTGCCGCTTGCTTGAACGCTTGTTCGGAACTATCCACCGAGTGGTGCGATCCATCCACCAGAGTCACCGCCACATCCACCACCGGGAAACCCAACGGGCCTTGTTCCAGGTACTCGCGCACGCCGGTTTCCACCCCGGGAATATACTGCTTCGGCACCACACCGCCGACAATTTTCTCGCTGAAGTTAAAGCCTTCACCGCGCGGGAGGGGCTGAATATCCAAGTAAACATCCCCAAACTGCCCGTGTCCGCCGCTTTGGTGCTTGTAGCGTCCGTGTACGCGAGCTGTAGTTTTGCGAATGGTTTCTTTATACGGAATGTGCGGCACATGGGTCTTCATCGGCAAGTTATACTTGCGGCGCAGCCGATCCAACCCCACTTTTAGGTGAATTTCCCCCTGACCCCAGAGAATGATTTCGTGGGTGTCTCCATGTTGTGCCCAGCTCAATGCCGGGTCTTCTTCGAGCAACTTGCTCATCGCCGCACTGATTTTCACTTCGTCGCTGCGCTTTTCTGGCGTAATGGCAAGGGAGAAAACGGCAGGAATGGGTTCGACTTTGGGTAATTCAATCTTTGGCTTGCCGTTGTCGCGAGTTAAGGTGTCGCCGGTGAAAATTCCTTCCATGCGGCTGAGTGCCACTAACTCTCCCGCACCCGCACGTTGCACGCTTTCGGTCTGCTGTCCCATCATCCGGTACATCCCGCCAACGCGCACCCCATTCAGGCTCATGCTGTCGGTGATTTCCCCTTGCCACACTCGCACCAAGGAGAGTTTTCCCCCTTGGGGGGTGTAATAGGTTTTGATGACCTGCGCCACTGGATCGTTAGCCGGCAGTTTCAACCCGCGCCGTTCCACGGTGGCGCTGGGTGCGGGGGCTTCGCGCACCAACGCATCGAGTAAGTGGCGCACCCCATAGTCCTGTTCGGCAATTCCCATAAACACCGGGACGATTAAATCGGCACTCAATTCCATTTTCAGATCGGCGACGATTTCTTCTTGCGGGGGGTCGATATCTTCGAGCAGTTCTTCTAACAGGCGATCGTCAAAATTGGCTAGCTCTTCGAGCATTTCCTGACGCGCCGCCTGTTCGGCGTCTTTGAGCTCCTCTGGCATGGGAACCGGATCCGCCGGGGCACCGGGATGATAGTGAAAGGCTTGCTCGCTGACTAAATCGATAAAGCCGATCGGCTCTTCCCCTTGGCGAATGGGATATTGATGGGGCACCAACGGACGGCTAGAAACGGTCTTTAAGGCGTTAAGCACCTCCATGAAGCTGTTTTTCGAGCGATCCATTTTGTTGATGAAGACCAAATGCGGGATTTCCCAGTCATCGAGGAATTTAAACAAGGGCGCTAGGGTCAGCACCCGGTTGACTTCCGGTTCGCAAACCACCACGGCGGCACCGGCACCGATTAAGGCGCTGTAGGTCTCTTGGATGAATTCTACCGATCCGGGGCAGTCGAGGAAGGTGAAGCGAATATCCTCGTACCGGGTGGTGGCGGCGGATACTTCGACGCTCATCTGGCGATCGCGGGCTTCTGCAGAACTGTCGCTGACGGTGTTGCCTTCTTTAATGCTGCCTTTGCGGGTAATCGTACCCGTGACAAACAGCAAGCTTTCTAGCAAGGTGGTTTTTCCACTTAAATAGGGTCCTACAATGGCGACGTTCCGCACGCCCGACGGTACTCTTTCGGTCATAACTCACTCCCTTGAGTTCAAACATTAAAAAAAATGAAAGTTTTTCTCCGGGGTTAGGATTTGTGGTATAATATCCCCTTGAACTCTAACCCTTGGCGGATGAACTTAATCGATTCTCCTCTAACTCGGCTTTCTTTCAGGTTCCTTTATATCTTAAAACTGAAACACTTTGCTAGGGTGCCTATTTCGCGAATTTTAACAAAATTTTATCCCGGTTAATAAGTGTGGTGAATTAATAAGTTTTGTAAAGGATTCCCGGCACTGCGCGATCGCCTCCGGGGGAAAAACGAGCAGTTTTCTCAAATGCCGAGAGTCTCCACTCCTTCTCAATTCTCAATTCTTAGTTCTCAATTCTCAATTCTCAATTCTTAACTCTCAATTCTGAAACGGGCAACAGCCACGGGGCAGGGGGATGCAATTCACACGGAAAACATGGCGGCAGATTATCGCGATGAGCGCAATGCTATGGATGGTTGCGGGCGGACCCGGCGCAATGGTCTGGGAACCGATCGCCCTCGCCCAAGCGCAATCCAACCCCGACGCGGCGGTTAACTGGGTCAATCGCGGACTCGGACTCATCCAAGAAGGACAAATCTCGGAAGCGATCGCGGCATTCGAGCGCGCCACGCAACTGGCTCCTTCCCTGGCGGCGGCACATTATAACCTGGGCTTGGCTCTGCGTCAAGATGGCCAACTGCAAGCTGCCGCCGATGCATTTTACCGCGCCACCCAAGCCGATCCCACTTTTGCTCTGGCATTTGCCAATTTAGGGGCGGCTTTATTGGAAGGTAACAATCTGCAACAGTCCCGCGATTACCTACAACAGGCGCTGCAACTCGAACCCACAATGGGACTGGCCCATTATAACTTAGGATTGATTTTCAAACAAGAGGAATCCTGGAATGAGGCAATCGGCGCGTTTCGCGCCAGCATCACCTACAGTCCCAACGCCCCGGAACCTCCCTATCATTTGGGACTCATTTATCTCGAACTCGGCCAAATTCCCGACGCAAAAGCCGCCTTTGAAGAGGCGATCGCCAAGCGCTCTAACTATGCCGAAGCCCACTATCATCTCGGCTTGATTCTCTACAACCAACAAGACTACAATGCCGCTTTAAATGCCTTTCGCAGCGCCGCCGAATCCAATTCTAATTATGCCAATGCCTATTATGGCGCGGGATTAGTTTTTCTCCGCCAAGGGGAAGTCGGGGAAGCGCAACGAGTTTTGGAATATGCTAAAGAACTTTATCGGATACAAGGGAATGGGGAACAAGCTCAGAGTGTGGAACGCCTGTTAGAGCGATCGCGCAATCCCTAACCGTGGCGATCGCGCGCCCATTCATTGCCGATTTTCCAATCGCCAATCCTCTGGTGAACCACCCTACTCTACAACTCAAGCAATTTGAATCGGTTGGGCGATCGGCAGTTCGATATAAAATTCGGTTCCTTTTCCAGGTTTTGAAAAGCACTGCAAAATCCCGTGATGTTTTTCCACAATAATTTGATAGCTGATAGACAGTCCCAACCCCGTGCCTTTCCCAATGGGTTTAGTAGTAAAAAATGGCAAAAATATCTGCTCGATTGTTTTTCGGTCGATGCCGCTTCCATTATCCCCAATCCGAATGACAACCGCCTGAGTTTCTACAGTAACTTCTGTGGGATTAGACCCGGATATCGAGTGGCTTTTTCTAAATGTATGCCCCGGTTCCACCACTTCGGTGCGGAGGGTGAGCGTCGGCACATAATCTGCGCCTAATTTTTTAGTGCTGACTTCTTCTAAAGCATCGATCGCATTTGCCATCAAATTCATAAACACCTGATTGAGTTGCCCGGGAGAACATTCCACCAGAGGCAAATTCCCGTAGTCTTTAATCAGTTTGATGCGCGGGTGTCCGGCAGTTTCTTTGAGCCGATGCTTGAGAATGGTTAAGGTACTTTCAATTCCTTCGTGGATATCCACTTTCTTCATCTGCGCTTCATCCATGCGGGAAAAATTTCGCAAAGAAAGCACGATTTGTTGAATGCGATCGGCTCCCACTTGCATGGAAGAAAGGGTTTTCGGTAAATCTTCGATGATAAAATCTAAGTCGATCGCTTCGGCTTGGTCTTGAATTTCCGACACCGGTTCGGGATAATGCTGCTGATAGAGTTGCAACAATTCAAGCAAATCTCGGCTATATTCATCCGCATGACTGATATTGCCGTAAATAAAACTCACCGGGTTATTGATTTCATGCGCCACTCCCGCCACTAATTGTCCGATGGAGGACATTTTTTCTGCCTGAACCAATTGGGCTTGCGTTTTTTGCAATTTTTCCATTGCGGCTTCTAAATCTACAGTGCGCCGGATGGACATCCACAGATAAATCCCCAGGGTACTGGTCAGCAGCAAGCCAATCGCCAGGGTGGCTAAAGTGGGCAATTGGGTTCTTGCAAAGCCCGGTTGCGGCACAAGTAACACGATCCATTGGCGATCGGCCACTTGAATGGTGCGAGTACAATGGGTGAGACTCGGACATAAAGACCCCCGCAATTTTTCCGTGGGCTTTTCACTGCTGTAATTGTCGATGATTTGGCCGGTTTTTGAATCATAGAAAATTAAAAATCGATTTTCATCTGCAGCAGATTCATCGAGCAGATAAAAATCCAACCGCTCTAGATTAATGCCTTTGAGCGATTCTTGCACCATCTGGGAAAGCTTGTAAATCGTGTAGACCATTCCCTGAAAGTTTTCCTGGCGCTCTTCTACCGTATCCGTGGGTCGGTCTTCCCGATAAACCGGTCGGTAAAGCGCCAATCCGCCAGCTTGAATCGCTAAAATTACCCGTTCCGTTGCCGCGATCGCCCCGGTATCTCGAGCTTTTTCTAAAGCGCTTATGTAATGCGGATCTGAAGCAAGATTAAAGCCGAATATGCTTTTATAAATCGGGGTAGGTTCGCCGTAGGTGATGGGAAAATATACCTCTTTGTCCGGGGCGACAACAAATTTGCCCGCTTCATCTCGCGCCTTAATCTGAAAATTAGGAAGTCCTGACAGGCGCATGGCCCGTTCGTAACTCCAGCGCTGATTTTTCTGCACGGGAATCACCCACGCCATCCCATGAATACCCGGGTAATTATCCAAAAAGGGTTGGGCGAATTGTTTGAAGTCTTGCCGCGAAATGCGATCGCTGGCATCGTAAAAGGCCCCGAGAGCCATTGTGGTTTGCACGTATTTGTCAATACTGCTTTGCAACGCTACGGTAAGATTTTCGAGTCGTCTTCCCAGGGTTTCTTGGGTTTTGGCCACTTCCGACTTCCACACCATCACCGTGGCGATCGCTGTTAATCCTACCCCCACGATCGCGCTAAATGCCACGGGAAGATAAGGATAATTTCGACCAGGCAAGTTCTGCCGTAATGTTTTCGCAATCTTATTTATCATTTTCCCACAGCTTGGGGAGATCCACCCATTGATTGAACGCGGACTATTTTTCGGTCACTCACCCGAGTGCTGTGGACACTGTTGTCTTTGCACTCAAACGCGATCGCCCCCGAGGTCTCCCCGTAAATCCGAAAAATACCCCGCTATTTGCTTATCCTACCAAAACATTTGAACTGTGGAAAACCCTTCACAATTTTTTATCGAAGTGGGAAAATTTTTTGTCAATTGTGCATGGATTTATTCTCACTTATTTTCCCGTTGGCACTATGCCTTTACCCGATCGCGCCTGAACTTTAGAAATCCCGGCATTCCATTGAGTTGCGCTTTGGCTTTTACCATCGATTCCTCCTTGAGACCCGATGAATCGTCGGTTTCATGGGATTTCCCTGGGGCGATCGCCCCCCTGACGGGTTCATCCCCAAGGCGATTTCTATCACCCATCCTCAAATCCACCCTGTCACCCCCTCTAGAACCAGAGGGCTTTCTTGACGTATTCTGGAAAGGGTCGCGCGCCCAATATGCAATTAACCCAAACGATTGGGCGATCGCGACTCCATGTCCCTTACAGTGCAATGCAATATGCCTACCTTTCTATTAGAAGTCGGTACAGAAGAATTACCCGCCAATTTTCTCGATGAGGCGATCGCACAGTGGCGATCGCGCATTCCCGCCAGTTTGTCGGAAAACTTCTTGACAAATGACGCTATTTATGTATATGGAACCCCCCGCCGCTTGGCTGTTCTCATCGAAGGATTGCCCGCCACTCAACCCAATCGGGAATCAGAAATTAAAGGTCCCCCAGCACAAGTCGCCTTCAAAGACGGCAAACCTACCAAAGCTGCAGAAGGATTTGCCCGCAAACAACAAGTCGAACTCGACCAATTAGAAATTCGCCCCACCGAAAAAGGCGATTTTGTCTTCGTCAATAAAACCATCGCCGGACGTCCCACCACGGATATTCTGCACGAATTAATCCCAGACTGGATTACCAAACTCGAAGGCAAACGATTAATGCGCTGGGGCGATGGCGATATGAAGTTTTCCCGCCCCTTGCGCTGGTTAGTCGCCTTGTTCGATAAAGAAGTTCTCCCCTTAGAATTAGACAACGGTTCGGAAACCCTCCGCAGCGATCGCCTCTCTTACGGTCATCGGGTTTTGCATCCTCAACCGATCCAACTCTCCCAAGCTTCGGATTATGTCGAATCCCTGCGATATGCCTTTATCGAAGTCGATAGCGATCGGCGTCAAGCAACCATCGTCGCACAAGTTAAATCCGCCGCTCAAAAAGTCGGCGGTACGGCAGATATTTCCCCGGATTTACTTCAAGAAGTCACCAACCTCGTAGAATGGCCCACTGCAGTTCTCGGCAGCTTTGATGAGGAATTCTTAATCCTCCCCCCGGAAGTCATTACCACCGTGATGGTCAGTCACCAGCGTTACTTCCCCGTCTTACAATCTCCTCAATCTAAAACCAAAACCGCCGAACTTCTCCCCTATTTTATTACCATTTCTAATGGCGACCCGGCTAAATCCGATGTCATCGCTTCGGGCAACGAACGGGTGATTAGAGCGCGATTGGCTGACGGACAATTTTTCTACAAAGCTGACCTCACCAAACCTTTGGAAAGTTATCTGCCTAAGTTGGAAGACGTGACCTTTCAAGAAGACTTAGGCTCCATGCGCGATAAAGTAGACCGCTTAAGTCACATTGCTGCCCTGGTTTGCCAGCAATTAGACGTCACAGGAGAAGAACGCGCCTATATCGATAATGCCGCGTTGCTTTGCAAAACTGACCTGGTGACGCAAATGGTGTATGAATTCCCCGAATTGCAAGGGGTCATGGGGGAAAAATACGCTCGCGCTTGTGGAGAACCAGAAGCGGTGGCTACGGCAATTTTTGAACACTATTTACCCCGCAATGCTTCCGATCGCTTACCGGAAACTCTCCCCGGTCAAGTGGTGGGCATTGCCGATAAATTAGATACTTTGGTGAGTATCTTTGGCTTGGGCATGATTCCTTCGGGGTCTTCAGACCCGTTTGCGTTGCGCCGCGCGGCTAATGCTATCATCGAGATTACTTGGGCGGCTAATTTACCGCTGCATTTGTCCCAGTTACTCGCGCGAATTTCGGGAGATTTTAAATCAAATCATCCCACTGTTTTGCCGGATTTATTGCAACAGTTATCGGAGTTTTTCTGGCAGCGAATTCGCACGCTGTTGCAAGAAGAACGCGGCATCGATTACGATTTGGTTAATGCTATCCTCGGTGAAGATGACCCGGAATATAAGGAGCGATCGTTACAGGATTTGCTGGACGTTCGCGATCGCGCTTTATTCCTGCAATCTATTCGCAATAATGGCACCTTGGATACTATTTACGAAACCGTCAACCGTTCCGCCCGTCTGGCGAAGCAAGGCGAACTCCCCACTACGGTCCTCGACCCCACTCGCGAGGTGAATCCGAAATTGTTCCAAAAATCCTCGGAACAAGCCTTCTACGATGCATTGGTTGACTTGCTTCCCAAAACTCAAGCAGCCCAAGCCCAGCGCAACTATCAGCAGTTAGTGGATGCTTTGGCCCACATCACCCCCGTGGTGTCCAATTTCTTCGATGGCGAAGATAGCGTGCTGGTCATGGATCCCGACCCCGATATCCGCCGCAACCGCTTGAATCTCATCGCCCTACTCCGAAATCACGCTCGCGTATTAGCAGATTTTGGTCCAATTGTCAAGAGCTGATTTGTCGTTGGTCATTTGTCATTTGTCGTTGGTCATTTGTCATTTGTCATTTGTAGGAGTACCAATTACTAATGACCAGTGACCATTGACCATTGGCTAATGACCATTGACCATTGACCATTGACCATTGACCACCCATTCCGGTGGGTGGGGGCAATAGAGGGTAAAATGAACGTTGGACAATTACTCACACGACCCCTCGACCTATGCCAAAGGCTCATATCATTGGACTGGGACGCTCAGGTGTTGCGGCGGCGCGACTGTTAAAACGCCAAGGATGGCAGGTGACGGTGAGCGATCGCAATAGCACCGATAGCCTGCGCCAACAGCAACAGCAACTCGAAACGGAAGACATACAGGTGCAGTTGGGGCAGTCGTTTGACGCCCTCGACTCCCTGGAATTGGTCGTGGTAAGTCCGGGGGTTCGGTGGGATTTACCCGCTTTGGTCCGCGCCCGCGATCGCGGTATCGAAACCATTGGCGAAATGGAATTGGCTTGGCGTCACCTGAAGTTCGCGCCTTGGGTGGGGGTGACGGGTACCAATGGCAAAACCACCACTACGGCGTTGATTGCGGCAATTTTCCAAGCGGCGGGACTTCATGCCCCGGCTTGTGGCAATATCGGCTATGCTGCTACGGAACTGGCGTTAAATCCCTTGGACCGAGGCAAGGAAACGGCAAAACCCCCAGATTGGGTGATTGCGGAAATTAGCAGCTATCAAATCGAGTCTTCTTCGTCTTTAGCGCCGCAAATCGGCGTGTGGACTACGTTTACGCCGGACCACCTCAACCGTCACGCCACGTTGGAAAATTATTTCCAGATTAAAGCGTCTTTGTTGCGCCGATCGCAGCTTCAAGTAATTAACGGCGATGACCCTTATTTGCGGAAAACTGTACCGGATTTGTGGCCGGATGCCTGCTGGACCAGCGTCCAGGGCAAAAGCGAACTCCTCGGAAATCCGGAGAAGGGGGTCTATATCGAAGCGGGTTGGGCGATCGCTATGGGCGAACCGATTGTCCAGGTAGACAGTTTGCGAATGCCTGGGGCGCATAATCTGCAAAATCTACTCATGGCTGTGGGAACTGCACGATTGGCGGGAATCGAGAAAGATGCCATCGCTGAGGCGATCGCTAACTTCCCCGGTGTCCCCCACCGCCTGGAACGGATCCGCACCTGGCAGGGCATTGACTGGATTAATGACAGCAAAGCTACCAACTACGACGCCGCACAAGTTGGCTTGGCTTCGGTTGATTCCCCGGTGATTTTAATCGCTGGCGGCGAGGCTAAAGACGGGGACGATAGCGCCTGGTTGCAAACTATCGAAGCCAAAGTCGCCCGCGTCTTGCTTATTGGTAATGCGGCGGATGCCTTCGCTCACCGATTGGAACAAGTTGGCAATTCGCGATATGAAATCGCCTATGGAATGGAACGGGCAGTGTCGCGCGCGGCAGAATTAGCCCAGGAACATGGGGCGCGCGTGGTGCTGTTATCGCCGGCTTGTGCCAGTTTCGACCAATATCCAAATTTCGAGCAACGCGGCGAGCATTTTCGCGAACTGTGTTTGCAATTGCCTTCCGAATAGAACGGCAACGGAAAAAAAGTCTCGCGCGCGCTTTGCCCCCTCTGAGGTCTTCCCCAGAGGGGGTATTTTTCTGTCCGCCCAAGCTTCAACTGTCCCAACGAAGCAGGCATTGAGGGTATATGGCCGATAAAACCGCAAACCGCCGTGATTTCGATCGCCCTTTTGCGAGAAATTCGTCACTCGGATAAGGTAACGCTTATCAACCGCCAGCAACCAGGATATCACCAGGTTTTCTGTACTCAAATCACAGATGAAGCTTGAAAAATAAACCACATTAGAACCGGGTTTTTAAATCAAGCAATCGGCAATTCAAAACTATGATGATTATTGAAGAAAGCATCTGCGAAATTTTTGCTCAGGCTTGGGTTTCTGGCCAAATTAGCTGGATCCACGAATACAAACTCAGAACTGCATTATCAAACAATGCTTTAGATGGAGAAGAAAAAAGAGTAGTCAACCGACTCTTTTATGCCCTACGCCGAGGATGGTTGAAGGTGGGCGCTTAACAAACGCGATCGCCCCCCTGTACTCCCGGAAGGAAGGTTTTTTTTCAGGGTAAAAATTGTCATTTGTCATTGGTCATTTGTCGTTGGTCATTGGTCATTTGTCATTTGTCCTTGGTCATTTGTCCTTGGTCATTTGTCATTTGTCATTTGAGGGAATACCAATTACCAGTGACCATTGACCATTGACCAGTGACCAGTGACTAATGACCAATGACCAGTGACCAGTGACCAATGACCATTGACCATTGACTATTGAAACCGGCTTTCATGTTTTTTACCCTAATTTATGGTTTCATAAATTAGGTAAACTCCTCCTTTCACATTTTAATGGTACGGAAATACAGATGGTTTGGAATCCTCGCGGCGGTGGTGTGCCTTTCGCAAGGCGCGATCGCCACCACTCCCGATCGCCGAGTGAGTGACACTGCTGAAAACGCTACAGAGAACCTGTGGGCACAAGCAGACAGCGATCGCCACATCCAGTTGGCGAATCAATGCAGTCTGCTGATTGAGGAAGAACAATTTCAAGAGGCGATCGAAGCGTGCAACAACGCCCTCGAACTCAAACCGGATTATTCGATGGGATTGACCAATCGCTGCGTCGCCCTCGGTCAAATCAACGAATATCAACAAGCCGTTGATTCTTGTCGTCGCGCCTTAACTGGCGATGGCAATTGGGGTGACGGAACCGAAGCGGGCGGTTGGAATAATTTTGGCGGTGCCCTATTATTAGTTGCCAGTGCAGCACGCACTCAAAAAGAAGCGATTCCCCTCCTCGAACAAGCCCTCGCCGCCTTTGATCAATCCCTCGAACTCGAACCGGATAACAGCAACACTCAGCAACTGCGAGAAGAGTTAGCCCAACTGATTGAAGTGCTACAATAAGACTTTACCCCGAGCGGTGACAAACGGATTTTTTTATCCACCCACCGGGACAAGAAACCGGGTTTCTCAGTCCTACTGTTTTGCCAAGCAATCAATCGGTTGCCAAGAAACCCGGTTTCTAACCTCTGCTTTACCAACAGAGAATTAATTGCAGTTTATCTAGCGTTTAATCAGCTTTTCCCCGCGAATCGATAAATCTAACAATTCCATCGGGTGCATTAAGGATAAATCGTGCCCTTGTAATTGCAAATGCTTTTTAATTTGCAACGAACAACCGGGATTGGGGGAGGCGATTAATTCCGCGCCAGTATTGACGAGATTCTCGGCTTTTTGCTGACCTAATTCATCGGCAATTCCGGGCTGGAGCATGTTGTAAACCCCCGCACTGCCACAGCACAATGCCGCATCAATGGGTTCGGTGAGAGTAACGCCGGGAATTTCTTTTAGCAGTTGGCGCGGTTGCTGACTGATTTTTTGCCCGTGTAACAAGTGACAAGCATCTTGATAGACGAGTTTTAATTCGCCGTCAGTTAAGGGAGAAAGTTTAGCGGTTAATCCCACTTCGGCGAGAAATTCTTGCACGTCTCGGACTTGACTGGCGAAGGCTTTGGCTTTTTCGCGATAGGTGGGGTCGTCTTGCAGAATGTGGCCGTATTCTTTTAAAGTATGACCGCATCCGGCGGCGTTGATAATGACACAATCCACGCCAGTTCCTTCAAAGCTGTCTATCATTTGACGGGCGATCGCCTGGGCTTGGTCTTCTTGTCCTTGGTGGGCGGGCAATGCGGAACAACATCCCTGGCTTTTCGGAATCACCACTTCACATCCATTGGCGGTTAATACCCGCACTGTTGCCTCATTCACCGGGGAGAAAAATAACCGTTGCACGCATCCTAAAATGACCCCCACGCGATAGCGTTTCTCTCCCTGGGCCGGAATCACATCCGGCAAATTATCGCGAAATGAATCTACCGTGACTTCGGGTAAAATCGATTCCATCGCCGCTAAGCGAGGGGAGAATTTTTTCAGCACTCCACTGCGACGAATCGCGTTAGAAATGCCGAGTTTTTGATACAGAAATAGGGGGGCGAGTAAGGGGCGCAGTCGGTTGGGGTAGGGAAATAGGTTAAAAATCAAACTGCGAAACACGCGATCGCCTAGGCTACGCTCGTAATTGCGCTCTACCTGCGGACGAGTTGCTGCAATTAATTTATCGTATTCTACCCCAGACGGACAAGTGGTGACGCAAGCCAAACATCCCAAGCAAGTATCGAAATGGTGAATCGTGGTCTCGGCTAATGGTGCTTCCCCTTTATTAATCGCCTCCATTGAATAAATCCGCCCTCTCGGGGAATCCATTTCTTTCCCAATCACCCGATAACTGGGACAGGTGGAAAGACAAAATCCGCAGTGAACGCAGGCATTGATGAGATTTGGATCCGGAGGATGTTTCGCATCAAATCCCGGTTGTTGGGATTCCGTTTCGGGCAAGTCTTGTAGATGCGGATTCTGATTCAGGAAGTTACTTTCTTTGGCCGGAACGGTGCGATTTTCTGTGGTATTCATAAAACGAGAATCTATACGGCTATCTTTGATGGAAAGCTTGGAATCAGGGGAGAATCGGCAACCTCTATGGAGGCGATTGGTTGTCGGGGGTTTTATCCGCTGTTTATCGGCCAATTGGTTGCCGATTTTTTGCCATGAACTGTCCTTTCAAATTCCTCCGACAAAACCCTGGGGACTAAAGATATTTTCGGGGTCGAACTGTTGCTTAATTTTTTGCATAATATCTAGGGCATTTCCGGTGTATCCCCAGATATCGAGTTGTTGTTTTATGTGAATCGGGGCCGATCGCACGGTGAGGTATCCGCCGTTATTTTGGCACAGTTGTCGCATTTGAGAAATCTTCTCCACGGCATTTTCAGCGTCGAATCCCAGACTACCCAAACCGCTACTGGCGTGAATTTGACCCACAGCAGATCCGCCGAGGATTTGGTCAACTTTTGCCAGGGTGGCGACGGCTTCGGTGGGTCTTACTCCTATTTTGCAGGCGATCGCCCCTTCAGTGTCGGATTGAGCCATTATTTCTCTCAATCGTCGCCATAAATCCGCTTCCTGACTTTCCGGATAAGCGCTTCCGTTTAACCCCAGTTTTTCCCCCACTTCTAACACCCGGGCGGATTGTTCTTCCACGCTATCACTCAAACTTTGGAACCGCACCAGCAACCCCATTCCTTCCCCCATCTCCAATCCACTCACCAGTTGGGGGGAAAGCAGGTCGTGGACTGTGGGCGTCAGGGCGGAATTTCGCAGGGTTTGGGTGGCGGTGGCGATCGCCTCTGCATCCCCCGTCAGCACCACGCTTCCCGACCCTAGGGATTTCGGATACACCCGAAACGTGACTTGACAAATTATCCCTAATGTGCCATATGACCCACTGAGTAATTTCATCAAGTCATATCCGGCGACATTCTTCACCACGCGACCCCCCGCTTTCGCCAATTCCCCGTCATAGCGGACGAAGGAAATTCCCAGCAGTTGGTCGCGCACGCCACCATACCGCTGTCGCCAACTTCCCGTATCTCCCGTGGCCACAATCCCGCCCAGGGTCGCCAACTGACGATACACTGGATCTAAGGCGAGAAACTGTCCCACCGAGGCGAGGTTATTCTGCAAATCCGCATAGCGCATCCCCGCTTCCACCGTTACGGTTAAATCCCCCACCGCCCGTTCGATTAATCGGTTCAGGCGCGCCGTACTCACCACCACCTGCACCCCCTCGGGAATTCCTCCCCAGTGGATCTTGCTCCCCGCCCCGCAAGCCAGGAGTTTCCAGCGATTGCGATTCGCCGCTTTCACTACCTCACCCACTTCATCGGCGGTTTTTGGATAAACAATGCAAACCGGCGGCGACCCAAGCCAGCGATCGCGCACCGGATCCCGCAGATCCTCCCAGGCGATCGCCCGGTCGCTTCCCAGAATACTTTCGATTTGTTCTGCGATCGCTTTCATTTCTTGTCCTTGGTCAGTTGTCATTTGTCCTTGGTCATTGGTCTTTGGTTATTGCTCATTGGTCATTTGTCCTTAGTCATTTGACCAGTGACTAATGACTAATGCGTTAATGTTAAAGCTTCTTTCTAGCCCTGAGAAAAAATTTTCCTCTACTGCTTTTTTCATTGGTGGGATATTATATCACATGCAGCCCACTTCCATCTTGTTGTTTGTTATTTGTCCTTTGACCTGTTACCACATGACCAATGACTAACCAACTGAACCCATTTGAAAAGATTGTCGGACAACAGCAAGCCGTGGAATTGCTCACCCAGGCGGTGGAGTGCTTACGCATTGCGCCTGCTTATTTATTTGTGGGGACGGCGGGGGTGGGGCGTGCTTTGGCGGCGCGTTGCTTTTTAGAATTACTGTTAATTTCTAAAAAAGGTTCTACTGTGGGCGTGAAACGCAAGTTAGAAAATCATCCGGACTTGCTGTGGATAGAACCCACCTATTTAGACCGAGGAAAATTGCTGACCACCAAAGAAGCGCAAGCGGCGGGACTCAAACGGAAAGCCCCGCCACAAATTCGCTTAGAACAAGTGCGCGATATCGGGGAGTTTCTGGGTAGAAATCCCCTGGAAGCTCTGCGAAAGGTGGTGGTTATCGAACAAGCGGAAACTATGAATGAAAGTGCGGCGAATGCGTTGTTAAAAACTTTGGAAGAACCGGGACAGGCAACCTTGATTTTAATTGCGCCCGGGGTGGATTCTTTGCTGCCAACTTTGGTTTCTCGCTGTCAGCGAATTCCGTTTTATCGCCTTACTGATGAGCAGATGGCGGAGATATTGCTTCGGGAAGGATATGAGGAGATTTTGCAAAATCAGGCGGTGTTGGGAATGGCGCAGGGGTCCCCGGGAATGGCGATCGCCTGTTGGCAAACCTTACAAGAAATTCCCCCAGAACTATTAGAAAAACCCCGCCAGTTCCATTTCACGACCCAGCAAGCCCTAGAATTAGCCAAACAAATCGATCGCACTCTGGATACCCCAGAACAACTGTGGTTACTCGACTACCTGCAGCAAGCCTATTGGATTGCTTCCCAGGAACAAGGAATTATCAGCGATTTCCCGATTCATCAGTTCGAACGGGCGCGGCGCAATTTACTCAATTATGCCAGTCCGCGTCTGGTCTGGGAAGTCACCCTGATGGGGATGAGTTAATCCGAAAGGGTGCGAATGATAATTAGCCCGCGTAGGCGGGCGTTGCTTGCCAAGGCGCGATTTCAATCCCCCGCTTTTTCCAAAAATTCCTTGCACAAAACCGACAGCAGGTGATATAATAAAAAATTACTTGCAGTTGCGGTCGGGGAGGAACCCTTCCCAGAGCCACAACTTGTCACGAGATAGCTTGCACATTTACGGGCAAGCTCTGCTAAAATCAAAGACACGCGGACGTGGCGGAATTGGTAGACGCGCTAGATTTAGGTTCTAGTGCCGCAAGGCGTGAAGGTTCAAGTCCTTTCGTCCGCATTGGGAAACTGGTAGAGGGAACGGCGATCGCGCTTCGGATTAATCTCCAGAGGCGCGATCGCATTACTCATCCCCTCAATCCCGACGGCGAAACCGCACCCGCAATCCATCCCGAGGATGGGGGGTGGGCACCGTCACCAACTCCAAATCTTGGTCTGGGAGCAATTCCCAGCGATAATTCCGCACCAAATGGGTGGCAAATACCCGCATCACCAGCAGGGCAAATGCTTTCCCCAAACATTCCCGCACCCCGCCCCCAAAGGGCACGAAACTAAAGGGTTTTTGCTTATCCTCCGCGCGATCGGCTCCAAATCGGTCCGGATCGAATTCCTCCGGATGCGGATAAACCGCCTCATCTTGATGGGTTTGATTGATTTGATAGAGAATCATCCATCCTTCCGGGATTCGATAGTCATTGAACTCGCAGGAATTCACCACGCGCCGAAATCCACCCCCCACCGGTGGCACCTTTCGCAACACCTCTTTGACGACCTGTTCGAGGTAGGTCATCTGTTTGAATAGGTCCATTGTCAGGGAATCCGAGCATCCCACCTGCTGCTGTTCTTCGCGCAGCTTTGCGATCGCCTCGGGATGCTGCGCCAGCAACAAACACAAGGAAGCGAGAGAAGAAGTGACGGTTTCGTGACCGGCAAACAGCAGCAAAAGCACTTGGTCTTTCAATTCTTCCAAGGTTAACCCGTTTCCCTCTTCATCGCGCGCCTCTAAGAGCAACCCGAGAGCATCGTTGCGCGGGGTATTTTCTTGCTGTCTGCGGCGGACGATTTCTTCGATTTTATCTAATAGTAATTGGCGACACCGCATGGCTTTTCCAAACCGGGACCAAGGTAAATTTAGGGGAATGGAAAATAACCCCTCGGTCCAGGTTTGAAAAATTTGGCTTAATGCGGCAGTTTCCGAGCCGGTTTCGGTGCCAATTAACAAGATGCTGGCAATGTCAAAGGTGTAATTTCGCAGTTGCGGATACCAGGTCATTTCCCCCCACTCTTCCCATTTGGCGAGATATTGATGGGTGATTTTTTCCATGCGGGGAAGATATCCCGCCAGGGCCTTGGGGACAAACGCCTGCGCCATGAGGCGGCGTCGCTGTTGGTGCAAGGTACCGCTTTGGGTGGCGAGGGAGAGCGAACCGAGTAAAGTGCGGGTACTATAAGGCCAAGTGGCGGCAAAATAGCTGTTGTCGTGGGTAAATAGAAAGCGATTCGCTTCTGAACCGCTCAACATGACGGTAGGTTGTCCGAAGATATGGCTGCGGTAAACCGAACCGTATTTTTTTTGACGCTTTTGGTTGAAGTCGCGATCGCGAAGAAAGCTAATGGTTTCGCCAATTATCGGCCAACCAAAGCTTCCGGGGGGTAAGGGCAGCGATCGCGAAGTGTCTGTGGTGGTCATGGTTTTTTTCAGTAGAACCCAACTCCCCACCATTGTGCCACCGCGCTGGCTTGAAAATTGAGAATTGAGCAATTTTGAATTGAGAATTGGGAAAATTCTCCATCCTCTATCCTCAGTGGGCTTCCTCGGTTCTCAGCGATCGCTTCTTGTTGAGTTCCACCGAACCGGAAACCGGGTTTTGCTCTCTAATTCGTTGCCAATCGGGCAAGATTGAGGGCAAGATTCCCGGTTTCTTGTAGCTTTCTCCTGAACCGACGCTCTAGTTATTCGCCCCCGGGGTTTTGATGTTAATAAACGGTAGCGCCCCGCCATCACTGCCCATCACCATCGGGAATTGACCATCCCATTTCTCGATCGCTTGCTTTTGCAGCAGTTGTGCGGTGATGCTTTCTCGCAGCAATCTTTGTGCTTCGGCTTGACCTTTTGCCCGGTTGATATCCGCCTGGGCTTCTTGTTCGGCTTTCAGAGCGATAAAAGATGCCCGTTTCGCTTCTTGTTCGGCGATTTGCTTCGCTTCAATTGCCTTAGCAAATTCTGGCGAGAACTGGATATCCACCAAGGATATATCGTTAATCAAAACGCTATACTCGCTCAATCTCTCTTGGATTTGATTGTCGATTTCTAGCTTGAGTTCCGTGCGTTTGGTGATGATTTCCTCGGCATTTTTCTTGGCAGTTGCAGCTTTTACCACTTCCGAAACGGCTGGAGAAATAATCCGATTGACGATTTCACTTTCGTCGCCGATAGTTTGATAAATGGTATTGACCCGCGCCGGGTCTACTCGCCAGTTGAGTGCCACATTCATGGTGACATATTGCAAATCTTTAGAAGCGGCTTCGGCTTCGATTTCGTTTTTCTGCACCCGCACGCTCATGGTTTCAACGCTGGTCACGATGGGCATAATTGGGTGGATGCCTTCATCGAGAATTCCCTCTTGGACTTTACCGAATTTCATCAATACCCCCCGTTGCCCTGCGTTAATAATCACAAAGGGCTTAAAGGCGGCGGCTAATATAAATAACAAGATGACTCCGGTTATTCCACCTGCCACTGTAATGGCTTGTTTGGAGTTGTAAGAAGGATTAGAGGAAGAGGAGTATTTCATCTTTTGCTGCTCTTAGTTTGTGTTAAAGGTGCTTTGGGTCTCGTCCCACACCAGAGTCGGCGCATTTTCTAAAATTTTATCAAATTTTAAACATTCCCTTGCTGCTTTGGCGTGGGCTGTGGGTTGTGCAGAAAGCAAGGGGTCTTGCTGCGGAGGTTTACTCCATTTTTCCGGTAATGATTTGTGGGCTTTTCTATGATAAACCTAAAGCACTAAACTTGTCACTAATTGATGAAGTTTTATGAAGATTACGGCAGCTCATGGTTGGCCTGGAACCACGGAAGAGGCGATCGCGATTCAGCAGCAGTTGCGATCGCAAGTGGTGGCGCAAGACGATTTGCCCCCAGTGCAGTATGTGGCGGGGGTGGATGTAGGCTACAAAGACAACGATAGCATCACTCAGGCGGCGGTGGCGGTGCTGAGTTTTCCGGATTTGCAGATCTGCGATCGCGCGATCGCTACTCGTCCCACCACCTTTCCTTACATTCCCGGATTCCTCTCCTTTCGAGAAGTCCCGGCGATTTTAGACGCCTTGCAACAGTTAACCCAGATCCCCGACTTGTTGTTATGCGACGGACAGGGGTTGGCGCATCCGCGTCGGTTTGGGTTGGCGTGCCATTTGGGCGTATTGACCGACCTGCCGGCCATTGGCGTGGCCAAATCCCGGTTTATTGGCGAACATGACGAGTTAGGGAAGCAGCGCGGCGCGTGGCAACCCTTGCGACATCAAGGTGAAATCATCGGGGCGGTGGTGCGTACGCGCAGCAACGTCAATCCGATTTACATTTCCATCGGACATCGCATTTCCCTGCCCACCGCCATCGATTATGTATTGCGCTGTACCCCAAAATACCGATTGCCCGAGACCACGCGCTACAGTGACAAACTGGCATCCGAGGGTTGAGAAGGCACGCCAGAAGTCGGTTTTTCCAGTCTCGGCGATCGCGATTGCCCGTTTCGCCGACGAGAGTTACAAAACTTTATGTCGGCGATCGCCTCCCTTTGTGTCCGATATCACTGCCGCTGCTGTGACAATATCACTGATAATAGAAAGTTTGGGGATTCATAATAGAAATAGAAAATAAACTCGACCGGGGGTGAATACAATGACCGCTAATTTTGGATATTTCCCAGGGCGTCGTTGCCGCGTGGTTAAACCGGAAAACATCCTATTCCACGATAACTTACAGGAATTCGGCTATCGAGCCAGCATTCTGAGTAATTTAGCAACCGGCGGCAAGCTTTCTCTAGAAGATGCCTTTGATAAAATCGAACAACTCTGGGAAAAATTAAGCTACTCCAAGCAAGAACTGGGCATTGGAGAGTCCTCCAATAGAGGGCGACGGGGTACGGAAGACCCTTAGGGACTTTTGATGGCGCTTGGGGTATAATATTTACCTAAAATTGCCTGCCAGTAGTGGTAAATGTTTTTTGTCGTATTTTTGCATAGGGTGCAACGTGAAAACGCTTTCCAAATGCTTAGCCGCTTGGCTTCGGAATCCTTTTGGAATCCTGTGGGCGCGGATACTGGTCTTGCGAGAGGCTAGCCTAACCGCGTCTTTTTTTGTTGGAAATCAGTCAATTTACTGACAAAATTATGAGAAAATCGATCCAGTGGAGGAGTTTAATTGCCGCCCGATTCCATGCGGTTACGTGGGTGAAGATTAAAAGGGGGGCACTCAAGACCGAGGGATCCGGCGATCGTTAACGACATTCCCAGATAGGTATTGGCAAATCAAATGCCACCCTAAAATGACATCCGATCGCAGACACTCCCCGAAGTTATTGGGATAATCGAAATACTCTCCGGAACTCGGAGAGCGAAGCGGCGGCACATGCCGCATTTAGAATAACAATCGTTCTTGCCAAACCGGATCGAATTTCACCCGAGCGCGGGTAGGTCGATATTTATGCTGCCACAGTAGGAGAGCCTTTGAGAGTTATGCACGAATTAACATTAGGATGGGTAGAAGCCGGAGAGGTCAGAGTTCAGACCCTTTGGGACAATCAGCCAAGCAAAAACCCCGGTACCGTGCGAATCGGTCGAGATCCGACTCGCTGCGATATCGTTTTACTGCATTCAAGCGTGTCGGGATTGCATGTGGAAATCTTTTACCACCACGGAAAAAATAGTTTTTACTTGCGGAACCTGCGCTATACCAATCCCCCCACGGTGGATGGCCATAAATTCACCAAAGGCAGTGCCAGTTTACGTCAAGGCAGCATTATTCTGTTGGGACAAGTGAAACTGAAAGTGATTGCCATCGATCCGCGAGATCCGGCTGCAGTGATGCTCTCGCCTAACTCTTCAGGAAAGGAATTGGTGGGGCAAAAAAGCCGTCGCCGTCGCCCCGCGCGTAAACCCCTCCCCACTTACGGATTGGAATGTCCCAACTGCAAGAAAGTCTCTCCGAATAAGTTACTGGATTTTGGTTGTCCCTGGTGTGGTTCCTCTCTGAGTTCGGCAAAAAGTGTGGTCATGTCAAGCAATAGTGAATGATAGGTTATATCTTGCCTTGTCGGTTTAATTGTAAGCGAGGTTTCCGTTGGTGCCGATCTGCTTTTCTTCATCTAGAGGGTGGGCTTTTGGTGGTTCAATCGGCAAGGGTAAGGTGACGATAAAGGTCGTTCCTTTTCCTACTTCACTGTGGACGGAAATGGTGCCGCCGTGTAACTCTACCGATTTTTTCACAATGGCCAATCCCAGTCCGGTTCCCTCAATTTTTGTGGCATTGGTGGCGCGATAAAAGGTCTCGAAAAGCCGTTTTTGGTCGTCTTTGGGAATGCCGATTCCCGCGTCTTGAATGTGGAACGTGACTTGGCGATCGCGGCAATTTAGCGCCAAGCGAACCGGCTTGCCTTCGGGAGAATACTTGAGAGCATTGGAGAGCAAATTCACGAGAATGTGCCGCAGGAGTTTTCGATCCATCCACCCCGAGTGGCAGGTGCCGTTAAAAGTGAAATCAAAGGGGTGGCGATCGCGATCGCTCTGTTGCAGTTCTTCCACCAATTCCTCGCAGTATGCTTTGACATCAAGTCGTTGGGGCTGGAATTGAAGTTTGCCGGTTTCTGCTTTGCCAATAATCAGTACATCATCGAGCAAATCGGTCATTCGCTTCACCGCCATTTGAATCCGATCGAAGTGCTTGAGCTTTTTTTCTGCAGAGAAGCGATCGCTGTAATGCTGTAGTAATTCCGTGGAAGATTGAATGGTAGTCAGGGGCGTGCGAAACTCGTGGGAGGTCATGGAAATAAACTGCGATCGCAGTTGCGCTAGTTGCTTTTCTTGGGCTAAAGAATCGCGCAGTTTGCTTTCGAGTTGCTTGAGGTGGGTAATGTCAATTCCTACGGAAACCGCTGCCTTTCCATTGTCGTATTTTTGCGCCACAAGCAAGTAATTGCGCGTCTGACCTTGATAGTGGCTTTCAATTTCGCGGGAGGCTTGCCAATCGCTATCGGCAAAAAACCGCTGCATAAATTCGCCCAATTCCGGCGTACTTTTGAGAAAGCCAAGGGGTTGACCGATAAAGTCTTCTGGGGTTAAATTAAACTGAGCGGCTAAAAATTTGTTGGCTCCCATATAATGCAAGTCGGAACTAATCCAGGCGACGCTTCCGGGGACGGCATCTAATACCGCTTGCAGTCGATCTTTGGCTTGTTGCAGTCCCTGTTGGGCGGAGTGGCGATCGCTGATATCGCGGGCGATGCAAATTAGTTCGTCGTCTTCTAGTGCGGTGAGGGAGACTTCTTGATAGAATTCCGTGCCATCGCGACGAATTCCCTTGGCGATTCCCCGCCAGGGTTGACTCTCGCTGATAAAAGGCAGCAAGGTATCTTGAAATGCGCTGAATTGTGCGTTATGATATAGGTTTTGCCAGCTCATGCCCAGCAGGTCGCTGGGGCGATCGTAGCCGTAGAGTTTGGCATAAGCCGGATTGAGATAGATATATTCGCGATCGCTGTTGAGCAGGGCAATGCCGTCGATAGAGGATTCGATCGCCGCTAAGTGCTTTTCCAAAGAGCGTTTGGCCAGAGTGTGCTGCACCACTTCTACCACAAAGCGATCGTTGCATTCTTTTAACGCCGCCGTGCGTTCTTCTACCTCGGTTTGCAAGGATTGATTGGCCTGCATTAGTTGGCGGGAGTGGGCAGAATCCCGCTCTGGTGTCACAAAAGATAGAATAGAGCGGAGTTCCCCTCCCGGATCTACCACGGATGACAGCAAACATTCGCATTTTATACTTCTGCCAGAAGGCGTCAAATAGCGGGCTTCGATCCGGGTGTGGCGCGCTCTCCCCTGCCGCAAATCGGCGATCGCTTCCTCCATTGAGTCCGCCCCTGTAGGATAGACCAAAATCCCGTCTCTGAGATGCTTGCCCACTACTTGCGAGGCACGCCACCCCAAGAGGGTTTCGGCTTGGGCGGACCACCGACACACCCGCAACTCGCGATCCCACTCGATCGCCGCCACCGGACAACGATCGAAGAAAATGTCGAGTTTTCCATCTGCCGATTGCCCCGCCGTTTCCGGTGCTCGAATCGGGGAAATCTCTCGCCCCACCCACTGCATAGTAGGCTTACCTTTGTAGCTACAAAAGCAGCCGCGCAATTCCACCTGCACCGTCTTGCCATCCACCCGGAAGCACTGGGTGAGGGTGGGATTTTGTACGTCCGAGGTCGGATCGAGGGTAGGAAGTCCCAACTTGTGTGCGGGTTGACCGATTAATTCTTCCGGTGTAGCGGCACCGAATAATCGCACCCCCGCTCGGTTAATATAAGAAACTCGCGCTTCGCACACCAAGGCGATCGCCTCTGGAATCATCTCCCCTAATTGGTGGTAGCGCTGTTCCCATTCTCCTATTATGCTCTGCTGTACCTGCTGTTTTTTTTGGCGCATTTTTTTTCTTCCCTAGCCCATGAGATGCCCTTACAACTGCCACGATCGCCTCGCGAAAGTCGTCTAATCCTCCCGAACTCCCCCAGTGGGGAATCAGGCCCCGAAGCGATCGCCGCAATTATGGCGCGATCGCTACCCCGGATGCGAACTTCGGCTCGGTTGCCACAATGTCTATCCCCATACCCCCTTTTCTGAGCGCATCCAGCCTCGATTTGACCCCATTCGTAGAATTGGCGACATAACCTCATTCGGAGACGAGACATTGCAACCTTCTCGGGTAACAGGCGATTTATGTTTAATCGATTCCAATTTAGATTAACCCACTCTCCATATTTTGCAGTGATCTGTGTCATAGAAGATGCTGCTTTCCAGTCACAATCCCAAGAAATCCTCGCCTTGCATCCCGCTTTTGCTGCACCGGACTACTCACTCCCATTTTATTGTTTTTTGTTACTGCACAATTCCCCGGGAAAATTCGTTGATTTTACCCACATCCCTCGGCGCTCCAGTCGGTAATTCTACGTATCCCGCTCCCCAGTTTCGAGCTGTTTTGTCGGCTTATAATTTCCGAAAATTTACCGATATTCCCTCAAATATCGCGCTTTTTATCATGTTTTTATGCCTGGATTTAAACTGCCTGAAACCATGCAGTGAGCGCCACAGCTAAAGCATCGGCTGCATCATCGGGCTTCGGTATTTTCTCTAAGTTAAACTCGCGAGCGACCGCTTCTTGGACGTCGTATTTTTCCGCATTGCCATAGCCGGTGAGTGCGAGTTTAACTTGGGCGGGGGTGTATTCCACCACGGGAACATTATGCTGGGCCAATACGAGCAGAATGACCCCCCGGGCCTGAGCCACTAAAATCGTGTTGCCCATGCGATAAAAGAAGAGTTTTTCTGCCGCAACCAGGTCGGGTTGAAACTGTTCTACCAGGGCTTGCATATCGTCGTAAATGGTGCGAAGGCGATCGCCCATCGGTTGCTTGGCGGGGGTTTGAATGATGCCAAAATCGAGAATCGAGACCTTATCCGCGCCAGTTCGACCTTGGCCCAATTCGCAGGCGATCGCGCCAAATCCGAGAGTAGCTAACCCGGGGTCGAGGCCCAGGATGCGTTTTTCCATGAGTGAATAAATCTGTGGGAAAACGGCTGAAGGAGGGTAGTGAATATTACATTGTAGAGTGATTGCTTGTTGGTTTCATCCCGGTCAAAGCCCTGAGCTTTAGCGCCGCTAGGGACGCTAAAGCGCAACGAAGAAATCTCAGAGCTTAGGCATTGTCTTCTTCCGGCATTTCCACGCCAAAGACGCTGCAGAAGACCTTTTGCACCTTATAACCCGAGTCAATCGATTCGAGGGGGTCTTTCCGCAGGCGGTGACGCAGACATAGCGTCACCACGCGGCGGATATCATCCACCGTCACCTCCGTGCGACCTTCCAAAGCTGCGATCGCCTTCGCCGCCCGGTTAGTGACGATATCGCCGCGCAAACCATCCACATCGAGTTCGGCGCAAACTTGGGAAATTTGCACCCGCAGATCGTAGTCCATCGTCACCGAAGGCAAGAGATTTTGCGCCTCGATCAGCTTTTGTTGCAAATCTTCTTGCTTTTGGGCGCGTTGTTCCAGGTAGACTTTGGGATTTTGGTCAAATGCCGAGCGTTCCTCGACGATTTTCACCCGCAAAGCAGGTTTTTTCACGGTACGGATTTCCGCGTGCATCCCGAAGCGATCGAGCAATTGGGGGCGCAGTTCCCCTTCCTCCGGGTTCCCGGATCCCACCAGGACGAATCGCGCGGGGTGGCGAATGGAAATCCCTTCTCGTTCCACGGTGTTCCAGCCAGAAGCTGCCGAGTCGAGTAGCACATCCACCAGGTGATCGTCAAGCAGGTTGACTTCATCCACATAGAGGATGCCGCGATTGGCTTTTGCCAGCAGTCCCGGTTCAAAGGCTTTTACACCTTCCGAGAGGGCTTTTTCGATATCGATGGTGCCGCAAACGCGATCCTCGGTGGCCCCCAGGGGCAGGTCGATCATCTGCACTTTGCGCCGCATCACCGGTAAGGATTCGTTATTGGCGACGCGATCGCGCACGCTGTCGCTCATCAATTCCGGATCCGACGGATCGCTGTTAAAGGGGTCATCAGCGACCACTTCGATTTCGGGAAGCAGATCGGCGAGTGCGCGAATCGTTGTAGATTTGCCAGTGCCGCGATCGCCCATAATCATCACCCCGCCAATCTTGGGATCGATTACATTGAGCAGCAGTGCCAGCTTCATCTCATCCTGACCGACAATTGCCGTGAAAGGAAAGACAGCACGCCGCGCCATCGCGGTAGGGGTTGGAATAGCTTGGGCAGTCGGACTCACTTGTTTACCTAAAATACTAATATATGAATGCTCCCCCACCTGCTGGAGCAAGGTGGAGGTGTCCCGGTAGGGCGGTGGGCTGTCAGGCCCGCTCCCCGTATCCCAGTCAGGTGGCATTCTCACCGCGCACTGGAAGCTTTTGCCCAGATGCGCCTCCAAATCGTTTCCGTCTGGAGCTAATTTGAGAAAATGAATTGTCCTTGGATTCTAACCTAGCGCCCTAGATTTACTAATTGGGCGATACCAGGATTTACAGGGCATCCAGCCTTGCCAAATGGGTCGTGTCTCCGGTTTGCTCGGAATCTGTGTCCGCCCTTTACCGTACCCATTGAGCTGGTACAAGTTTACCAGAGTTTGGCGATTTTTCCTCTACCAACTCCGGCGCTGAACTGCGTTGAGCATTTCTGCTTGGGGGAGGCAAAATCACCCCGTCTTGACTCCACCGTGCGATCGCGACGGATGGAGAGTGCGATCGCGTTTGTTCAAGGATAGCGTTTTTCATTGTCTCGCGATCTGTGGTTGTTTGTCGTTTGTCTACCCATGCAGCACGCGGCGATCGCGGCGAGGGGGACAATGCAGAGGGTTCAAAGAAAGCGATTTTCGGGTTTAAGTGTTAAAGCCCCAGGTGGGATCGGAGGCGAGCAATTCTGTAGCGGCATCTGGCGGTAACGGTTTGGCGAAGAAATACCCTTGACCGTATTCGCAACCGAGCGATCGCAGGCGTTCCATTTGGTCGGCGGTTTCCACCCCTTCGGCAATCACGTCCATTTTCAAGTTATGAGCCAAGGTAATAATCGTTTTCACAATGGCTTCATTTTCATCTCCCTCATTCATCCGACTGACGAAGGAGCGATCCACCTTTAGGGTATCGGTGGGAAATCGGTGCAAGTAACTCAACGAAGAATATCCCGTGCCGAAATCATCAATGCCGAGCTTCAGGTTTAACCCTTTGAGGGAGCAAAGCATTTCAATGGCCAACTCTACGTCATCCATCACCACGCTTTCGGTCATTTCCAGTTTGATGTAGCTCGGATCGATATTGGTTTCGCGAAGGATTTGTTGGACCACCTCAATGAGATTGGGTTGGGCGAACTGTTTCCCGGAGAGATTCACGCTCATCATTAAGGGTGTAGAGCGATCGAACTGTTCGGACCACTGGCGAGTCTGCCAACAAGCTATCCACAAGACTAACTCGCCGAGGGAGATAATCAAGCCAGTTTCTTCTGCAATCGGGATAAACTCTCCCGGAGAGACCATTCCCCGTTCCGGGTGCAGCCAACGAACCAAAGCTTCAAACCCGGCTATTTTTCCGGTTTTCAAGCAGATTAAGGGTTGGTAATAGAGGACGAATTCAGAGTCGAGGGATGGGGCAGTGGGGAGCGATCGCCCATTCGCACCGTTAGCCTGTTTTCCCGCAGTGCCCGAAAAACAGTGTTGGATTTGTGCCTGGGGTTGCCCCGCTTTGCCATTGGGGGTTTCTTGTGCCGCACAGACCCCACAGCCATCTGCTCGCCGACCCCCAGCCGGATCGGTGAATGCAGAACCGTCAGGACTTTTCACCCATTGGGAGAGGGCGCGTCTCAGGTCAGTTTCTAGCTTAAAGCGGGTCACTGCATTTTGTTGCATTTTGCTTTCAAAGACCTCGGGACGTAATTTGCCCAGGGCCTTGGCGCGATACATAGCGGTATGGGCTTCGCGCAGTAAATCGCGTTTTTCTTCTCCCTGACTGAGGGCCATTCCCATACTGGCAGTGGTAAAGACTTCTTGACCTTGGAGGTGAAAGGGTAAAGTCAGTTGGCGGCAGAGGTTTTCGCCGATGTGAATGCCTTCTTGTTCGCTGTCGAGGTTTTCGAGGAGGATGGCAAATTCGTCTCCGCCGACGCGGGCGATTTCCACGGTGGAAAAGTGACCGCAGCGCTGCTGAAGGGCTAGGGTTTTGCGAATGCGCTCCGCGATCGCGATCAGCAAGCGATCGCCTAAGTCATGTCCGAGTCCATTGTTGATATTTTTGAAGCGATCGAGATCTAAAAACAGGACGGCGATTAAGGTAGAAAGGGTGGAACGCGGATTCAGTGCGCAGATCTCCACCGAAAGCTGGTTTTCTAAGTCCCCTGCCGAGTGTGGAACCGGGCGTTCCTGCGGGGGCTGAGATTTTTGGGTTTTGATTTGCACTCTGGCATGGGATCGCTCCAGTTGCTTCATAAATAAGGAGCGGTTGGGCAAACCGGTGAGGCGATCGTGAAAGGCATAATACAGTAACTTGGAAACCACCACTGTGCTCAGGGTGCTGGCAAATGCCACGGCGGGGGCAATGACGGGGAGCCAACCGGCTCCATGAAATACGCCAAAACTAATCCCGTAAATGCCTACCAAACCGAGCATAACGGCGACTCCCAATTCCAGGGGATGCTCCATGCGCCACGAGATAATTCCGCCGGCAAAAGACCAGCTCACCACCCAGAGGATTTCCACCCACTCGGGCCAATACCAAAACAAGGGCTGTCCATCCAAGGCGCTGCTTAACAGTTGGCTGAGCATCTGAGCGTGAATGATTACCCCTGGCATTTGCAGGTTTTCGCGCTCGGTTTTCACGCCATAGGGGGTGAAAAATAAGTCTTTTTGGCTGGGGGCAGTGGTGCCAATGAGGACGATTTTATCTTTGACGAGATTGGGGTCAATTTCGCCGTTTAAAACTTCGGTGAGGGTAATTTCCGGGGCGATCGCGCCGGGAGAGCGATAATTGAGCAGGATTTGGTAGCCGTTGGCGTCAATGGTTTGATAGCCGCCAGAGTTGGACTGTAACGGCTTTAATCGGACTTTGCCGAAATTGATGTGCAACGGGTTGGCGGGGCTATTTTCCAAGGAAATGTCTTGCTGTTGCATGTAGCGCAGCGCCACGCGCAAGGCAAAGGAATAGGATAAACCGTTGGTCTGGCTGGAGGCAAAGAGTAAGTTGCGCCGCACCACGCCATCGGGATCGTTGACGATATCGTTAAATCCAATAGCATCCGGGGATAGCATCGGCGGCGGGGGCACCCCGGCTTCTTGGGCGTCCGGGAGTTTGGTAATGCCGATGAGATTGGGGGTTTTTTCGAGCTGTGCGAGCAGTGCTTGATGACCGGGTTCGTGCGGGACATCGCGATAGAGGTCGAGTCCGATAACCGCCGGGTCGTATTGGGATAATTCCTGCAATACTGTGGCGATCGCGCGATCGGACAAGGGCCACTGGTTCTGGTTTTGAATGTCGGACTCGGTAATGGTGACGAGCAACAGGCGCTCATCCGGATCGCGATCGCCCAAGCGAGACCGCATCATCCAGTCAAAGTTGGCCAGTTCTAAGTATTGAAATCCACCCGCTACCCGCACGGCGATCGTGACCCCGGAAACGAGCAAGCAGGCAATGAAGACGGAGCCAAATGCCGGTTGTATCCGGTTGAGTCGGCTTTCGCCTATCTGTCGATGCACCACAGACCAAATCGAACTGATTTTTTGGCAAAGTTGAGAAATCACTGGGTTTGATTGGGGAGGAAGTGATTGCAAAGGTTAAAAGGAAGATTTTTGCATTTCGTGGGGTAATTTGGGATGGGAAAATGGTGGTATGGGGTGTAGGGGTCGCATCTAACGCCTCCAGAATGTTTGGGACCATCGAACATGCACCCTCGTCGTTCGTCTTGGACGCCGCTAGCGCAACTTTTCTCTGGCTCTGGCGCGTGACGGGCAAGAATCGGATCGGGTTTGTTGGGTCTTCTCTTCCTTGGTAGCACATCACCTGGGGAGGTTGGTTGTTCCGCCCGAGTGAAAGTCGGCTCTGTCTTTCGCCAGATGGCGAGTTTCTGAGTGTTCTCTAGTTGCTATTTTAGGCTTGCATGTTCATTCCCAAGGTAAAATTCCTTTGTTAGCTTCAAGGGGATTTTTCGATTATGGCGAATCAACTTCCTATCCCAGTGGTTGTGAATGGGGCAGGCGGTAAAATGGGTCGCGAAGTGGTCAAGGCGGTTGCCCAAGCTGAAGATATGATGCTTTTGGGAGCGGTCGATCGCAATCCGGAGTATATGGGCAAAGATGTGGGCGAAGTGGCAGGTTGCGGTCCGCTGGAAGTTCCCATTATTAATGACCTGCAGGGCACTCTGGGAATGGCGGTTCAGGAAAAACAACCGGGGGTGATGGTGGATTTTACTCACCCGAGTTCGGTTTATGAAAATACCCGCGCCGCGATCGCCTATGGGATTCGCCCGGTGGTGGGCACGACGGGGTTGAGTCCGCAACAAATTAATGAGCTGGCTGAGTTTTCTGAAAAGGCGAGCATCGGTTGTGTTATCGTTCCGAATTTCTCGATTGGGATGGTATTGCTGCAACAAGCGGCGATCTCGGCTTCTCAATATTTCGACCATGTGGAAATTATCGAGCGTCACCACAACCAAAAGGCTGATGCCCCTAGCGGTACCGCAATTCAAACGGCTCAAATGCTGGCGGAATTGGGGAAAACTTATAATGTCCCCGCCGTGAAGGAAACGGAAAAGCTCTCTGGGGCCAGGGGCACCCAGATCCACGAGGGCATCCGGATCCACAGCCTCCGCCTCCCGGGTTCGATCGCTCACCAAGAGGTGATTTTTGGCGCACCGGGCCAGGTCTATACCCTCCGTCACGATACCAGCGATCGCGCCTGCTACATGCCGGGAGTTCTCCTGGCTATTCGCAAGGTCCTCCAACTTAAAACTACGATCTATGGTCTGGAAAAACTCCTGTAACCCGACTCTCTAAACGAAGATTTTTCCGGGGTTGGATTCGCGTTTTGAGCGTTGGGTGAGTGGAGTCTCTCCATTCCCCGCCTCAAAACTTCTTTCTTCGCGCTGTTCGATCGTTCTATTTGTTTGCTCGAGAATTTCCCTTACCTATCGTTCGCTCATGCTAGTTCCGTTAACTCGCGAAACCTTTCATGCCCTGATTCCTGCCATCGCCACTGGCGCTCAATATCTCTATTTTTGGGGCAAGTTTAATGATTTTTTACAGCGACTGCTGATTTCTGTGGTCGGGATTTTAAGTTTGACGTTGTTGGTGAATCTGTTGCCAGATGAGTGGCGTCCTTTTCTGCTGCTCCTGGGAATCGCGATCGGTCTGTATTGGCTCTGGGGACCGGTCGCTTCCGCCGCTCGTCGCAATTACGAGTGCCGTCGCTACAAATACAGTGGCTTCTGGCAAGGAGAGGTCTTGGATGTTTTCGTCACGGAAGATGTGGTGGGCACGGAGGAAACGGTCAACCAGCGCGGAGAGCTGGTGATCGTGGAAAACCGCGAGCGGCGGCTGAATCTGGAGGTGGGTGATGAAACTGGGTTTAGTACCATCATTCGGGTTCCCCTGCGTCGCGAACATAAGGCGATCGCTCCGGGGGATATCGCTGAAATGCTCGTGATGTCTAACCGTGGGGACCTCGGTCGCATTGCTAAGGTCTCGGATATCTTTCTGCCCCGGATTAATTTTTGGGTCAGCGACTATCCCTACTTGCGACGCGATTTATTTGAAGAAGTCTCTCAAGAGGTCGGCTACCAGGCCGATCGGCGCTCTCCCAAACGTCGCGCTAAACGCCGTTAACTCGGAAGGGTGCAGGGATGAGGTGGGGTGGGCGTCCACCCGCCAGTTTTGACTGCTGTCAAATAATCCCCCTGCCTTCTTGTCCGTATGCCTGCCACGCTAAATCCACTAACCCGTTGGCTATGGCAACCGCAACTACCGCACTGCCTTTTCTCCCGTCTACTCGAATGTTCTGAATCATCGAGTCGTTGAGTCTCGCTTTTGCTGCATCTACTCCCACAAATCCGGAGGGGGTTCCGATCACGAGGGCGGGTCGGATTTCCTCGGATTCGATTAATTCCACGAGGGCGGTTAGGGCTGTCTGAGCCTGACCCACGACGAAAATTCCCTCGGGATAGCGCCTCGCAAGGGTCTCAATCCCCCATGCAGCACGGGTTTTCTCTTTTTGGGGCCGGGTCAGTGCTTCCATCGAACAGTAAACCGGATTGGCAAAGGTGGTTTGAATATGCGGCGTAATCCCAACCTGCACCATCGGTACGTCTACCACGATCGTACTCCGCGCCGCTAACGCCGCCGCACCCGCCTGCAGGGCTTGGTCAGAAAAGCGAATCAGGGACTTGTATTCAAAGTCGGCGGTGGCATAAATTGCCCTCCGGACAATCTCGTACTCTGCCGGCGAGAAGACGTGCTCGCCGATTTCGCTGTCAATAATTGCCAAACTCTGGGCATCGGTTGCGTGCCATTCCATGTTAAGCGTTTTACTATTAATCGTTTATTTTCAAGCACCATTGCCGGAATTTTTCTGTTTCTGGCATCCGTGCTATTGCTGTTTCCAGCAGGCAGCTTGCCTTTCTTCAGAATCATACCAGCCTACGCTCTCCCTCTATCTGCTGATTTAATCCCCCTTTCCCCCATTCGTCAATCCCCCTGGGATTTTTCTCTGAAGTTGGCAATTGCGAATTTGTTAGCTGATATTATTCGGCTTCGATGGCGGCGGCAAATTCGCGCAGGGTCTCGGCGTAGCGATCGCCGGCCACCCCCATCACATTATTATGCATGGCTCCTTGCACGGGAAAAAAGGTCTTGGGTTCGTTCGCCGCCGCAAACAGTTTCTCTCCATGCCAAAATGCAATCACCTCGTCTTCAGTTCCGTGAATCACTAGCACCGGTGCATCCACCTGCTTAATCTTTTGAATGTTATTAAACTTGTCCACGGGATAAATCGGTATTTGGGTGATAACTCGGAAAACTGAGGTAAAGGCACTTTCTAAAACTAAACCGGCGATCGGTTCTCGGGTTGCTAACTCGACCGCAGGCCCTCCACCCACAGACCGTCCGTAAATAATAATTCGCTCCGGTGATTTTCCTAGTTTCTGTGTCAGATAAGCATAGGCTGCATTAATATCTGCATAGGCATTGTTTTCCGAGGGCTTGCCTTCGGAGGTTCCATATCCTTGATAGTCATACGCAAACAAGGAAAAGCCCATCTGGCGAATTCGATTCAAGACCGGGCGGATGTCCCCCAAGTCTTCTGCATTTCCATGACTGTAAAGAATGGTATAAGTCGCCTGGGGATTGGGCAAATATATTGCCGAAATTAAGTTGCCTTTCCCAGACTTTAGTTTGAGAATATCGCCGCTGTCTTGATAGCTATCAGGTTGCGGTTTAAAAATCATCCAATCTGACAAAAAATACCCATAACTTCCAATTGCTGCATAGATAAAAAGCACCGAAATCATCAGCCGTTTTAAAGAAAATTCGCCAATTAAAAGACGTTTTATGATTTTCTTGTTCATCAGAAATTAGGGTTGGTAAGGGGGAGAACGGAAACCCTCGTCATTTATGCGTAGGGAGGAGTTCTCCCC
>NZ_JAJENT010000659.1:0-308 GCF_035615515.1 Phormidium sp. CCY1219
CCATCTACTTGTTCCTCGGCAAGATATAGCCCAACGTTTGCATTATCAGTCATCCCCCCAAGGGTTAGACTAAAATCTTTGACTTCGTTAAGGGTGAAGCGGTAGTAATCATTGGAGTCAGCGCTACCTACAAAGTTATCGAAAGTCCGAGTGCCACTAAAAATACCTAAATCGGCGGCTGTTTCTGGCGTGCTACCGGGTTCGCTCACCGGTGCCGGTGCTGGCGGTGGTGGAGGTGGGGGTGGGGGTGCAACAGGCCCAGGGCCTCCGGCGGCGGCAATTCTTCCTTCTGCCATGCCGGCGAAAAC
>NZ_JAJENT010000660.1:0-2451 GCF_035615515.1 Phormidium sp. CCY1219
TTAGGCTGGTCAGGTGGTTAGAAGTACAAGCCCCTGGCTTTAGACATGGGGTTGGTTTCTACGGAGTCCCTGACAGACTCTGACTTATCGCATTTTCATCTGTCTGTGACCACCCAGATTCCGGAGTAACGCTGGCTTCTAAGGCTTCTACGGCAAATCGGTGGATTTAAAATTTCCCCTCTAACCGCCCAGGGGTAAAGTACGGGAGGCGAGAGTACCACAGGGTCTCGAACCCTTTACCTGAAACGGATTGAATCCGGGGTCTTCCCCCTGCTGGAGGGGGCGATAATTATTCGCAATAAGCAGCCGTTCTTGCAACTTAGCAATTTATTGTGTATCCTTCTCAATAAGAAAGGTTTCTTGAGAAGTAAAGCAGGTATTTATGTCTTTTTATACGGCGGCTTCCCTAAAGGCGGAACTCAACGAACGGGGGTGGCGCTTGACGCCCCAGCGAGAAACGATATTGCAGGTTTTTCAAAATTTACCGAAAGGCGAGCATCTGAGTGCAGAGGATCTTTACGAACTCTTGCAGGAGCGAAAAGAACGGATTAGCTTGTCCACCATTTATCGTACTGTGAAGTTAATGGCGCGGATGGGCATTTTACGAGAATTGGAGCTGGCAGAAGGACACAAGCATTACGAAATCAATCAACCGTACCCTCACCATCATCACCACTTGATCTGCGTGCGCTGTAACAAAACCATTGAATTCAAAAGCGACTCGATTTTAAAAATCGGCAACAAGACGGCGAAAAAAGAGGGATACCACCTTTTGGACTGTCAGCTAACGATTCATGCTATTTGTCCGAGCTGCCAGCGATCGCTCCTGCCAATTTAACCGAATTTCCTCATCAAAGGAAACTCCGCCTTAAAAATAAACCACCCGTGCATCCACCAAACCGCGATCTCGCAAGATTTGAATGCGAGTTTTTGCGACTTCGCGACGCAGAGAGGATCCGGCATGAATGTAAGTCCCCAAGCGATGTTCGGCTTCAAATGCATCGGGAAACACTTCGCGCACGGCGTCGAGAGTGGCGAAACTGCGTTTTGGAATCACCACTACGTAAAGCTTGCGCTCTAATGCCTCCTGAGTGGCTTTCGTTGCAATGCCAGTATTTTGCAAACCATAAGCAGATTGGAATAGCTGGAGTGCGGCTTCAGTGCGCGGGCCAAAAATGCCATCAGGCGACCCTATCGGGTAGCCGGCGACCACTAAACGTTCCTGGAGCTTTTTCACCTCTAAACCGCGATCGCCAAGTTTAAACACACCATTTACCGCAGTGGTTGAACTGAAGGTTTGCATGGGTTGAGTGGAAATGCGCGCGCTATTTTGCAACACTTGCTCTTCCAAGAGGGTGCGGGTTGTCGGACCGACGATGCCACTTTCTTGAAGTCTGTAGTCGCGCTGAAAGCGAATGACCGCACTGCGCGTTGGCACATCATATTCCCCCGTGGGCGCAGAAGTCAAGTAGCCTAACGCTTGCAATTGCTGCTGGAGGATTTTCACCTCTAAACCGCGATCGCCTAAACTGAGAAATCCCTCATCGGATCCCACTTGAGTTATCGGGCCGAAGTTTTGCGGTGGGGCTAACAGACGCCCCATTGTGGAGAGGGTGTCTGCATCCACTCGTCCAGTGATGGGAAGATTGTTATCTTCCTGAAAGCGCCGGACGGCGGATTCGGTTACCGAACCGTAAAATCCAGTAATATTCCCTTGAAAGTAGCCGAATTGTTGCAACCGTTGTTGGATAGAGCGCACTGAGTCTCCCTGCTGACCCGGCTCAAATGCCAGGGCGTGGGTAGCCACGTTTAATAGGGCTAGGGTCATGGCCACTGAAAGCCAATGAATCAAACTCGAGCTAGAAAACTTGTTCCAGTGCCAACGGGGGAAAAAGTTTGCGCGGTTAGGGAGAACGAAATCGCATCCAGTTGCCTGATACGCGAGAACCGATTCAATAAAGGCAAGGGTTTCCATGATGATGTTACCGAATCACTGATGGGAGCATCGAGGTGGGGTTTGACGGTGGAAGCAGCGCCCGCGCGCGAGCGCGATGGCCATCCTAGCAGATTGAATTATGGGCGAACAAACTGTTCCAAGCGCCATCCAAAAAGATGGACGAAGTAGGCGATCGCGATCGAACCCCGCCAAAATTAGGATAGCGAAAGATTTTGCTTACCCCCGCCAGAGTGAAAATTTCTTGCATGCCAACGCAGGTTGATGCCAACCATTGGCATCAACCTGGGCGAGGAGTATTTTCCTATTTTATGGAGTGATGGTTTGACTACTGCGCGCTCTAAAGAGACGGGGATTCCCCGGAGGGATTTTAGAACTTCCGAAAAACGGACTCTGAGGCGAAGTCAAGTACGCCTCTACAGGTTGCCCGAAGGCTTCCCTTTACTTATTTTCGTTCAATCACCTTTTATCTCTCGCCAATGAAACGCCTTTGCTAC
>NZ_JAJENT010000661.1:0-27142 GCF_035615515.1 Phormidium sp. CCY1219
TTTTCGGGTGGCTATTTTGTATCGGTTCATACCGTTTTGTTTTAGCCGACCGTCGGATTTACAATCCTGTAGGGGGTCCAGCCTTTAGGGGCTGTATCCCTTGCCCCGCTTACGTTTCCGGAATTTACCATCCACTTTTGCGGGAACGAATCGCACGGAGATAGTTCAAGTGTATTGAAAATCCACAATCACCGCAAATCGAAACGATAGAGATTGAGAAGAAGCGTGACGGGTCTGTGAAGTGGGGCGATCGCCACGCAACAGTCCTTTTTGCGATCGGCCCCAAAATCGGTGCGATTAAGAGCCTCCGGGCATACCCCGAGTATCCTTGAGGAAACCGCTGTAACCTTCCATGCCATGTTCGCTGATATCCAACCCTTTGAGTTCCTCATCTTCCCTGACGCGGATCCCGAGAGTGTTCTTGAGGACCAGCCAGAAAATAGAGGCGAGTAGAACCGTCATCCCGCCGATCGAGGCGATGCCCAGGATTTGGATGCCCAGTTGAGCTAAATTGCCGGTGTAGAACAAACCGGCCTCCACATTAAACAGACCCACAGCCAAAGTGCCCCAGATGCCATTGACCAAGTGAACCGAGATAGCACCTACCGGGTCATCGATGTGGATGCGATCGAAAAACGTGACCGCAAAAACCACCAAAATGCCACCGATGCTGCCAATAATGACCGCACCAAATACCGTAACACCATCACAGCCGGCGGTAATGGCAACCAGGCCCGCGAGGATGCCATTGATAATCATCGACAGGTCGGGAGTGCCCAGATACATCCAAGCGACAATCGTAGCGGCGATACCACCGGTAGCGGCGGCGATATTCGTGGTCAGGGCAATATGAGCGATCGAGGGGGTGACTTCCATTGTGGAACCGGGGTTAAAACCAAACCAGCCGATCCAGAGAATCAAACATCCCAGGGTAGCGAGGCTCATGTTGTGACCGGGTAATGCCAAGGGACGACCATCTTGATATTTACCCAAGCGCGGTTCGAGGAACGCAGCCCCCATCAATGCGGCCCAGCCCCCCACCGAGTGAACCACAGTGGAGCCAGCAAAATCGAGGAAACCGAGATTCAACAGCCAACCGCCACCCCAGACCCAGTGACCGGTGAGGGGATAGGCGATGCCCACCAGTAAGAGGCTAAAGATTAAGAAGTCAACGAATTTGATCCGTTCCGCCACTGCGCCGGAGACGATGGTGGCGGCGGTACCGGCGAAGGCAACTTGGAAGAGGAATTTAGCCGCTAGGGGCACGCCAGTCCAGTTGAGCGCGTCAAATACCCCCACATAATCTGGATCGACGAGGGGGCTGTTGTCCGGGCCGGCCAAGAAAAAGCCACTCCAGCCAATAAAGTCGTTTCCATTGCCAAACATCAACCCAAAGCCGATCGCCCAGAAAGCCACGGTGGCTAGGGCAAAGACGATCAGGTTTTTTGACAGGATATTGACGGCATTTTTCTGGCGGCAAAAGCCGGTTTCGAGCATGCCGAAGCCCGCATTCATAAAGATGACCAAAATGGCCGCCACGACTACCCACATGGTATCTAGAGCCACTTTCAGGGTTTGGGTTTCGGTGAAGCCCTCGGGTAGATCCCCAGGAGGGGCTTGGGCCACCGCAGAATAACCCCACAGCAGGACGATAATTGTGGCTAAGGGAATGCAAGCTCGCCAAGAGGGGGAGAGTTTTTCAATGGCGAGTTTCAATTGCTGGTAAGTCCTCTCTCCCCGCCAGCGGCGGGAGGTACGACTGCCAGATCGCCGCTGATGTTGGTGTTTCAATTTTCTGTTGAGCCTTAGTTTAGAGGTCATTGTCGGAGTTTTAGATAAGGAATAAACAGATCTAAACAGTGCTTCGCGAGCGAGTGTGGTTCAGCGCAGACCCCGGTCGATAGCGCGACACTATCCTCGAAGCACAGTGGCGCTTCGCGCGCGGTGGCTCTGAGATCCGCACATCAGACGTGGGGCGTGGCAGTGGTGCTTGGTTACGGGGGATGACTTTTTCCCCGAGAACTGTGCGGATGGTTTCCGAGGCCTCGGCTCCGAGATTCGGAAACAGCCCACCGAGCGCCTTGCTCCGCGTCACAATGATTGCACCAATTCTCGGAAAATCCGTCTGTATAAGCGGTTACATTTGTTTGGGGCAGGGGCGATCGCGCGGGCAAAAGACGATCGCACCCCAGTTCCCAGGCGGTTTTTGGGAAATTCTGCAAACAGGTTTAAACCCGCGCGGGTTGTCCGCCTGTGTTGCGGCAAGTCACTTTATTTTTGTTAAGTATTGTTGATAACCGAGTTGGTCGAGATGGGTTTGCTTGTCCATCACCGATTCGGCTAAACTTTGTCGATATTGCATCACGCGATCGCGCAACTCGGGTTTTTGCCCCCCTAAAATTTGCACGGCCAGCAATCCGGCGTTTTTGGCATTGCCAATCGCCACGGTGGCGACCGGAATTCCTCCGGGCATTTGCACGATAGAGTAAAGAGAGTCCACTCCTTGCAGGTGGCGGCTGGGTACGGGTACCCCAATCACCGGTAACGGCGTCAGGGATGCCACCATTCCAGGGAGATGCGCTGCACCCCCAGCCCCGGCAATAATGACTTCAATCCCTCGCAGGTGGGCTTGTTTGGCATAGTTCACCATCCGTTCGGGGGTGCGATGGGCGGAGACAATGGCCACTTCGCAGGCTACCTCGAATTCTTCGCAGATGGCGATCGCCTCTTTCATGGTGGGCAGATCCGAGTCGCTGCCCATAATAATGCCGATTTGTGGTTGATTCATTGTAAAAAGCGAGAGTTTAGAGAATAGATTTTAAATTTTAAATTGTAAAAAAGCCCCTAATCACCCATGTTTGTCGCAAACGAGATGACTCACGCATCAACCTCCCACAGTGCAATGCCGCGATCGGGCTGCACCAATTTGGATATTATCAACGCTCAATTGCCCGGTTATGAGGGCTTGCACTGGTTGCGAATCGATCGCTACGGCTTCATTGAAGTCATTCAACCCATGCGAACCGAAAAACCTCCGGTTCCTTGTATCGACAATTTGCCCGCAATGGAACTTCTCGATGTGTCGGGGGATTGGATTTCTTTGGGTGGAGTGGATCTTCAAATTAATGGGGGGTTGGGATTAGGGTTTCCCGACCTGGAACTCACCGATCTTGCTCAACTCGAGGCAATCTGTCAATTTCTCTGGGAACAAGGAGTGGATGCTTTTTTGCCCACCTTGGTCACGACTTCGATTGACAAAATCCACCGCGCGATCGCGACCTTGGCTGAGTTTTTTGTCCGCCAGCAACATCTCGATGCCCACCAGTGCCAAACCGCTCGCATCCTCGGGGTTCACCTGGAAGGCCCTTTCCTCAATCCCGACAAACGCGGCGCTCATCCAGAACAGTTCCTCCTCCCCCTGACGGTGGAAAATGTCAAGCAAGTGTTGGGGAATTATCCCAGTTTAATCAAGGTGATGACTTTGGCCCCGGAATTAGACCCCACGGGAGCGGCTATCTCCTATCTGCGATCGCAAGGCATTGTGGTCAGTCTGGGCCATTCTCTCGCCAGCGCCCAAACGGCTCAAGAAGCGTTTGATTGCGGCGCAACGATGGTGACTCATGCGTTTAATGCCATGCCAAGTCTCCACCACCGTCAGCCGGGTTTATTAGGCGCGGCGATCGTCAATCCCAATATCCGCTGCGGTTTGATTGCCGATGGCGAACATGTGTCTCCCATTATGATTGACATGCTCTTGTGTGCCAGCAAATACCAACAGGGCATTTTCTTGGTCAGCGACGCTTTGTCACCCTTGGGCCTCCCGGATGGACTTTATCCCTGGGACGATCGCCAAATTGAAGTGAAAAATGGCACCGCTCGCCTCCTCGATGGTACCCTCGCCGGCACTACGGAACCGCTGTTATCTGGGGTGCAAAATTTGGTCAAGTGGGGCGTCTGTGATGTGGGGGTGGCGATCGCTTTGGCCACCGAATCCCCCAGACGCGCGATCGGTCTGCGCGGCTTAACCGTGGGCCAACCGGCTAATTTACTGCGCTGGCACCTGAACGAACCCCATCGCTTGCTAAGCTGGAAACGCCTACAAGCCAATTCTCCCTAATCTTTTGACCCCTACCCCCACCTACTCTCTATCCATTTATGCCCTCAACCATTGCCCTGATCGCTCACGATCGCAAAAAAGATGACATGGTGGCTTTCGCCAAAAAACATTTTTCTCTCCTGTCAAACTACACCCTGATTGCTACCGGCACTACCGGCACGCAAATCATGGAGGCGACGGGCCTTTCGGTGGAACGCATGCAGTCCGGACCGCTAGGTGGGGATTCCCAAATTGCGGCACAAGTGGTGGAAGGCAAGGTCATCGCCGTGATTTTCTTAATCGATCCCCTGTTCGCTCAACCCCACGAACCGGACATTCAAGCTTTATTGCGAATCTGCAACGTCCATCAAGTGCCTCTGGCTACCAATCTGGCCACCGCTGAGGTGATTATGCCCGCCTTGGCGCAAATGTCCTCGGGTTAATATCTTTGCCACCTGAGAGGGCGTCGCACTTTCCCCCACCCCGGTGCCTTGGGATGGGGATTCTCATTTGCGATCGGCGATCGCGCTTCCCTCGTGGTAAGTTAAAAGGCTCGGACTATTTCACCAGCAGGCACACCGATGAACGCAGTCGATGACAAAACCGTAGTTAAAGAGTATTTCAACGCCACCGGCTTCGACCGCTGGCGCAAAATTTATGGCACCGAATCGGTCAATAAAGTTCAGCTCGATATCCGTCAAGGACATCAGCAAACCGTGGATAAAGTCCTCGACTGGCTCGAGGCGGATGGCAATTTGCAAGGCTTGCCTATCTGCGATGCCGGCTGTGGTGTGGGCAGTTTGAGCATTCCTCTGGCACGGGCCGGAGCAATGGTTTATGGCAGCGATATCTCGCAAAAAATGGTGGCGGAAGCCTATACCCGCGCTAAATCTGTATTGGGCAATACCAACAATGTCAGCTTTGAAGCTCGCGATTTAGAATCGTTGAGCGGTCGCTATCATACCGTGGTTTGTCTGGATGTTTTGATTCACTATCCCCAGGAACAAGCAGCACAGATGATCGGTCATTTGTGTTCTTTGGCTGACTCTCGCTTGATTCTCAGTTTCGCTCCGAAAACTCTGGCCCTGAGTATGCTCAAGAAGGTGGGCGAGTTGTTCCCCGGACCGAGTAAAACCACTCGCGCCTATCAGCATCGCGAAGCGGATATCGTAAAAATTATCCAAGCTAATGGTTTTGCGATTCAGCGGGAAGGAATGACCAGCACCCGCTTTTATTACTCTCGCTTGCTCGAAGCAATCCGCCAATAAAATGCTCCCATCGATTCCACCGGAGATGACAACGGTCTGAAAAATAGGCTAGAATCTCGAAAAAATTTACCATTTCCGGTGGAACGATGAAAGGGATAAAAAAGGTGGCGGCAGGTTTATTGCTTGCGTTCGGGGTTTTGTGTTTGGGAATTGCAGGATCGCAACTGCTCAGTTCTGATGGAACGGCGGCGGAAAATACCGATTCTTCAAGAACCAATGGGGCAATGGCAGCCATCGGGTTTGGAATTCCAGCTCTGGCTGCGGGCGGATGGTTATCTTGGGGGTTGTATCGCGGCTCTCAGGAACAAAATCACCAGTGGGATGAAGAACAAAGCCATCAGTTACACGAACTGTTTTTCCAGATGCTACAGGAAAGAAACGGTCAAATTACGGTGCTGCATTTTGCTAAGGAGTCTCAGCTTTCGGGAAAACAAGCTCAACAATTCCTCGATGAAAAAGCTAAGGAGTTTAATGCCGATTATGAAGTCAGCGATCGCGGTGATGTAATCTATCGCTTTAAGGTCTGAATTTATCTGGAAACATAAAAATCATGGCTAAACATAAGTTCCGCTTGTCGGGGCAAGGAGGAGAATGACGGGATTTAAAAAATCGGCCTCAGTTGCATTGCTTACCCTGGGTCTGTCTATTTTAGGGGTGGCAACTGTTAAACTGCAAAACTCACAAACGCCGCCCCAGGATAAACTAGAACTACAGGGGACGATTATTCTGTTGGGTCTCCCGCTGACTCTCCAAGGGGGAATGATGGCATGGCACTTATATCGCGATCGCCAACAAGCAATCGCCGCCATGCAACAACAACAGCGCGATCGCCTTCACGCTCTGTTTTTCCAGCAACTCCTTGCCCACCACGGCAAAATCACTGTCATGCATTTTGCAATGGCAGCTAACCTCTCCGGTTCGGAAGCACGGCAGTTTTTAGACCGCAAAGCTGTGGAATTTAATGCAGATTTTGAAGTGAGCGATCGCGGCGATATTTCTTACTGGTTTCCTCTTTAATCATAAATTCTTTTCGGGGTGCGATCGGGCGTTTTTCTACAGGAAACGCTCGATATTATCCCCACTACTTCTTTCGATTATTTCCAACAACTCAACTCGTTTAACCCTCACTATATCTCGAAAACTATTCTACCACAAATTCCGAAAAAGGAGTAAAAAAATGACGCGAATATTTATTTTAATTTCCGGCGTATTTGGGGGTCTATCCGTGGCTGCCGGTGCCTTTGCCTCCCACGCCTTAAAAGCACAACTGAGCGCCTACTATCTAGCAATTTTTGAAACCGGGGCGCGCTATCAAATGTATCACGCTTTAGCCCTGTTGCTGGTAGCATTGCTGCTCGATCGCACCGAAACCACTGCTGCTGCATCCCCTGCCTTAGTTGCGGCGGGATTTTCCTACATTATCGGCGTAGCGATTTTCTCCGGTAGCCTCTATGCCCTTAGTTTAACCGGCATCAAATGGTTGGGTGCCATTACCCCCCTCGGCGGTAGCGCATTGATTATCGGTTGGGGCTGTTTAGCCCTAGCCGGTTGGAATTTTAAGTAATTAAAAAAGCCACAATAATTGGCTGCAAAAATACGTTTAAACTTGTCCAACTCGGCTTTTTAAACAATGAATGTCCCCGTTTATATGTGGGCAGCTTTTCCTCATTTCCGGTTGATGAATTAACCGAAAATGTTATTTCTGCGAGAAGGATGTTTAAAGTGGGTAGCCATCGAGTCCCTTCAAAGACGCGATTTACCGCGTCTCTACAAGCGGAGGAGTCCGGAGGCACCTCTAATATGATGTTTGAAAAACGGGATAATGCCGAGTCGATCGAAACAGCGATCGGACGCGAACCTAATCCGAGAGCAATTATACTTAGAAAACCCACCTCCGGCTGCCTGGGATTAAAATTTTCCGAAAAAATAACCCCAAACTTGACGTTCCGAATTTTGAAAGCTTGAATGGGGATAGAAACCCAATAATCCAATACAAAATTCCCCCACCCAATGCAATAATTTAGGGAGTTAAATAATGAAAAATTGGCTGCATGGGTTGTTTTCCACAGTCTTTTGGCTGTGGAATCTAACCTTTCTCGGTATTGTCTACTTCGGGATTTTGCCTGGGGTTGGTCTCTCCTTAATTCAGGCCACGGCGGAAGGATTGATTCCCCTGGAATTTAGCCTAACATTACTGGGGTTGATTGCGGTGCCCACGGTTTGCGCCCTCCTGGGGATCCGTCTGAGGAAAAAACCCCTGCAACTGATCCGGTTATTCTATGGCGTTGAAGCGCCCCTGTTTGCGCTTGCCCTCATCCGCCTGTTTCTCTTGCGCGAACTCACCCCCGCCAGTAGTTGGATGGTGGCCACCACCCTACTTTGTATCGGCGCATTCGGCGTTCAGTTATTTTACGGCTATGCAAGGAGCGATCGCAAAATTGCCAGCCTGCAACTGCTCGCTCACAGCCTGATGCTGCTCATGGGGTTATACTTTGGCGCGCTGTTACTATTCTATGCCCTTCCCGCCACCGTCTCCTTTTTAGGAGCAATCTTAAGTTTCCAGTGGTTGGGCGCACTCTGGCGAATGTTACAGTACGATTTCTTCAGCACCTTATGGTGGGTGCCGATATTCTTTCTGCTGTTTGGCTTTAGTTGTACCTTATTTCTTGCCATGCCTTCCGCCCTGGCAAGCTTCTACATCCACGCCGGATATCGCGTCTTGCGGGAGTTTGCCCAACAGTACGGACGCAACCGCGCGGTTTTCGGTTCTGTAGCCGTCATCACCAGTTGGATGGTAGTGTTTTTGGCAGTTCAGCAGCAGCCGCAAGTGCAGGCATTTAAGCTGTTAGAAACGCCCGCTACCACCGAAAAAGCGCGTCAGGAACTTGTGACCCAATCCGACGCAATTCGCAATGGTCTCACTAACGCCTACTTATCCCGGTATCGCTACCTGAGTACCGTGGAAGATAACAATCACATCGGCGTTATGTACCAAAATGTGCTAGGCTTAAATGAAGCATCGGCGCGAGTCGTGCAAAACTGGTACAATCAACTGATGTCGCCCTTGTTGTACAAAGGGTCGCGGCAAGATATCAAAAAGGCGGAAAAACTATATGCGGAATTTTTCGATACGCCGATTCAAAAAGGCGAGCGATCGCAAATTTTGCACGCGGTTCAATCCACCGCCAATCGGGAAGAAGCCAAAGCTGGCGTGCTGAATATTGACGAAAAACGAGTCTGGCTAGCTGAGCAAGAAATTACCGTCACCGAAAACGGAGAGTGGGCCGATGTGGAACTGTATGAAGTTTACGAAAACCAAACCTATGTAGATGAAGAGGTCTTTTATTACTTTTCCCTGCCCGAAAGTGCGGTACTCACGGGAGTGTGGTTAAATGAAACTGCCGATCGCAGCGATCGCTATACCTTCCAAATTTCCCCGCGCGGGGCCGCACAGCAGGTTTACAACAATCAAGTGCGACGCAATGTAGACCCAGCCCTACTGGAACAAGTCGGTCCGCGTCAATATCGCCTGCGCGTGTTCCCGGTACCGGCGCGATTATCCGAGTGGGATGAAACGGAGAAAGAACAGCCCAAACAGCATATGTGGCTGACGTATAAAGTCCTGCAAAGCGAAAAGGGATGGGCGCTTCCGGAATTGGCGGAAAAACGCAATGTATTCTGGACGAAAAAAACCGCGCGGATTTATAATGGCAAAACCATCAAAGGTGACGACGAGGCATGGATGCCATCGTTTATTGCCGCAAAAGCATCGCGATCGCCTAAGATGCAGCAGGTGACGTTACCGGGCAACTATACCCTGACGGCAAAACCTTTGGCGGCAACAGACTACGCCGAAGTGCGCGGTCAGCGAGTGGCGGCAATTGTCGATCGCTCTTACAGCATGAAATCCCACGCCAAGGAACTGGCACAAACCTTTCAGTGGTTGCAAAAACACGGGTTTAGCGATCGGCGTCTGGATAACAACGATGCCGATTTATACCTGACGGCTACAGGCGATTCCGAACCTACTCGCCTCGACGACATCGGCAACTTTAATCCAAGCAATATTACCTTTTACGGTAGCCTGCAATTTAAGGAAATGTTGCAGCAGTTTCAGCAGTTGCGCGGCGATACCACTTACGATGCAATTGTCCTGATTACTGATGAAGGCAGTTACGAGTTAGCCGACAACGATAAAGCGGTGATGACAATGTCTGCACCGTTGTGGATGGTGCATTTAGGAGGCTTGCCTCGCGCTTACGATGATGCCACGTTAAAGGCAATTCAAGACAGTCGCGGCGGTGTGGAATCGGAATTGTCTCGGGTGTTGCAACGACTGGCAACTCAGGAAAAATTAGGCGACAATGCGGTTAGCGTTGTGGATGGTTATGGCTGGTTGGTGCAGAATGAAAAACCGCCGGAATTGGCGAAATTGCCCGCAGCGATCGCCAAGGCGCAGGGGTCTAAATCTAGTTTAGAACCTTTGGCTGCACGACAGTTAATTTTGGCGCTTTCTAAGGAGATGGATCCGAACAATTTGGCCGAGTTAGATGCCATTCACGCTATTGCGAAAAAGTACGAAATTGTCTCGCCTTATTCTTCGGCGATCGTGCTGGTAAATGAAGCGCAAAAGCAAGAGTTGAAGGAGGCAGAATCCAAGAGCGATCGCTTCGATCGTGAGGTAGAAGATGGTCAAGAACAGTTAACTCAACCGAACGATCCGTTAAATGTAGCGGTTCCGGAACCTCACCAATGGTTGGGGACGATCGCCGCGATCGGGCTGTTGATTTTGGCAAAACGCAAATTGGCTAAGGTGTAATCCCCAATTTGCCGAGTCGCTGTAGGGTGGGCAATGTCTACCCTACGGTGTTTTTTCAGTTGTATGGTGGGCAATCTCTACCCTGTCGAAAGTTGTACCTCGAATTGTATAGAATGCCGGAAGGAATTTCCGCCTATTGGCAGACAAGTGGAAGGCGATCGCTTGATATCATAGCGGTAGAGATAGCTGGCGAAGGAAGCACTGTATGCAGAAACTGGGATGTATTCACGGACAAGTGCCGTCGCTAGTTTAACTCTGGTGAGAGAGACTAGGAGATTATCTAATGGCTACCGTACAATTACTCGGAACGACCGTAAGTACCACAGGCACGAATCTGGATGTGCCCCCCCTGAGCATCCACCCGAGGGTGGGATCGATTCCCAATAACGCCAGCGATCGCTTTCCGGTGGGTCTCTACAATCCGCCCACTAGCCCGGGTTTCACCGGCCCGAACCTGCTCAATTATTTTAATTCCGTGATTGCCGGCGCGACCGCAGTGGCAACCAACCCCGTGAGTATCAGGACTACTCAGACGGGAATGACGTGCAATCCGTCCCCAACTGGGCTAGTTTCGGTCCGGTGAACCCTTCCGGGATTCGCGCTTTTGATGGCAACGATACGGTAACGGGTTCCTCTGCTAATGATATTATCAATGGGAACCGGGGAGATGACAACCTCTCTGGCGCACAAGGTTACGACTTCCTGCGCGGTGGCAAAAACCCCGATATTATTAGTGGCGATGCGGGAAATGATATCCTGAATGGCAACAAAGGAGACGATATCGTAGAAGGCAATCTCGGGGAAGACATTGTGCGCGGCGGTCAAGGGGATGACCAGCTATTTGGTAACGACGGAGATGACGTGGTTATCGGCGATGATGGAGTGGATATACTCACCGGCGGATTTGGTGCCGATGCATTTGTCCTCAACGCCAACGATTTGGCCGTCAATGAGTTGACTACAGACGAGATTGCGGACTTTTTCCCGGTGGTGGATGGCGATATTATCCTCTCGGACGGGATCGATCGCGCTGAGGTCACGTTCGACGATGCTGCCAATGTGGGCGGCGCGCCGGGAACTAACGATACGGTGATTCGCTTTGGCGGTCAAGTGCTGGGTGTGGCGTTGGATGTAGATAGAACCACAGTGTTCGATAATTTCTATACCATAGATGCAAATTCTCCACTGGTTACGACAATTGGATAAGCTATTTGTTTGCGTCTCATATTCGGCGTAATTGTAGGGGAAATTGATGCATTCCCATACAAATTGGGCGAGTTTTCAGAATCACAAACTGTTTTTCCAGGGAGTAATACTCCCTGGGCAATCATTCAAAACATCAATTTCCCGAAAAATAACAACCAGAAAAATAGAAGTTAAACCAGAGCGGTTATAGGGGAAGGGCGATCGCGAATTCAGTGCCTTGGGAATGGGTGGTTTTACAAGTTAAGGTTCCCCCATGTTTTTCTTCAATAATCTGACGGGAAATCGATAAGCCCAAACCCGTACCTTTTCCCATTGGTTTGGTGGTAAACATGGGATTGAATGCTTTTTGATAAACTTCTTCTGTCATTCCCAGACCATTATCGGCAATGCGAACGATCGCCTTATCTTTATCTTGTTCGATGCGAATGTAAATGGTGGGCACTTCCCCGTCTAACATATCCCGAGATATGGCGTCATCCAAGGCATCGATCGCGTTGGCGAGCAGATTCATAAAAACTTGGTTCAGGGGTGCGGGATAGCACTCCACGAGGGGCATTTCTTGGTACGCTTTCTCCACGGCGATCGCCGGACGAGTGCCATGTGCTTTCAGTCGGTGGGTGAGGATTAACAAGGTACTTTCAAGTCCCTCGCGCAGGTCAAACGGCACCTTAGTGGAGGTATCCGATCGCGAGAAATTTCGCAAGGATAAGCTAATATTGCGAATGCGATCGATGCCTAATTTCATCGAATGCGTCATATTGGGTAAATCTTCGATAATATAATCTAAATCGATTTCTTCCCGATGGCGTTGTATTTCCGGAACCGGATTGGGATAATACTGCTGATAGTATTTCAGATGTTCGATAATGTCTTTGGTATAGTCTTCGATGTGGCCGAGATTGCCACACACAAACCCCACCGGATTGTTAATTTCATGGCCAATTCCCGCCGCCACTTGACCGATACTGGCCATTTTTTCACTCTGCACCAGTTGGGTTTGTGCTTGCTGTAGCTTTTCGAGAGATTGAGTCAATTCCGCCGTGCGTTCTTCCACTCGCTTTTCTAGCTCAACCGTCAGCTCTTGTAACGCCGATTCTGCTACGGAACGTTCTTCAATTTCTCGTTTCAATCGCTGATTTTGTTCTTCCAGCTCCTTGGTTAAAAAGCGCAATTTCAGATGCACCCTCACCCGCGCTAATACTTCTTGCTGCTGGAACGGTTTTGTGATGTAATCAACTGCTCCCTGGTTGAGACCTTTTACCTTATCCACCGGATCGGAGAGAGCGCTCATTAAAATCACCGGAATTTCGGACGCGATTTGCGAACATTTCAGCCTTTTGCAGGTTTCAAACCCGTTAATTCCCGGCATCATCACGTCTAACAATATCAAATCCGGCGGATCGAATTCTACCTTTTGAATGGCGCTTTCGCCATCTCTTGCCACCCGGACTTCAAAACCGTTTTCGTCCAGTAAATCCGAAAGGATTCCTAAATTTGTGGGGCTGTCATCCACGACTAAAATGACGCCATTTTCTACAGATTCCCGCTCCATTAATTTTCCTTCCTATATTGCCGAATGTACTCCAGTAATTCTTGTTCTTGAAAATTTTTGACGAATTCTCGCAATTGTTCAGTAAATATGACCCATTTTTCATCTACCAGTTCTAGTTTAGCAGCTTGGCTGAGAATTGCCTTCAAGTTGCCTTTCATCGCCAGTTGAAATAGGGTATCGAGAACCTCTGGAGGCGGCGCTATCGCCCGGTCAGGGTGCAATTTACCGTTGAGCGGGGCATCGCCGCCTGTCTCTGACATTGCTATGCGATCGTGCTCTCCAGGGGTTTCCTCATACACCCATTCTACATCTAAATATTGCTGTAACTTTTCTAACAATTCAGCCCCCTGCACCGGTTTGGGGAGAAAATCGTCGCATCCGGCATCCAAACTCTGCTGTTTGTCTTTGTCGAATACGCTGGCGGAAGAGGCGATCGCGATCGTGTTTTTCAATTCCGGAATCTGTCGGATGCGCCGCATCATTTCAAACCCATCCATCACCGGCATCACTAAATCCACGATCGCCAAATCCGGTTGAAACTGCAGCGCTTTTGCCAATGCTTCTTCCCCCTGACTCGCTTCTAAGAGTTCAAATCCCAGCGGCGCAAGCAAATTGACCACAATTTCTCGATTTTGCGCCCGATCGTCCACCACCATTATTTTGCCTTGTTTCCCTTTAAATCCCACCAGTTTATTCGGTGCGATCGCCTCAGTGGTTTCCCCCGCTTCTGTTGTCGTCTCGAAGGTTAAATCCATCCAAAACAAACTCCCCACTCCCGGGGTACTCTCCACCTGAATTTGACTCCCCATCAATTGTACGATTTTCTGACTAATTGCCAATCCCAACCCGGTTCCTTCAGCGTGGGAGCGATCGCCCACTTGTTCGAAGGGCAAAAATATTTGATGAAGTTGCTCCGCACTCATCCCCACTCCCGTATCTTCCACCTCAAATCGAAGGGTTTTTTTCTCAATTTCCGACCCCTTGCTACTATCTTCCCCCGCGATTTTATCCCCCTCAGCACTTCCCACTATGCTGACTTTTAACGTCACCTGACCTGTCTCGGTAAACTTAATGGCATTGCTCAGTAAATTAATTAATACTTGTCTCAACCGCTTTTCATCGGCTTTAATCCCTCGCGGCAGTTGGGGGTCGGCTTGGTATTTTAACACAATTTTCTTCTCTTCGGCACGGATGCGGCAGATTTCCACAATCCCTTTCATAAACGAGGAAAACTGTAAGCATTTTAACTCCAGCTCCATTTTCCTCGCTTCGATTTTCGATACATCGAGAATATCATTGATTAACGTTAGCAAATGACAGCCACAATCGTAAATGATGCGAAGGCTTTGCTTCTCTTTTTCGCTGATGGTTTGGGAATTTTGCAGGATTTGCGCGTATCCCAAAATTCCATTTAGCGGCGTTCGCAATTCGTGGCTCATATTCGCCAAAAATTCGCTTTTGGCTTTGTTCCCTGCATCGGCGACTTCTTTGGCATGTTTGAGGTTGGCTTCGGATTCTCGCAATGCCGCTTCCGCGCGCTTGCGATCGGCAATTTCTTCTGTAAGCGCTTTTTCCATCAGCAGTCGTTCTTTGATTTCTTGTTGCAGTTGCAGATTTTGTTTGTCCAATTCTGCCTCGGCTAAATGCCGACTCTCCTCAGTCAGCACAAACCACCATACTCCGATTCCCACGCAGACTAATAAAAACGCATAAAGTTTCACAAAGGTGGGAATTAGGGTTTCGGAAAATTCCGGATTATTTGGTGAAAGCAGCAGAAATTCTTGGTAGTAAACTAAGCCAAATACACTACCAAATACTGCCGCAACAAACCCGAAAATACTTGCATATTTAATCAACCTCGCACCAAGTTTGGGAGAGATTTTTTCTTGCAAGCAGGTTCCGGCGATCGCACCGATGGCTTTTTCCATCGGGGTGGCGGTGTGCTTGCAGCGATCGTGGCATCGCGCATCTAAACTGCAACATAAGGAGCAAATATGCCCGTCATACAGGGGGCAAAATGCCATGTCTTCTGGTTCGTATTCATTCTGGCACACACAGCACTCCAAGCTGTGGTTTTCTAAAGGATTCATTCCTAGTGTATTCTCTCTAGCAATATAATATTTCCCTTGGGTAATCCAGGCGATCGCGGGAGATAAAATTAAGGCAAGCAATAAGGCAATAAATGGCGAAAACGCTTGCGCTTGCGGACCAAATACTCCCACAAAGGCAGCGATCGCCACCCCAGATGCGATCGTCATCGACCCAAACCCCACGGGATTGATATTGTAAAGATACGCGCGCTTAAATTCAATATACGACGGACTAATTCCCAAGGGTTTGTTCACCACTAAATCCGCCACTAACGCCCCGATCCAGGCGATCGCAATGTTTGAATACAGTCCCAATACCGCTTCTAAAGTTTCAAATACCCCCAATTCCATCAATAACAAGGCGATCGCCACATTAAATACCAACCACACCACTCGCCCGGGATGACTGTGGGTTAATCTCGAAAAGAAATTCGACCACGCTAACGACCCCGCATAAGCATTGGTCACATTAATTTTAATCTGCGAAATAATCACAAAAAATGTAGCAACTGCTAACACCACGCCCGGATTATCAAATATTGCATCAAACCCCGCCAAATACATCTGAATCGGCTCTTTTGCTTTCTCAAAACTCACCCCATGATGAATTGCCACCGACGCTAAAAACGCACCGCCAAGCTGTTTCGCCCCACCCAGAATAATCCACCCCGGTCCGGCTAAAATCACCGCCAACCACCAGCGAACTCGATTGTTTTCTTGCTTGTCGGGCAAAAACCGCAGATAATCCACCTGTTCTCCCAATTGCGCGATTAATGAAAAAGACACGGTAGCTGCAGCGCCAAATAACAAGGGGTCGAATTCTGCCCCACTGGCTGATTTTCCCGCAAAATTAACCCAATTTGACAAAGCATCCGGCTCTTTATAAAATAGAAAAATATAGGGTAAAATCATCAAAGTTAACCAGATGGGTTGCGTCCAGAGCTGAAGCTGGTTAATCAAGGTAACGCCAAAAAATACCAGGGGAATAATCGCTAACGAGCAAATCACATAGCCCACAGGTAAGGGGAGGTGAAAATAAAGTTCGATCGCCTGCGCCATAATTGCCGCTTCTAAGGCAAAAAAAATAAAGGTAAAAGAGGCATAAATCAAGGAGGTAATCGTGGATCCGATGTACCCAAATCCCGCCCCTCGGGTCAGCAAATCCATGTCGATGTTGTGTTTTGAGGCATAATAGCAAATCGGTAATCCAGTCAGGAAAATAATCGCGCCAACCGCTAAAATCGCCCAAAATGAGTTAGCAAACCCGTAGCGGATAGCGATCGCTCCCCCAATGGCTTCTAATGCGAGAAATGAAATCCCTCCCAATGCAGTATTCGCCACTAAAAATTCCGGCCACTTGCGGAAGGATTTTGGCGCAAAGCGCAAGGCGTAGTCTTCCAAGGTTTCTGTAGCTACCCAGCTATTATAGTCCCGCCGCACCTTGACAATATTTGTATGAGACCTTCGCTGCATATTTATCTCCGAAAAAATTCAGGTTGCCTTTAAAAAATGGGCTTATAAAGTTAATTTACAAACAACCCGTAGCCGAAACCTCAATTGCTTTCGCCAACACAGTTATTCGCGCTTTTTTTATCTTCATCGGTGTTGAAACTCCAGTTTCTCTGACGATTTTCTGGTGATTGCTGCTAAAGCTTTTATGCCACCTAATTCACCTGATTTTATCCTCCAACCTCCAGCGATTGGGGACTCTAAGGATACTGCAATCGTGACAACTGTTACCACACACCCTGACGTTTTGCACTCCATTTTTTTGGGGTTTCCCTAAGTTGACAGTTCTGTTACTGTCTGCCTAGTATATACTACCCCAATTCTCTTTTAGAATTATCATAGCAGACAATCTTTGGGAGCGCGATCGCCTATTTTTGGGATTAAATGAATCTTAAGAAAAGGTGAATCTTTTTCCGATTGGATGGGGCGCGGGCCGATTTTCCCTACCCCACCTTCTCCGGAGGAGCGATCGCGATCGCCACCGAATCGGCGATCGGGCTAATTCATTACATCACCCAGGGAAAATCAGTAGTTTAACGGTTGACTTTTTTCCCATACACCTGTAATAAAAATCCCCGCGCCGTAGGGTGTGGACTACCCCCCACAGAACGTTCTATCCCCCATGATTTCGGGTTGCCACACCCTCTTCCATTCCCCTCCTACAAAGACGTTACATACTTCAGTCGCACTCGTACCAGCAAATCGTTCAGCGCATCTTTGCCCTTCGCAGCTTCCGGAAGACAACTCGAATGAAATGCCGCGTCTAATTCCCCTCGCAGGCGATCGCATTCCCCGCGATAAAACTCCACATCCACCGCTTCTAAAATCGCTCCTTCTCCCCCTTCCATTTTCCGCGCAATTAACTCGGGAATATACCGCAACTGAAACGCTTCATTTAACCGCACCAGATTCGCTTCTACTTCGCCGGTTTGCATCAGGTGAATCCCCGTCAGCAGTACCCGAAACACATAAAGTAACGGTTTCACCCGGGGAGGATGTTCTTTTTCAAACAATCGCCATTGGGTGCGCGCAAACCCCAAATAGTGATGGGCGTGGTGGCGGGTAATGCAGCTTCTGGCAATTGATTTTAATTCCTCATGTTCCGGAGAAGAGTGAAACACCAAAGGCGAATACAGTGGCTCTAACACGCCCTTTTTCGTCAGCAACAACTGAAAAAACTTTTTAATATCGTGCGTTACCAGGTCGATAATTAGCTGATTGTCTGGCGTTTCAAAATGCTCGATTGTCTCGCGCAGGGGATGGAGTCCCACCACCTCCGCCAGGGGTAAAATATGAACGCCGCGCAAATCATAATCGGAATCTTGCGAGGGAAATCCAAACAAATGCGCCCCGCTAAGGGTGGAAAATAACAGCGGGTAAGGTTGATGAGAAATAATCTCGAGCAATTGGGAATTAACGGTCATGGATTCTCCAGAATAGGCAACCGAGTTGTAGTTTTGTCAGGCACCCCCATGCTGTTTTTATACCATGCTGCGACGCGCTTTAATCAAAAATTCATTCGCTTGGTGATAGTCCGGACGTTCGGGGAGTTTGGTGTGAGCAAAGGCGGTATCGAATAAATGATGCAAGCTCAATCGCCATGCATCCACTTCTTCCCAGGGCATTTCGCCGCGCCGAATCGCAAGTAATTGTTCTCGATAGTCCTCCACCGCAACGGGAACGAATCCTTCTTTTAAAACGGTAATTCCCGATAGCAATAGGCGAATCAAGTGCATTGCATGTTTCCACTTTATTTGCCCTTTGTTGCGGATGTCTTGTTGCAATTTTTTGAATTGCGACATCACATAGCCGTTGTAGGTTTGATAAACTAATTGAGATAAAAAGATGTTTCGCAATGCGAGCAGCTCTTCGGCCAGGGGACTCGCCATTTCCACTAAGGGGGTGTAAAGGCATTCTAACACGTTGGGGTTGGCTTTCAAGGCCAAAGTGATAAATTTTTGGATTTCCCAGTAGCATTCTTCGGTGTGTTTGTTTTCCAGTTGTTCGGGTACGCCGTAAAGCGACCAATGCAACTGGGCGGGGGGTAGATAAATGCCGCGTCGGTCGGTATCGGAGGTCTGATGGGATAAACCGTAGGCTCTCGAACCGACCACACAGCGATAAATCACCGCATCGCTCAATTGGTAGTCTGTCAATTCGCTCTCTTTGTATTGTAACCCGGATTGTTGCCACTGTTTGCGGATGCTGAGTTCGTGGCGATGCAGGGATGCTTCGTCGCCATCGGGAAAGCGCACGCGATAGGCGTGGGTGTTGTCCGTGGGGGATTCCACGATCGCCCCCACACTCCCGCGCGATCGCTCGGGTTTTCCTTTCCCTGGGTCGATAGGCACCCGGGTGACAACCTGCGTCCCCACGGGCAAAATTAAATTCGGATTTAGGGATAAGTCCTCAACCACAGCGGTTTCCTCCCCTGCAAACTAACAATTTTACTCCAGGCGTTTTTACCTTTGTAGTATGTTATAGCACAATTACTGCCGGCGTCGCCATTGCCCTAAGTGCAAAGCGGGCGGTTTTCCCTTTCGTCAATTGTCGGGGGTGGAGGAATGCTGGCGCGGAAACGATCGCCACCATCCCTCACCCCGCCCTCCTACTCATTCCGGGACGACAATTTATACAGCAGGTTTCATCACCACTGTCCCATAAGCTTCTGGGGAGAGATATTCCCGCGCCGATCGCTGCAGGTCCAGGGCACTCAGGGATTTTATCCGCGCCGGATAATTCAGCGCCGGTGCCAAGTCTCCCATCATGGATTGATAGTACCCATACACGCTGGCGCGATCGCTCGGGGTTTCGTTGCTGAAAATATAGCGATTCACCACTTGCGTCCCCATCCGCTCGATTTCGGCGTCTCGGGCCAAATCTGTATGCAAAGTGCGAATATGGTCGAGAATCTCCGCTTCTACTCGCTCTACATTTTCCAGTGGCAGTTGTGCCGAAATGATAAATACCCCTTGCCGATGGTGGGTCAAGTTGCTGGCGGAAATACTCGATACCAGTCCTTTCTCTTCGCGCAAATCGTGAATCAGTCGCGCCGTGCGTCCTTTTGCCAGCAACCAGGCGATCGCATCTAAGGCATAGGTCTCGTCGAGCGCCTCTAACCCAGGCACCCGCCACATCATCGCCAGTCGCGCCTGTTGCAATTTCTCGTCCACGAACTCTCGCCGCACGATGCGATCGAACCGGCGTTCTAATTCCCCCATCCCTAACTCGGAGGTGAGAACCGTCTCATCCCCCTGCTCCATCGGCGATCGGCTGTTCTGTGCAAACGCATTCGCCACGGTTTCGATTAATTCTTCCACCGGCAAATTCCCCACCGCTACCGCCGTTAGCGATCGCGGGCGATACCAAGTGGCGTGAAAATCGCGCATCTGCTGCGGCGTCACCCCAGCGATCACCCCACTCGGACCGAGAACCGGACGACGGTAAGGCAGCTTTTCAAATGCCGTCTCCATCGCCCGATAGTACATGCGGCGACGGGGATTATCCTCCGAGCGGCGAATTTCTTCTAACACCACCAGTCGCTCCCGTTCAAACGCATCATCCGGAATGCTCGGATTGAGTACCACCTCCATCTGTAGCGGTGCGAGTTCGGCAAAATCCTTCGGAGCGGTGGTAATATAATAGTAGGTGTAATCTTGACTGGTCGCCGCATTCGTAACCGCGCCCCGCTCCTCGATTCGGCGCTCGAATTCTCCGCTTTCCAGTTGCTCCGTTCCCTTGAAAATCATGTGTTCGAGAAAGTGAGCCATCCCGTTGATCGAGTCTGACTCAATTGCCGATCCGACATTGGCCCAAATACTCAGGTTCACCGCTTCCACGGGCATCTGTTCGGCTACAATTGTCAGTCCATTGGGCAGGCGATGCATTGTAGGCGCGTTCAGACGAGGGACAGAGGGAAACTTAACAAGCGTTGAAGTCATTAGATAGTCGTATAATTTAGATGTCTTATTCTATCTTAATCATTCTTTTCAAAACCGGGAGGGTGGATGGGAAAATTTCTTTCTCCGGGACTCCCCTAGCGGCGCAGCGCCGGGGATCTCCGGGGAAAATGTTTAATCTGCATAACTGCTTTATCGTCAGTTAACAATTATCAACTTTCAATTGCTAAATTTCTTCTCAATAATCTGTTTTACCACCGCTCCCTCAGCGTGGATGGGTTCAGCGGCGCTTGCCGATCGCCCACCGATGAAGTCCATCTCCCCCCATAAAACCTCCAAAACACTAGCAGCCAATCCCTGTTAAGAATCGATGGTCTAACATCCAGGGGCGCGCCCCGCCCCTGCTCTTCACACCGGAACCCCCCTGGAACACCATTGCCCTACCACAATTTTTCCAGTTTTGTTAAGACTTCAGCATAATAACTGATGACATTTTTCGATTAATATAGGAAAATCAGCGTAAAGATATATCGTGCCATCGGGGTCATCATTCTACATGAATTACTGCATTGTCGCTCAACCCAACCATTTTGAGAAGAGGAACCAGCATGAATATTATTCTGCAACCCCAAGGCAATTTAGACGTTAAATTGGCCGCTCTGTTGCTGCAAAAAATGGCAGCCCTTATCGCCGAAAACTACACCCATTACTTTATCGATTTAGCCCAAGTTAAATCCTTGAACCATTGCGGCGTCAGCGCTTTATTTGCCGCCCACAAACTGGCTCGCAAGACGGGAAAGCGCTTGAGTTTATGCAATCTCAATGCAACGGTTCATTATATCTTGGAAATCAGCGACCTTAACGGTCAATTCGAGATTCTAGAATCCAATAACGACTTCCTCGAAATTCGCACGAAAATAGTGGTTTGATCCACCTCGATTCCTCCCCTGCGCTCCTCCCCTCCCAATTCCATCGGGAATGCATCTACTTTTTTCTGCGATCGGGTCAATTCTACGAGCGTACTAGGTCAATAACCTGCAATACATGCTCCCAGTGCATCTTAACCGTTGACAGAGACGGGCAAAACTGCGATAAACTGAAAAAAGTATTAAGAAATGTAAATAAACGACATCATGCCAAGCACAGCTAGAGGCAACAGCAAATCCCGGGTTATCGTGATTGGGGGGGGAATTGGCGGATTAACCGCCGGGGCACTCCTCGCCCAGCGCGGATATCAAGTGAGAGTCTTCGACGGGGCGATCGTGCCTGGGGGATGCGCCTCCACGTTTAAGCGGCGCGGATTTACCTTCGATGTGGGGGCGACGCAGGTGGCAGGATTGGAACCGGGAGGTATCCATCATCGAATTTTCTCAGAATTAGACATCGAAGTGCCCCCCGCAACCGAATGCGACCCAGCTTGTGCCGTATTTTTACCCGGAGAAAAAGAGCCGATTAACGTTTGGCGAGACCCAGAAAAATGGAAAGCCGAACGACAGCGCCAGTTTCCCGGAAGCGAACCATTTTGGCAGTTAATGGCCAGATTATTCCGCGCCTCTTGGCGGTTTCAAAGTCGCGATCCGGTTCTTCCCCCGCGCAATTTGTGGGATATCGGGCAATTAATCAAAGCCTTGCGCCTCGATACGACAATTACCTTTCCCTTTACCCTAATGACCGTGGGGGATGCCTTGCGCTTCTGTGGGGTAGAAAAGGACAATCGGTTAAAAACCTTTCTCGATTTGCAACTGAAATTATATTCTCAAGTCACTGCCGAGGAAACCGCATTGCTTTATGCTGCCACCGCATTAGGCGTGTCTCAATTTCCCCAAGGATTGTATCATTTAGAAGGCAGCATGCAAGTGTTGAGCGATCGCCTGGTGGAAGGGTTAGAAAAACATGGCGGTCAATTGTTCATGCGCCACCGGGTCAAACAAATCGAAATCACAGAAAAAGGTGCATCTAGCGCCACGATTTACAACCAAAAAACCGGGGAAATCTGGACTGAACCTGCCGATATTATCGTTGCCAATGTCCCGGTGCAAAATTTAGTAAAAATGATAGAATGGGGAGACATAAAAGAATCGATTTGGCAACAATTATATCGGCGGCGGGTAGAGAAATTGCCCCCAGCATCCGGCGCATTTGTGGTGTATTTAGGTGTCAAGCAGGAAGCGATGCCGGAACATTGCCCCCCGCACCTGCAATTTTTGTACGATATTCGCGGAGAAATTGCGGAAAATAATTCCCTTTTTGTCTCCGTTAGTCGCCCGGGAGATGGCCGATCGCCCGAGGGAATGGCCACCATTACCGCCTCTTCTTTTACCGATACCCAACGGTGGGCAAATTGTGAGGATTATTCCCAATTAAAACAACACTATACCGACGATGCGATCGCCCGCCTCGGAGAGTATTTCCACCTCACCCCAGACACCATCGTGCATCGAGAAGCCGCCACCCCGCGTACCTTCGCCCACTTTACCGCCCGCGATCGCGGTATCGTCGGCGGTGTCGGACAGCGCATTTCCACCTTCGGTCCATTTGGATTTGCCACCCGCACCCCCGTGCGAAACTTATGGTTAGTCGGCGACTCCACCCATCCCGGGGAAGGCACTGCAGGGGTCAGTTATTCTGCCCTCACCGCCGTCCGACAAATCCAGGCGCAAAGATAACTGTAGATGCGAGCATATTTGACTTCAAACGCGCTCAAGAAAGCCCGTTACTCATTCTTCGAGTTCTCTGGAGAAAAATAGGGGAGAAGGAGGTGGCCGGGAAGACAAGCGATCGCGCTTTTATGCCGGGTAATCTAAAAGCGTTTGACCCCTGCAATAGTCCCAATCCTCCGACGATAGATTCTGTTAAAATCGGGTACCATAGAATCAAGTTGCCCGCGTGGAACCGCCCGCCCTTAACGCAAGTCGCGATCGGATAATGCTAGCAAAACGGTGCATCGGATGCTCTCTCTCAGTCAGAATTGTTCTTCCCGCAGATTTTACCCAGGGGAAATAAAAAGTCCGCCGGGGTTGGGGAGTAAGTTCGAGAGGCAAAAGATAGCCACCCAAAACATTAAAAATGGATAAACAGATGCAACGGAAATTAATATTTGCACCCAAAATCGCCTTGTTGTGCCTGTGCGCCCTTGGGGTTGCGATCGCCCAAATCGAGGCACAGGCATCCCAACAAATCGAGATTGTTTCCTCCCTCGGGCAACTCAAAACCGAGACAGGCGCGAATCGCAGACAGGCAATCAACACCCTGCGGCGCATCGGTTCACCCGCCGTCCCCGCACTCTTAGACGCCTTGAGAGACGAAGATAAAGAAGTCCGCAGTGCGGCAACCTTTGCCTTGGGGGCGATGGGGGCCGACGCCACAGAAGCCATTCCCGCCCTGATTAACAGCTTAACCGATGCAGACGATCGCCTGCGCCTGGATGCCGCCGTGGCCCTGCGAAAAATCGGTGCCCCTGCGGTTTCTCAACTGAATGCTGCATTAAAACATTCAGAACTCAACGTCCGCCGGGGGGCAGCCTTTGCCTTAGCAGGGATTGGTGCGCCTGCCAAAGAAGCAATACCGAATTTAGTGCAAACCTTAGCCCATGCGGACGATCGCCTCTCCTGGAATGCGGCAGTTGCATTGCGGGCGATCGGTTCCCCAGCCATTCCCGCCCTCACCGACGCCTTGAACCACGAAAATCCGCAAGTGCGCCAAGGGGCCGCCTTTGCCTTGGGAAACGTCACCTCCCCCACCGTAGCCACGGTTAGGGAGGACTTCGCCCCCGATCGCGCCTCCCTTCCCTCCCCGGAGACCCTGGCCCAAGAAAACTCCGGGGAACAGAATCCAGACATGCCGCAGATTTGCGACATTCTTCCCACCCCAGAGTCGGCGACACCGAAGCCTTGCCAAGTCAATCCGACCCTGGAAGAATGGTTAGAACAATGGCGGTTAGACAATCCGGGTGGCGAGGAAGTGACCCCGGATCCGGGGGACATGCAGCTCAATCCCTGCGACATGCAGCCCAATCCCTGCGAAGTGCGGCCCAATCCCTGCGAAGTGCAGCCGAACAATCCCTGCGACGCCAAGCCGCGACAGGTGGTGGCAAAAGCGGATCGAACCCGAGGGTTGTTATAGATTGATTTGCGTTATTCCTGCGGCGATCGCGATTTTGGGAATGGGGGGCTAGCCCCTCTTCCAAAATTACGGAAAATCGCTATACTCAAAAAAGTGACAGTTTGCGAGCGGTGTGATGGAACAAAACCGACAACAACCGACAGAATACGATGCCGTTCTCGGCGGTCAAACGCCAGCCCCCATAGATGCAGTCGTATTAGGGGGATTAGAAGGTGTAAAAAGGCGCTTAGCCAGTCCAGTGGTTGCCCAGCGAGTGGCAGCGCTTTCCGAGGCGATAAAATATGGCGTCGATGGGTTGGATTTAGTTATCGAATGTTTGGGCGATCGGTCCTGTAAAGTCCGCCACGCCGCTTGTTTGTTGTTAGAAAAACGCACCGAAACCCGAGTACAACATGCATTGCGGTTATATAATTCTCATTGCAATCGATTTAATAGCGTTATCGATCGCGAGTTACCGGTGAAAGTGTCTCATATCGATACCTTGATGGATCGCTTGGAAGAAGACGAAAGTGCGACTGCCCGCGATCGGGTAGAACAATCCCTCAGTTTAGTCCAAACCCCAGAAGGACAAAAGCGACTGGAGCATTATTTAATTAATGGCACCAAAAAGCAACAACAATATGCCGCGCGGTTTTGTAAGGTAAAGGGGAGAAAAGATATATTGTCCGAAACGCGCAAATACGGTTAGAGAAAAGGGAAATTTACTAGCAAAAACTACCGAGGTATTAGGGTTCAATTTTCCCACTTATTCCCTTTTTTTAGCTGATGCTGCCTCTACCGCTAGATGTGGTGAAATTACTTACTATTCTATTATTGTTTTTAACCCGAAATAATATCGATAAAATTAGGAACACGGCACTACCATCATTTCCTGAAATTTCCGATTAATTCCGGAGGAATAGGCGTAACAAAATTATATTAAGACCGAAGAAATATATGTAAAAAAATTAGTCCGCGTAGGCGGACTTGGTTTGCCCAGCCGCGATTTCAATCGCCCGCTTCTTTAAATCACAATCGGAGAATTGACCCACCCGAATCGGGTGGGCGCGTTGTAGATTATTTCATTTTTTCCCGAGCAGATTCTAGAGCGTTTCGCACCCGATCGAACCCGGTTCCGCCGTAACTATTTCGGGCAGCAATCACTTGTTGAGGTGCGATCGCCTGATAAATATCCTCCTCAAACGCCGGATGTAGGGATTGCCATTCCTCCATTGTCAAATCCTTTAACAACTTGCCAGCCGCCAAAGAGGTTTTAACCACTTTCCCCACCAGATTATAAGCTTCTCGAAATGGCACGCCTTTCGTCGCTAAATAATCCGCCACATCCGTTGCATTAGAAAAGTCTTCCGCCACTGCTTCTGCAAGACGGTTGGGGCGAAATTCGATGCCTTCGCGCATTAAAATGGTCATTGCTTCGAGACAGGCGCTTACGGTTTTGACGCTATCGAAAAGGGCTTCTTTATCTTCTTGCAAATCTTTATTGTAAGCTAAGGGTAATGCTTTCATTAGGGTGAGCATTCCTTGCAAGTGACCGAAAACGCGACCGGCTTTTCCGCGTACCAATTCTGGGACATCGGGGTTTTTTTTCTGGGGCATAATACTCGACCCCGTAGCGCAGGAGTCGGTGAGTTGGACGAAGTTAAATTCTTGCGAGGCCCAGAGGATGACTTCTTCCGCCAAGCGACTCAAGTGAACCAGAATCAAGCTAGCGGCGCAGAGAAACTCGATCGCAAAATCGCGATCGCTGACTGCATCGAGACTGTTGGCGTATAATTTAGAAAAGCCCAGTTGTTGTGCGGTGTATTGGCGATCGATGGGAAACGTCGTTCCTGCCAAAGCGCCGGCACCCAAGGGGCAGATATCCACGCGCTGGTAAACATCCCCCAAGCGCTCCCAATCGCGCTGAGCCATTTCGAAATAAGCCAACAAGTGATGAGCGAGGCTAATCGGTTGCGCCCGTTGCAGGTGAGTGTAACCGGGGATGGGAGTTTCCACATGGTTCTCAGCGAGTTGTAGCAACACCTGCTGATAGTCTTTAAGCTGTTGGCGAATGTGAGTGATGCGATCGCGCAGGTAAAGGCGCGTATCCGTGCCCACTTGGTCGTTACGCGATCGCCCCGTATGCAGTTTTTTCCCCACATCCCCCACCAGTTCAGTTAATCGGCGTTCCACCGCAAAGTGAACGTCTTCCGACTCGATGCCCGGTTTAAACAACCCTTGGCGATATTCCTGGCGAATTTGTTCGAGTCCTTTAACCAGGGTATCCGATTCGGCGGATGAGATAATGCCCGTTTTGGCCAGCATTTTAGCATGTGCCACCGAGCCAGTCAAATCGTATTCGAGCAGTTCGATATCGAAACCGATACTGGCATTAAAGCGGGCGATCGCCGGATGTAGTGCCCCTTCAAACCGTTGACTCCAAGTTTTTTGTTCGCTCATCTGAATTCACCGCTGAATGACTTCGTTTAAAATAACTGGAAAAACCCGTTTTCCACAGAAAACGGGTTTTTTCATCAGAAATTAGGGTTGGTAAGGGGGAGAACGGAAACCCTCGTCATTTATGCGTAGGGAGGAGTTCTCC
>NZ_JAJENT010000662.1:0-38343 GCF_035615515.1 Phormidium sp. CCY1219
GGGGGGAGAACTCCTCCCTACGCATAAATGACGAGGGTTTCCGTTCTCCCCCTTACCAACCCTAATTTCTGATGAAGCCACGCTCATTTTTTTCAATTTTAGCCGTTACGGTACTCCTGGTCTTGCTGCTGGGCGTTGGTGGTCTGTACGCCATCATCACCACCGGACCGATCGAGCTGCTGCGATCGCCTGACGCAACCCGCGTAGAGGCGGCGATGTTCGTCTCCAAACAAGCGCCCTTGATGGCCTCCTTGTTAGTGAATGCAGACAAACTCGAAGACTTTGCAAGAACTGCAGCACCGCCACCGAAGCGAAGCCGAGTGCGAGCCGAGTTTAATAAAATTAAAGAAAGCTTTCTGGCCAATACCGATTTAGACTACCGCCGAGATATCGCGCCGTGGTTGGGGGAAGAAATCACCTTTGCCCTGAGCAATCCCGACTTCGATCGCGATATTGCCAACGGTCGGCAACCGGGGTATTTGCTTGCCGTAGAAACCAAAGATCCGCAACGCAGCCGCGATTTTCTCGAGGCGTGGTGGGGGTCTCGCGCCAGTAGCGGCAGCCAAATCGTGGTGGAAAACTATAAAGGCGTGAAGCTGATTTACAGCCAGCCCCTTGCCGGCAGCCAATCCGGGCCGGTGTTAGGCGGGAATTGGGCCAGTGCGCTGCTCGGATCGCGCTTCGTCTTGTTTGCCAATTATCCCAAAGTGCTGCGCGATGCCATCACCAACGTGCAAGCTACAGAACTCAGCCTGAAGGACAATCCCGCCTACCAAGAGGCGATCGCCAATATGCCCGCAGGCGGCATCGGTTTGAGCTTCGTGAATGTGGAGCAATTTGCCGCCTGGATTAGCGATCGCCCGGTAGAATCTGCCAGCGCCACTGCGGAAAGCGTGTTCGGGAAAGTGTCCCCCAGCCTCGGCATTGCCCTGGGATTGAATCGCCAAGGACTGCTCGCCCAGACCGTTTGGAACTCCACCGCCCCGGCGGCGATCGCCAGCGCCTTGCCCAGCTTAACCCAGCCAGTGGGCGCGTTGCAGTATCTCCCCCCACAAACTGCCTTCGCCCTCTCCGGAGCCAATCTGCAACGCTTGTGGAGCGAACTGTCCGAAAGTTTTGCCGAAGATGAGGCAGTCGGGGCCATCCTGCGCCAACCCCTCGCCGCATTGCAGTCGCGCTGGGGCCTGGATTTACCCCAGGATGTGTTTGACTGGGTGGAGGGCGAATATGCCTTGGGCTTGGTGCCTCAACTCAGCGATACCCGGGAAGGGAAGACCACCTGGGATTGGATTTTCGTGGCTGAGCGAAAACAAGCCGCTACCGAGGGAATTGCCAGCTTAGATGCGATCGCCAATTCGCAAGGGTTTAGCGTCGGTCCGCTTTCCTTGGGCGATCGCCAGGTGTACGCTTGGACCAAACTCGCCACCACCGAGGACAACCCCACCGCTAACCCCTTAACCCCAGTCAGAATTACCGCCCAAGTAGAAGGCGTTCATGCCACAGTGGGGAATTATGAAATCCTCACCACTTCCCTCGAGGCAATGGATGAAGCGATCGATGCATCGCGCCAGGGATCGATTTTAACCCACGAAGCCTTTCAAGCCGCGATCGCTCCTTTGCCCGAATCCAATTATGGCTATCTCTATCTCGACTGGTCCGCCAGTCAAGGGCTTTTAACCCGTCGGGTTCCCGTTCTCAAGCTGATTACCTTGGTCGGAAAACCCTTCTTCAAACGCTTGGAATCGATTTCCCTCAGTGGACCGGCACCCTCCCCCACCGAACCGCCAGAAACCCCCTCTTCAGCGTCTCGGATCGCGGATTTATTTATCCGCTTGAGTTCTTAACCTCCGCTGTATTTTTCGGGAGAATGAAGCATCAAAAAATCGGTGATTTCTTCATTCTTCCCGAGGGATTTTTCTCGGGGATTTCACCGTTTGTGGCGCACTCGGTCGCGGGGACGAGAATGAAATCGACAGACAAGCTATGCCCTGTCCCTACAGGCGGAGGTTCTGGTATAAACCATTGGTTCGAGCGGACAAGCGGGCAAGAAACCAACTGATTCCAATCAGTTGGCGATGGCGCAACCTTGGCGGAAGAAACCCGGTTTTGAAGCTGGATTTCCCCGGGGAGGGGGCGACCCCGCGAGTCTCGGCACGAAATCGTCCCATCGATTGGGGGAGAGGCGATCGCAGTGGCGCGGTGGGGAAGCGATCGCGCCCAGGTTCAGTTGCCCCGGCAGGCAGGGAACGAGTCAAAGTTAAAGAAACTGCAAAAATTTCGACGAGAAAAACCTGTGGCTAAGATATTATAACTAATAAGCGTTAAAGTGTATTTTCAATCGTGCAAAAAGCCACCGGGCTTTTATCCCAAATTGGTCTAGACGAAACCGAAAAAATGGCCAGCGAAAAGCTTGCATCTTGCATCGCTAGCAAATAGGTTGGAGTCTGAACCAGACCCGTAGAAGAGAAATTAGCAGTGAGTACGCAAATCCCAACCCAACAACCCCCCGTCAGCGAAACAGTGGAAGACAAGCCAGATACCAAGCCAATTCCCCGTGAGACGATTTTAATTTTAGATTTCGGTTCGCAGTATTCCGAGCTAATCGCGCGTCGAATTCGCGAAACTGAAGTGTATTCCGAGGTGCTGTCCTATCGGACTTCAGCCAGCGCCCTAGAGAAACTGAAACCCAAGGGAATTATTCTCTCGGGCGGTCCGAACTCGGTGTACGATGCCGGTGCGCCGGAATGCGATCCGGGGATTTGGCAGCTTGGCATTCCGGTATTTGGCGTCTGTTATGGGATGCAGTTGATGGTGCAGCAGCTTGGGGGGAAAGTCGCCCCAGCGGAACGCGCCGAATATGGCAAAGCCGCCTTGTACATTGACGATCCCACAGATTTGCTGACCAACGTGGAAGACGGATCCATCATGTGGATGAGTCATGCCGACTCGGTATTGAAGATGCCAGAAGGATTCGAGTTACTGGCGCATACCGAGAACACCCCCTGTGCGGCGATCGCCGATCACGAGAAAAAACTCTACGGCGTGCAATTTCACCCCGAGGTGGTGCATTCGGAATGCGGGCTTGCCCTGATTCGCAACTTTGTTTATCACATTTGCGAGTGTCAGCCCACCTGGACCACGGCGAGATTTGTAGAAGAAGCGATCGGCGAAATTCGCGATCGCGTCAGCGATCGGCGCGTGTTGCTGGCATTATCCGGCGGCGTGGATTCCTCCACCCTCGCCTTTTTGCTGCACAAAGCGATCGGCGATCGGCTCACCTGCATGTTTATCGACCAAGGATTCATGCGGAAATACGAGCCAGAACGGTTAGTCAAACTGTTTCAAGAGCAGTTCCACATTCCCGTGGAATACATCAACGCCCGCGATCGCTTTCTCGCCCAAATGAAAGGCGTCACCGATCCGGAAGAAAAACGCAAGCGCATCGGGCACGAATTCATCCGCGTATTTGAAGAAGAATCCAGACGCCTCGGCCCGTTTGACTTTTTAGCCCAAGGCACCCTTTACCCCGACGTGATCGAATCTGCCGACACCAGCATCCCCTCCCAACCCGGGGAACGAGTCGCAGTGAAAATCAAAAGCCATCACAACGTCGGCGGTTTACCCGAAGACTTGCGCTTCAAACTGATCGAACCCTTGCGGAAACTGTTTAAAGATGAAGTCCGCAAAGTGGGACGATCCATCGGGTTGCCCGAAGAAATCGTCCGTCGCCATCCCTTCCCCGGGCCGGGGTTAGCGATTCGCATTTTAGGCGAAGTCACTGTAGAACGGTTAAATATCTTGCGCGATGCGGACCATATCCTGCGCCAAGAAATCCGTCAGCGCGGCATGTACCACGATTTTTGGCAAGCCTTTGCGGTCTTGTTACCCATACGCAGCGTCGGCGTCATGGGCGATCGCCGCACCTATGCCTATCCGATCGTTCTGCGCTTTATCTCCAGCGAAGATGGCATGACCGCCGACTGGTCTCGCGTTCCTTACGATATGTTGGAAACTATTTCTAACCGCATCGTCAATGAAGTGCGCGGCGTCAATCGCGTGGTTTATGACGTCACCTCTAAACCCCCCGGAACCATCGAGTGGGAATAGGCCAACTTCACAACTAGCACAACACAGATTTGCCCGCTAAATGCACAAAGTTCGGTAAAATTGCGGATGCCGTTGCCATGAGAATGTGCTGCATTAGTAATAAGTATTCATATGACTTGCATTAACGCGGGTTGAGCCAGTTGACTACCTGCGCGATCGCCAAATGGACGGATCGAAAAGTAGCAACCAGCGTCACCCAAAGCAGTACAATTGCATGTCACGTTTAGAACGTCAAACTCAGGAGGTGAAATTTGCAATGGCACCCGCCACCTATTCCCAATTCATTCGCTTTCTCCAAGAGGAGTTAGCCCTTTCTGCTTCCTCAATTGCATTTGCGGAGCGGATCTGTGCCGCTGATTCCCGTCCGCGAGAAATGGATCCCACTCCCTTACCGATGGTTCTCTGGCAATATGGGTTCGTCACCCTCAAACAGTTAGAGCGCATCTTTGACTGGATGGAAAATTCCCCGTTGACGACCCGCTTGAATCACTCTGTTACCAACCAGGAGGCATAATTGTCTTGCACAGTCTCCCAAGCATCAAAGGGCATTTGTACTTACCTGACCCATGCCCTCTATTTTCCAATTGCAGCGATAAAATAACAAGCCGAGTCACCCTCACCCAACCCAACTCGGCTTTTCATTGTTATGAAAAAATTTTTTCCCACCCCGCAAGAAAAACCGTTTAAATTGGTAAAAAAAAGCAGAGGCGGTATTGAAATCCGCTGCTTTTTATGTTCTACCCTTCCGATTGAGTGAGCGCTTCAAACCCTGATGCAACTTCCAGCAATTCTGACGTAATCGAACTTTGTCTTTCCCGACGATACTGAGAAGTTAAATCCCCAAGTCGTTCTTGAATATTCTTTTCCGCTGCCTGCATCGAAGACAGGCGGCTAGCATTTTCACTGGCCAAAGATTCAGCAAAGGCGCGATAAAGCGACAGGAATAAATATTCTCGGATTAAGGCAGAAAATAACCGATTCCAATCCATTGTAAAGGTGGGTAACACATTATTCGGCCAGTCTTTGTGGACTAATTCCTTCAACCAGTCCGGGTTTAGGGGAAGCAATTGCAGGGTGCGCGGCTCATAAGAAGAACCAGAGAGAGATTGATTGTAAAAAATCACAATTCGCGCCACTTGTTCTTCATTTCGCCATTGCTGAATATTTAGCAAGATTTCCTGGACCATATTGGTAATCCCGTTCACGGAACTGGGCACGGAAAACGAAGTGGCGATCGCCTGTTTTCGCGCTGACAGCAGGGGAACGATCCGCGCCCCCACCGCCGCGATCGCCCGGTTTTCTGGCTTCACCTCCCACTCGTCTAATTGCTGCATCCCATGAGAAACCACGCGCTCGTTAAATTGACCGCACAACCCTTGGTCCGAACCAAACACGATCGCCCCGATGCGCCCAATCCCGCCAGACTCGCTCTGGCCAGAGAGCATCTGCGGCGTATATTCATCAGAAAAATATCCCCGTCTCATGGCAATATGCAGCCCCATTTCCACGGTGCGATTGTACTCACTCAAAGACTCCACCGCTCGCTGATATTGTCGAATGCTGACTGCAGCGAGAGCTTTCATGGTCTTGACCACTGATTGCAAATCTTCAACGCTACTAATTTGAGCTTTAAGTGCTTGAGCGGTTGGCACGATTTTTTCCCCTCATCTATTGCGGTTGGTTTTCTTCAGTTTCTTCGGAATGTTCCGATTCGGATGCGGCGTTTGACTCGGTTTCGCCTTCGTCTTCCCCGCCTTCTCCTTCGGCGCGTTTTTCTTCACCGGATTCGCCTTGTTTTTCCGCGTCACTGGAGCGGCGATCGATAGCTTCTCTGGCGGTATCTAATATCGCCAAGCGGTCTTCATCGCTGAGAGATTCTCCCGATTCGATGCGATCGCAAATATCCGACACTCGCTCCGTCACCCGTTGGCGAATTTCTCCCGCCGCCTCTTCCACCTCATCGAGTTCGATTTCGTCCAATAACCCATTATTCACCGACATCAGCACGGCAATTTGCTCCGACACCGAAAGCGGTTGAGATTGAGGTTGCTTTAGCACCTCGCGCACGCGACGCCCTCGGGTGAGGGTTTGTTGCGTTTCCTCATCCAACTGCGTGCCGAAGCGAGCAAACACTTCCACTTCTTCAAACTGGGAATAAGACAGACGTAAATTGCCCGCCAAGCCTTTATAGGCGCTTAACTGGGTTTTTCCCCCCACCCGGGAGACGGATTTACCCACATCCACCGCCGGTAAAACCGCTTTTTGAAATAAATCGGGCGATAAATAAATTTGACCGTCGGTAATGGAAATTAAATTGGTGGGAATATAAGCAGAAATATTCTGCGCTTGGGTTTCTACAATGGGTAAAGCAGAAAGAGAACCGCCCCCGAGTTCATCGCGCAGGTGAGTCGATCGCTCCAGCATCCGCGAGTGAATGTAAAAGATATCCCCCGGATAAGCTTCTCGACCGGGGGGGCGTCGCAGCAAGAGGGATAACTCCCGATACGCCCAAGCGTGACGGGTTAAATCGTCATACACCACTAAGACATCGCGCCCTCGGTCCATAAAATACTCGCCAATGGTGGTTGCTGCATAGGGGGCGACGTATTTCAATCCCGGAGGGTCTTCGCCGGAGGACACCACCACCACGGTGTAGTCCATTGCTTCATGTTGGCGCAACTCGGCGATCGCCTTCGCCACGGAAGCGACTCGCTGTCCGATGGCGCAGTAGATGCAGATTACATCTTTATCCTTTTGATTGATAATCGTATCGATCGCGATCGCGGTTTTGCCGGTTTGGCGATCGCCCACGATCAGTTCTCGCTGACCCCGACCCACGGGAATCAAAGCATCCACCACTTTTAACCCGGTTTGCAGGGGAACGCTTACCGGGGCGCGGTCCATAATGGCTGGGGCTTCCCGTTCGATCGGGCGACGTTCTTCTGCATTAATCGACCCTTTGCGGTCCAGGGGGCGACCGGTGGCATTCACCACCCGCCCCAGGAGACCCTCGCCCACCGGCACATCCATAATCCGCCCGGTGCGATGCACTTCGTCACCGGCCTGTATCTTTTCGCTTTCTCCTAACAGAATCACCCCGATTTGATTCGGGTCTAAATTAAAGGCAATGCCCAGTATGTCCCCGGGAAAGCGCAGCACTTCTTCCGAGCGCACGTCGGGCAATCCGGACAGGGTGGCAATCCCGCGCGAAACCGATTTGACAATGCCGATTTCGCGAGTTTCGAGTTGGGGGTGGTAACTGTCTAGGGCGCGATCGAACGCACTAAAGGTATCGTCGAGTACCCGCAACAGTTGGCGATCGTTATTTCGCATTCTCTTCCTCCTTCACAGCAGCAGATAAGCGGCGTTCCAGGGAGTCCATGTATCGCTCTAAACTCCAGACAATGGAACGATTGCCAAATTGCAATTCTACGCCACAGATTAAGTCATCGGACTGGGCAAATTGCACCTGATGGTGGTTGAGCAAATGCTCTTGTTTCAGGTGATGAATGATTTGCTCGCGCTTGGGTTGGGGAATCTCGAAGCTGCTGCGGATGGCGATTTTTTCGGAATGTCCTAGGGCTTGGTCGATGGCTTTGCGTTCCGATGAGTTGAGATTTTGGAGCCGCTTGAGGAAGACGGAAATTGCCCGTTCTTCTAAGTCTGCATCGGCCAAATCTTGCAAGGCGCGACGGGCGATCGCGTAGGTTTTTTCTAGCACCTGGGATTCGATATTTTCCGCTTTTTTGGCGACTCGTTCTCGTTCTTCTATATCGGCTTTTTCTTTGCGGGTTTCTTCTTGAATGAATTGAGCAAAGCGCTCTTCTATGCCTTGTAAATAGGTTTGAAAATCCCAGGAAACGGCTTGACCGTCTACCTGGACGGTAATGCCGCAGAGTAAGCGCTCGGAAGTGACAAATTTTACCGGGATTTGGGTTTCGGTGTCTTCGGCAAAATCCTCCGCTTTGTGACCGTTATTCTCCCGTTCTTTTTCCTCGGGTTCCTCGGCAATGGTGAGGGTTTTACCCGAGGCAATTTGGTTTTGCAACAAGTCGAGGAGTTGATGGCGTTTGTCATCGGGAATCTGGAAGCCGCTGCGGATGAAAATCGGTTCTTCAGAGGTTTGTAATGCCTCGCGCAGACGATCGCGCTGTTCGTCCTCGAGGCGTTGCAGGCGATCGCAAAATCGGGCGATCGCCCGTTCTTCCAGGTCCGTATGGGCGACCTCTTGCAAGGTGCGCCGGGTGAGGTCGTAGGTTTCCTGCGCCACCTGTTGTCGCAGTCGGTGGAGAAAGGATTTTTGTTCGCGATCGATGGCCGATCGCCATTGCGCCTGGAGGTTATCCACCTCGCGGCGGGCTTGGTCGATCAGCGCTTTGCGCCGCGCTTCGGCTTGTTCTTTGGCTTGTGCCACGATTTGCGATCGCCGATCTTCGATTTCTCTGCGCTTTTGTCGGTAAGCTGCGGCGGATTCTCGCGCTTTGTCGCGATCGCGCTGCGCCTCCTGCCAGCGATTTTCTAGCTTTTTCTGGCGATCGTCCATCGTTTTGAGGATGGGTTTATACAAAAACTTCCACAGCAGGAAAACCAGAATGAGGAAGTTGACGATCTGGGCGACGACGGTAAACCAAGTAATCACCGATTAGCCTCCTCCCTGTTGGGTAAACTGACCCCAAAAGGGATTGGCAAACAGCAAAATAATCGAAATCACAAAACAATAAATTGCGGTAGATTCGATAAATGCCATCCCCACAAATAATGTCCGGGTAATCGTATTCGCTTTATCCGGTTGTTGTGCCAGCGCTCTCAGGGCATTGGCAAGGGCCAATCCTTCCCCGATCGCCGGACCGACTGCGCCAATGGCAATGGTTATTCCAGCGGTGAAAATCGACACCATACCCACCAGTCCCATATTATCCATTTTAACTCGCTCCTTGTTCTGAATGTTGGTTTTGTTGTTTTTTGGTCGTGTGCTGCGCGCTCATTCCCGAGGCAATATAAACTAATGCCAAAATGGCAAATACATACGCTTGAATGACGCCAATTAAAATCCCAAATGCCCGCATGACCATCGGCAGGAATAGCGGCACCAGGGAAATTAAAATGGCGACCAGCAAGCTGGTACTCATAATGTTGCCAAACAAACGAACTGCCAGAGAAAGGGTTCGCGACAGTTCGCTGATAATCTGAAACGGCAACATAATCGGCGTCGGCTGAATGTAATGCTTGAAGTACGCTCTCCAGCCTACGTTTTTGATTCCGTAATAAGGAACGGCAAAGAACACGCAAATAGCCCAAGCTGCCGTGCTAGACAGAGAAGCCGCTGGAGATTCATAATAGGGAAACAAGGTCAGAATGTTCGCCAGGGCGATAAACAAAAATAAAGTGCCCACAAAGGGTAAAAATTGTTTGGGTTCTTGTCCGATTCCCTCGCGAATTTGGTCGTTGATTTGCTTGACGATGATTTCTAGCATATTTTGCCAGGGGGAAATTTTATCCGGTGCGATCGCCAGATTTCGCGTCACCAGCCAAGACCCGATAACCAAAATTGCCATCACCAGCCAAGTAAAGACTAGGGTAGCATTGAGGACAACCCAATTCCACTGCCAGTAGATGATGTTATCAATAAATTGCCATGTTTCCATTGCAGTTTACACAGAATTTGTCAGCTTTGCAATTCAATGCGGTTTAACTCGGGGTTGCGCGATCGCCTCCCAAAAAAACTCGCCTTGCCGTTCTCTCATCCCGGGCTAAAACTAGAACAGTTTCACCTTTTCTTTGGGGTGCCAAACTTGGGTTAAAACCGCGCGGGCAATTAAAAATCCCAACAGGCAAACCAAGGCGCTTTCCCACTGTCCGTTCATTACGATATAAAAGCCGAGCAAGGTAATCGCAACCCGCCCCAAGTAACTGCCGATAAATAACCGCGCCGGCCATTGGGTGGTGGGCAGTTGTCGCACGGTAATCCACAAACTGGCGAAGTAGAAAACGCCGAGGGCAAATCCGGCGGGAAGGGCAATAAATAATAAGGGAAAAATGACGTTCATGGTGTTTCTCCTTGTTTTTGAGGCCACTTATGGAGCAGCGATCGCAGGGCAAGCGGTGCAATAATACTGGTTGCCGCCGAGACTAAAACCATCGCGGCAAATATCTTTTCCGATACCGCCCACGACCCGAGTTTCAATCCGCGTTGCATGACAATCATCGTAATCTCGGCTCTCGGAATCATGCTGACACCAATCAAGATGCCACCGATTTTGCTAGTGGTTAAATAAGCCAAACCCCCGGCACCGAGAACTTTCCCGAGAACTGCAGCAATGAGTAAAATCAATCCCATTCCCACGGCACTCGTGAGGGCTGTGGGGTCGATTTTTAAGCCGATGCCAATGAAAAAAAACGGGGTCAATAGTTCGTAGATAGATTGAAACGAAGCTTCCATTTTTACCGCTTGCGGATCGCGACTGAACACCAGTCCGGCAAAAAATCCGCCAATGGCAACGGAAAAGCCAAGCAATCCGGCGATCGCGGCAATAATAAATCCAATTCCGACCACTTCCAGCATCGGGTCTGGCGCGGGTTCGATTTCGCGAAAAAACTTGGTCATTTTCGCCTCAAAATAACGCGAAAAGAAAAAGCAAAACGTACCAAACACAACTGCCTTGAACGCAAAGATACCCGAAGTTTCGGCGATAACCGAAACTAACGAACCGCTGTCATTGCTCTGGCTAAGATTGGGGGCAATTGCAAACAGCAACGCCATCAAAATCACCGCAGAAATGTCGTCCATTTCCGCTACATCGAGCAACAATTGACCGTTCGGCGAATCCGTGGCGTTTTCTTCTTCCCAAACCCCGATGGAAACCCCCACACTGGTGGCGGTAAATGCCACGGCCACAAATATACTGGAAATGGCGGATAAGTTGAGCAAAAAATAGGCGGTGACAAATCCCAATCCGCCACTGACGATGATATCTGAAAGCCAGATTTTGCTTGCGCGGGGCAACTGATGCTTGAGTCCGGCTAAATCGCTTTCCAGTCCCACGCGAAACAGCAAGGAAATAATCCCCAATTCGGCTAAAAATACAAATATTTCCTCAGCTTCGGGGGAAAGAAACTGCCATTGCGCGTCTGCCAGACGCAGGAGAAATCCCAGCAGCAAATAGCCTAAGAGATTGGGCAACCCCAAGCGACTGGTGCCCGCTTTGATGGCAATGGAAAGGGCGATCGCCACCCCGACGAGCAACACCATCAGCGGTAGTGCCAGCGCTCCTTCACTCATTGGGTCGCTCCCGTTCTACCCAGAACCAAGCGTTTAGGCAACCCAATACTACACCCACAAATAATAACATCAAAGTCCAGGAATACGGACTCGGATAGGTGACATCGATCCACAGTCCAATCGCCAGACCAATTAAGGTGGGAATGGCAACAGACCATCCAATCAATCCAAACATTCCCAACCCATACCAAATGCTAAACTCATCCTCGCGCTTTGCTTTCAGCTTGCGAGATGATTTCTCCCGAATCTGCTGGTGAAACCTTTCTTGGCGTTTCGGATCGGGTATTCGCTTGCTTTTTCTACTGTTCGGGCGCTTCACGACTTGTCCCTCCCACTTCAATTAATCCGCGCATAAATCCCGCTTCGAGTCTGGAAACGGCAGACCGCGCTTGTTTCTCCCGGTCGTCCAGGGTTTTATATTTCTCTTCTACGGTTTGCTGCAACGAGTCTAAGTCTTTTCCTTTCGCCGCTTGTCGGGTAGACACTAACACCTCAGAACCATTTTTTACCAGGGTTCCTTGATTGACCGCAACAAATGTTTCTGTTCCTCCTGCGGATTCGTATGATAGTATTCCCGGCACCAATGCGGTTACGAAGTCGATATGATTGGGCAACAGTCCAAACGCTCCATTTTCGGCTTCTGCTGTTACTTTTTTAACGTCTTCGTCTACCAGCACTTCTGTGGGTAATAAAATTTTTAGCTTCATTTTTTATTGGCTTTTTATAAGGTTCTTTTGTGCTTTTTTGCGCTATATTACCGGAATTAAAATTAGGATATGGGGGAATTTCAATCCAGCATTTTCCCTCACGAACCGCAGATTATTCTTTTTCCGAGTTTTCCTCCTGTTCTTGGGGTTGACTTTTTTGTGCTTCGTCGATTTTGCCAAGCATGTAAAGCGATCGCTCGGAATAATCGGAAAATTCGCCTTGGAGAATGCGATCGCATCCGTCGAGCGCTTCTTCCATGCTGACCAATTTGCCCGCTTTGCCGGTAAACTGTTCGGTGGTAAAAAACGGTTGGGTTAAAAACCGCTCTAGACGACGGGCGCGGTTCACGGTTTGGCGATCGCTGGCGGAAAGTTCCTCCATCCCCAGCATAGAAATAATATCTTTTAAATCTTCATAATTCGCCAGAGTTTGTCGCACCGTTTGGGCGATTTGATAGTGCCGCTTTCCCACAATGGGAGGCGTCAGCATTTTAGAATTCGATTGCAGGGGATCGATTGCCGGATACAATCCCTGACTGGCGCGCTTTCGCGATAGCACGATCGAAGAAGACAAATGCCCGAACGTGTGAACTGCTGCCGGATCGGTAAAATCATCTGCCGGAACGTACACCGCCTGTACGGAGGTAATCGAACCGCTGGCGGTATTGCCGATCCGTTCTTCGAGTTCGGACAATTCCGTGCCCAAGGTGGGTTGATATCCCACTCGCGAGGGCAATCGTCCCATCAAACCGGACACTTCCTGTCCCGCCTGAATGAATCGGAAAATATTGTCCATCAGCAATAGCACATCTTGCTTGGCGTCATCGCGGAAATACTCCGCCATTGTCAGCGCCGCATGACCCACGCGGAATCGCGCTCCCGGCGGTTCGTTCATCTGCCCGAATACCATAATGGTATTGTTAAGCACCCCCGCTTCTTGCATTTCGCGATAAAATTCTTCTGCCTCGCGGTTGCGTTCGCCGATCCCGCAAAACAGACTGACTCCTTCGTGGTGAGTCGCCATGTTGTGTATCATTTCCGAGAGCAAGACGGTTTTGCCCACACCGGCACCGCCAAACAAACCCGCTTTCCCCCCGCGTTCTAGGGGTGCGAGTACGTCGATCGCTTTGATCCCGGTTTCGAGAATCTCCGAACTCGTGGATTGCTCGGCGAGTTCCACGGGGGGTTGATGAATCGATCGCCATTGTGCGTCGCTGATTTGGTCTTTTTTATCGATCGCCTCGCCGAATACATTAAATACCCGACCCAGTAATTTATCTCCCACGGGCACTTTGAGCGTTTTTCCCGTGTCTTTCACCGCCGCACCTCGTGCCAAACCGGCAGTGGGCATCAGGGCGATGCCGCGCACCGTCTGCTCGTCTACGTGGTTCACCACTTCGATGACAATGCGATCGTCTTCACCGGTTCTCAATTCGCTATATACCTCCGGAAGCCCTTCCGAAAACCGAACGTCAACCACACTACTGCGAATGGAAATAATTTGTCCGTGATGATTTGATTTTCGCGAGTCTTCCGTTTTGTTCATGGCAAGCAATTTTTAACAACCGTCTCGATAATCTGTTTATTTTTTTGCCCGGATTTTTGGCGCTGGTATTGCGCCCAACTCTTACCAGAGAGTCACGCCCAGGGCGAGGAACTCCGGCGGGTTTGGCCGACTCCTCTATTTGGAATAGGTCTTTTTAGTTATCGTCTTTCTATTACTAAAACACTTTCGCTTCGGCAATCATCTTCCTAAAGGAAGAGATTTTCTCTCGGCAGATGTTCGCCGAGGGGAAACCCTGTGCCAGATGCTCTTGACGGTTGGGCGATCGCCACCCGCAAAACTTGAAAGTTGAAAAAATTCTTAATTCTTAATTCTTAATTTTTAATTCTTAAGTTGGCGAAGGAAATGACCCTGGGTCGGGGTGTAATCTGTATCTTAGTGAAGGTTGGGATGGAGGGAGGGCTTCCGGTGGTTACATTTCCTTGTCATCTCTCTGGGGAAGCATTTTTTGGCACATTTATTTCTGCCGCTAGGAGGTTGAAGGGCGTCCCCAGGGAAATTTTGCCTAATCCTAGAGTAATAAAAAGCTTTATTTATCTTAAACGGCTCTGGTTTTTTACTATAATAAATACTAATGATAGAAATCTAATAAAGTCGATAAAACTGAGGGTTTTTATGGTAAAAGTAGCAACAACTGACATGCCAGATGCAGTAGATATTGCAGTGAAAGAAGCGGCTTCTGAGGCAATGGGGGCACATCCGCAGCAGCTAAAAATTGTGGCAGCGGAGAAACGAACCTGGCCGAATGGCTGTCTCGGACTGGCCCAACCCCGGGAATACTGTCCCCCGGCGAAAGTGGAAGGATGGCGGGTAGTTATCTCCGATGGCAGGGATACCCTAGTATATCGCACCTCCCTGTCAGGCGATCGCCTGCGGCAAGAAAAAGAAGACACCTACAGTGGCAAGCTGCCCCCGGAAGTTGCCGAGATGGTTTTGCAGGACGTGCAGCAGAGAGCTAGGGAACAGATTTCCGAGCTACACATCGTCCACGAGGAACAACGAACCTGGCCCGATAGCTGCCTGGGGCTGTCGGAACCGGGGGAAGTCTGCGCTCAAATGCTGGTGGATGGGTGGCGCGTTGTGGTGGAAAATCACGATCGCCAGTGGATCTATCGCACCTCCCTAGAAGGCGGAAAAATCCGGTTGGAATCCCACGAAAGCACCTCGGGGAATGGAAAGATAAGCGATCGCCTCGCCCATGCCGTAGTGCAGCAAACCGCGAAACATGCGGACACTTCCCCCTCAACCCTGCACCTAGTGGAAGCCGAACCGCAAACCTGGAACAATACCTGTCTCGGTCTTCCCCAACCCGGAGAAGCCTGCGAACAACAGCCGGTGGAAGGATGGCGGATTGTGGTAGAAAACGATTGCCAAACCTGGGTGTATCGCAGCGATCGCAAAGGCAGTAACATCCGCTTGGAAACGCCCTATCATACCGCCGTGGGCAACCTTCCCCCTTCCGTGAGCAATGCCGTATTGCACCATATCTCGCAACAGTCGGGCAAGTCTCCCTTGGGACTGCGGATCGTGGAGGCAGAACGAGAAACCTGGCCCGATCGCTGCCTGGGTCTTGCCGAACCGGAAGAATCCTCGGTGGAAGAAACCTTAGTTCCGGGATGGCGCGTGATGGTCTCCGATCGCCATCGGGCCTGGACCTATCGCACGGACCGCGATGGCAGCACCTTACGCATCGAAAAATAGCCATTGTTGGTTGCTCTCGTTTTCTCTCGTTCCCAGGATAAGCCGTAGGGTGGGCAATGCCCACCCTACAGGGTTTCTATACGGTTTATACAGTAGCCGTAGGGTGGGCAATGCCCACCCTACAGGGTTTCTATACGGTTTATACCGAACTGCCCACCGGCTGCTTCACCAGAGATTGAGCTGCCGCCACGATCGCATCCGCGTCTATTTTCGCACCGTGCAACATTTCCGCCGGCTGACCCGATCCGGGCATGTCGCGCACTGCTAGCTTGATGGGGCGCAACGGCGGTCCGTCATATACCGGAGCGCTGTCCGTACCGGTAAAGGCATCCAGTACAGCCGCACCTAATCCGCCTTCGCTCCAATGATCTTCCACCACAATCAGATTGCCCTCGGTATCGTGAGCTGCTTGATACAGGGTTTCCACATCGATGGGCTTGACGGAATACAGATCGATAACCCGCGCCAGGATGCCTTCTTTTTTCAGGCGATCGTAAGCCGAAAGCGCCTCATGCAGGGTGACACCGGCACCGATGATGGTGAGGCGATCGCGATCGCAACTGCGAAGCACCTTGCTACCCCCAATCGGAAACGCTTCATCCGCATCGTAGATAACCGGAGTTTTCATCCGGGTGGTGCGGAGATAGCAAATCCCCGGGCGATCGCTCATCTGTTCCACCAATTTCGCCGTTTGGTTGCCATCGCAGGGATACAACACCGTGCTGCTCCACACCGCGCGAAAGGCCGCGATATCTTCCAATCCCATCTGCGACGGACCATCCTGCCCGATGGAAACCCCGGCGTGAGACCCCACCAGCTTCAGGTTCGCCCGGGAAACAGCCGCCATCCGCACGAAATCGTAAGCGCGGGAGAGAAATGCCGCAAAGCTGGAGGCAAAGGGCTTGTAATTGAGCGCCTGCAAGCCAACTGCCGCCCCCACCATGAGCTGCTCGCCGATAAACATCTCGAAATAGCGTTCCGGATAGGTTTTGGCGAAGAACTTGGCGCGGGTGGAGTTGCTCACTTCTCCATCGAGACCCACTACCTCCGGTTGTGCGGCTCCCAAGGCTTTGAGTGCCTGACCGTAGGCATCCCGCGTGGCCACGGATTCTCCCATTTCAAAGTGAGGAAGTTCCAGGGGTTGCGCCTTTGCGGGAGCTGCCGGTTTGGCGGCTTTTGGCTTTTGTACCTCGATGCGGATATTTCGTTCGCCGCCTAACTCGGCGATCGCCGCTTCGGTTTGTTCCGGTTTCAAATTCTTCCCGTGATGCCCGTTTTCATCTTCCAATTCAGCATAGCCCTTGGCTTTAATCGTCCGGGCGATAATCGCCGTGGGGCGATCCTCAATAGTTAAGGCTTCTGCATAGGCGCGATCGACCTCCCCCAAATCGTGACCGTCGATCTCGATCGCGTGCCAGCCAAAGGCGCGGGCGCGCTCTGCATACGCTTGAGTATTCCATCCCAATTCCGTTTCTCCGCGCTGTCCCAGACGGTTCACGTCGATAATCAGGCTAATGTTGTTTAGGTGATAGTAGGAGGCGCGATCGAACGCTTCCCATACCGACCCCTCGCCGGTTTCGCTATCTCCTTGCAAGACCCAGATGCGCGCGGGCACTTCGTTGAGATACTTGCCGGCTAACGCCATCCCGAAGCCAATCGTCAGTCCCTGTCCCAGAGAACCGGTTCCCACGTCGATTCCAGGCAGTTTCGGGGTGGGATGACCTTCCACGGGACTGCCAAACTGGCGCAAGGACATCAACTGTTCGTCCGAGATGACTCCCGCCGCCTTCAGCATGGAATACAGCAGGGGCGACGCATGACCTTTCGAGAAAATCACGCGATCGTTATTCGGGTTCTCGGGATTGTCAAAGTCAAAAGTTAGATACTTCGTGAGCAGCACGGCCATCAGATCCGCCGCCGACATCGAGGAGGTGGGGTGCCCGGAACCCGCCTCGCTGGTACAGCGAATGCTATCGACCCGCAGTTGCTGCGCTAATTCATGCCATTCTTGTAATTGATTGGCGTTTGTCATCGTTATCTCCTAAAATTTCTCCTAAATAAATAAATCGGGTCTCTATCTTTCGAGAACCCCAAAAAAAATTTTCTGCTACTTGCGAATTAGACCTCTCCTAATATCCCCGTTCGCTCATTATAAGTTGATATTTCAGCGCTTACGTCTATCAAAAGTAATAAAGCCGCCGCGCGCCTGTGCAATTGTGGCGCGATCGCCCCCGGGTTTTCCCCTCACCGCGTTTTCCGCCCACCGCCGTGCAAACCCTGGCGATCGCCGAAGTGGGAGGAAGGCCCAGCCTCGGCAGATGCGTTGGAGCCTGAGAATGAGGGATGAAAGTGGGATAAAATGACCGGAATTATCAATTAACCTTTTGTGACATACGGCCAAAAGATGGATATTCAATTATTTTTCACCACCTTACTCGCCGCCACGATTACCATGTTGGCAACTGGTTTAGGAGCCGTGCCCTTTTATTTTTTTCCCAGACTCTCGCAAAAGTGGTCGCGACGGGGGTATGGGTTTGCCGGCGGCGTGATGCTCGCCGCTTCCGTGTTCGATTTGATAATACCGGCACTCAGACGGGGTGGATATTCCCCGGTGGCGATCGGCTTAACCGTGGGAACCGGGGTTTTTCTGTTGAGCGAAGTATGGTTGGGTGACAAACAGATCGATTTTGGCGAAATTCGCGGAGCCTCTGCGCGGCGGGTGCTGTTGATTTTAGGCACTTTATTTCTGCATAGCTTCCCGGAAGGAGTGGCAGTGGGCGTGGGATATGGCGCAGGGCAAGAAAACGGCAATTTAGGATTCCTCTTGGCCCTGGCGATTTCCGTGCAAAATATTCCGGAAGGACTGGCGGTGACCCTGCCCCTGCGCGCGGAAAAGGTTCCGGTGAATCAATGCGTGTTTTGGGCGATTTTTTCCAGTGTGCCGCAACCGATCGCCGCCATTCCCGCCCTGCTGGCGGTTTCCTTTTTCCAGCAGATTTTGCCTTATGGATTGGCATTTGCCGCAGGTGCGATGGGGTTTTTGGTAGTCAGCGAACTGATTCCGGAGGGTCTAGAAAAAGGCGATCGCCTGGAAATCGGCACCATTGTGGCCATCGGCTTTTTGCTAATGACCATCGCCCATACCCTCGTCTAACTCCCGCTTCGTTCCCCCAAAAACTCTAGCTAGAGGAAGATGACAACTGCCGTGGGTTTCTCTACCTTACTGAATAGTACCATCGGGATTGAGAACTCAACCTCTCCTCCCCGGGTTTGTGATTTAGACGGAAATCAACGCTTTATGGGTAAAAGAGTCGAAAATAAAATCGCAATTGTCACCGGTGGCGGTGCGGGTATCGGACGAGAAACCGCCTTGATGCTGGCTTCGGAAGGGGCAAAAGTCGTGGTGACGGATATCGAAGAAGACGGCGGCCAAGAAACCGTTAACCAGATTACAAATCGCGGGGGAACCGCCAAATTTTTGTCCCACAATGTGGTACTGGAAGAAGACTGGAAGCGCGTGTTAAATGAAACCAGCGCTGCATTGGGTTCGCCGAATATTCTGGTGAATAATGCCGGGATTTTGCAGTTTAATGACTTGGCAACCACCCCCGTCGAACAGTGGCATAAGCTGATGGATGTAAACGCTTTAGGCGTATTTCTCGGCCTCAAACACTGCGGGTCTCTGATGGCAGAAAATGGCGGCGGTGCGATTGTCAATTTATCCTCTACCGCCGCCCTGGTTGGCGTCAAGCGGCAAAGTCTCTACGGTGCGAGTAAAGGCGCGGTTCATACGATGACCAAAGATTGCGCGGTGGAATTGGCCGATCGCAAAGTGCGCGTCAATTGCGTCAATCCCAGCGTCATCGATACCGGCATGGCGGAACTCGGCGCAAAAGAACGGGGAATGACAAAAGAAGAAATCGGTCAAATGTATCCGATGGGTCATATTGGCGAACCGATTGATGTGGCTTATGCTACCTTATTTTTAGCCTCGGATGAAGCGAAATTTATTACCGGCACCGAGTTAGTTATTGATGGCGGTTATACGGCAAAATAAGCGAGAAAAATCAGGAGAATGATGAGCGATCGCAGCCCGAATAATTTTTCCGGAGAAAACTGGCGCAACAAGCTTCCCACCACCTTATCTCCCTTAATCGACCTGGCCTTTAACTTCTGGTGGAGTTGGTCGGCACAAGGGGAATCGATATTTCGCGACTTAGATGCCCGATTGTGGGAGGAATGTCATCAAAACCCAGTCAAATTTTTGCAGCGTCTTTCCCCAAAACAAATCGCGCAATTTGCCAGGGATCCGACCTATCTCAATCGACTGGAACAGCGAATCGCTGAATTTCGCGACTATATGGCCTCGGGAGACAAAAGTTGGGCCAGTAAAGTGGCTCCCCAATGGCATTTCCAAAGTCCGATCGCTTATTTTTGCTTTGAATTTGGCGTGCATCAATCTCTGCCCAATTATGCCGGGGGATTGGGCGTTTTAGCCGGGGATCATCTCAAATCTGCTTCGGATTTAGGGGTGCCGATGGTGGGGGTGGGATTGCTTTTCCGCAACGGCTATTTAGAACAGCATTTTAATCGCGAAGGATGGCAAGAAGAACGGTATCCCAAGTATCGATTCGAGGAAATGCCGCTGGAACTGGTGCGCGACACTTCCGGGGAACCTTTAACCGTGGAAATCAGCATCCGCAGGCGCAAGACTATCGTTCAATGTTGGCAAGTGCGTGTCGGACGAGTGAATATTTATTTACTCGATACTAACCGTCCGGATAATGACCCGGTAGACCGCGCGATCGCTCGCTGTTTGTATGGCGGCGATCGCAATAACCGAATGGCCCAAGAATTTCTGTTGGGAATTGGCGGGGTAAAAATGTTGCAGCGCCTGGGAATTACCCCGAGTTTGTATCACCTGAACGAAGGTCATGCCGCCTTTGCTTTGCTCGAATTAGTGCGTCAGTCGATGGCCGACAGCGGGCAATCTTTCTCCCAGGCCAAAGATGAGGTGAAAGAGCGCTGCATCTTCACCACCCACACCCCGGTGATGGGCGGACACGATCGCTTTCCGCCGGAGTTAATGGCGGAGTTTTTTGCCGACTTTTGGCCGCAATTGAACCTCTCGCAAGCGGAATTTCTCGACTTGGGGGCGCGCAAACCCACAGACCCTTGGGCACGGTTTAACATGACGGTATTGGCACTGCGGTTAACGCGATCGGCAAATGGGGTGAGCGAACTCAACGGACAAGTGGCGCGTGAAATGTGGTCGGCGATTTATCCCGATCGCGAGGTCAGTGAAGTGCCCATCGGCTATATTACCAATGGCATTCATTCTCGCACCTGGATCGCGCCGTTATTGGGGGATTTATATGCGGACTATTTAGATAAAAATTGGGGAACTTGTCTGTGCGATCGCCACATCTGGGATCGCATCGAACGAATTCCCACTCGCGAACTTTGGCAGCGACATCAACTCCTCAAAGAACAGCTTATCGTGTTTGCCCGCGATTGGCTCCAACAAGCGCAGAAATATCGCGGAGAATCCCCAGAAGCGATCGAACCTTTGCGTCGCCGACTCGATCCCAATCTACTCACCATTGGTTTCGCCCGTCGCTTCAGTCCCTACAAGCGTCCGGATTTAATTTTCTGCGATCCCGACCGCGCCAGAGACATTCTCGGCCACAGCGATCGCCCGGTGCAACTGATTTTTGCCGGCAAGGCGCATCCCCAAAATGAGGAAAGCAAGCGCATCATGCAGCGAATCATGCAGTGGAGTCACGACTTAGAACTGCAAGATCGGATTATCTTTATCGAAGATTACGATATGTTCGTCGCCAAAAAATTGGTGCGCGGCGTGGATGTGTGGCTCAATACCCCTCGCCGCCCCCTGGAAGCATCGGGCACCAGCGGTCAAAAGGTGGCGCTCAACGGTGGCCTCAATTGTAGCATCCTCGATGGCTGGTGGCGGGAAGCCTACCGCGAAGACGAGACTGGTAAAGGCATCAACGGGTGGGCGATCGGCGACGATCGCTCTGGGGAAAATCGGGAGGAACAAGATCGCCGGGATGCAGAATCTCTCTACCGTCTGATAGATGAACAAATTATTCCCCTCTACTACGATCGGGATGAAAACGGAGTTCCCCAAGGCTGGATCGAAATGATGAAAGCTTCTATAAAAACGGTAGCTCCGGTTTTCAACACGGATCGAATGTTGGCCGAGTATGTCAGGGAGATATATTTGCCAGAAGTGACGGCTGACCTCCAGGGGATCTGTGCCGTTTGAAGGTTCCCGAACTCTGTGTCGTGGAAATCTGCATTTGGTTCACGCTGTCTCAACTTATGTCGTCTCTATGACCCAATATCGCGGCCAAAAAAACGCTTTCGGAAAACCAGGCATCGAACCGCGCTGGACTCAGGGCAGCAAGGATGGTGTGGGCACAGCCTATTCGGCATCGAGTCGGGTGTGGTTTACCCTGTGGAATGGCGCGATTACAGAAATTTATTATCCCACCATTGATTGGCCGCAAATTCGCGATTGTCAGTATCTCGTGAGCGATGGAAAAAGCTTTTTCCATGAAGAAAAGCGAGATCTCGATTCGCGAGTGGAACGGTTGTGGCAAGAAGGATTGGGATATCGAATTATTAATTGCGCTCCCGAACAACGCTACACGATTATTAAAGAAATTATTGCCGATCCGCATATTCCTTGCGTGCTGCAGCATACGAAACTGGAAGGCGATCGCGATGTGCTGTCTCAACTGCGCCTTTATGCCCTCTGCGCCCCTCACTTGGAGGTGGGCGGTTGGGGCAATAACGCCCATGTTATCGAAGTTGCCGGACGAGAAATTTTAGCGGCGCAGAAAAATTCCTCCTGGGTGGCACTCGCCGCCTCGATTCCGTTTTCCCGCCTTTCCTGCGGGTATGTGGGTCACAGTGATGGCTGGACCGATCTGGCGGACAATTTTCAGATGGACTGGGAATTTGACTGCGCCCTGGATGGCAATGTGGCCCTTACCGGCGAACTAGACCGGGAGGGGTGCCGAGAATTTACCCTGGCTCTGGGCTTTGGCGACTGCCTGCACAAAGCGGTAACGTCTTTGTTTCAGGGGTTAGACGTGCCGTTTGCCAGCCACGCGCAACGGTATCGAGAGCAGTGGCAGCGGACCTGCTGTCGGATGGTGGCACTGGATGGCGAATCCACCGATGGGGGAAATTTGTATCACAGCAGCGTGAGTTTGCTGTTAGCCCATGAGGATAAATCCTATTCTGGAGCGTTAATTTCCTCCCTGTCGATTCCCTGGGGTCAGCGGAAAGGCGATCGCGATCGACGCGGCTATCACATGGTGTGGACGCGAGATATGGTTAATAGTGCTACGGGCTTGTTGGCAGCAGGCAATCGGGAAACGCCGTTGCGGGCGCTGGTGTATCTGGCAGCCAGTCAGCAGCCCGATGGCAGCTTTCCCCAGAGTTTCTGGCTCAACGGCAATCCCTGTCAGACGGGGATTCAACTGGATCAAGTGGCCCTGCCGATTTTGTTGGTGTGGCGGTTGTACCGGGACAATGCATTGCGGAATTTCGACCCCTATCCGATGGTGATGCGGGCAGCGAAATATCTGGTAATGTGCGGACCGATGACCGAGCAGGATCGCTGGGAACAAGCCAGTGGGTACTCGCCGGCTACCTTGGCTTGCAATATTGCGGCGTTAATTGGGGTGGCTTGCATGGCGCGCGATCGCGGCGATCGCAACACGGCACAATTCCTCGAAGAATACGCCGATTTTTTAGAATGTCATATCGAAGCCTGGACCGTCACCACTCAAGGCACTTTAGTCCCGGAAATTCCCCGCCACTACATTCGGATTCATCCGGGCGATATCGATAATCCCATCCCCAACGAAGACCCGAATCAAGGCATGGTGTTCGTCCCCCATCGCCCTCCCGGCACTCCGCAGGAATTTCCGGCCACCGAAATGGTCGATCCCAGTTTTCTGTTATTGGTGCGCTACGGGATTCGCAGTGCCCGCGACCCGTTAATTGAGGATTCTCTCCAAGTGGTGGATGAAGTGCTAAAAGCCGACACGCCGTGCGGTCCGTGCTGGCATCGCTACAACCACGACGCACACGGACAGCGCGACGATGGCAGCCCTTGGCAGGGGTGGGGAACCGGTCGCGCCTGGACTTTGCTCACCGGAGAGCGCGGTCATTACGAACTCGCTGCCGGTCGGGATCCGACGCCTTATATCACAGCAATGGAAAACTTCGCCTCCGAAACCGGATTGCTGCCAGAACAAATTTGGGATGCCCCGGATTTGCCCGCAGCTCACATGTATCGCGGGCGAGCCACGGGATCGGCGATGCCCTTGATGTGGTCGCACTCGGAGTATATTAAGTTGCTGCGATCGACCCATGACGGCAAAGTATTCGACGAAATCCCCCAGATTCGCGATCGCTACCTCGGCGATCGCTGTGGGTGTCGGTTGCTGGAAATCTGGAAACTCAACCGCCAAGTAAAAACCGTCAAACCCGGTTATACTCTGCGAATTCAAGCCGCCACCGGTTTTAAACTGCGTTGGTGTGCAGATAATTGGCAAACGCAGCAGGATTCGCCTTCATCCCCCACCCGTTTGGGAATTGAATATGTGGATATTCCGATTTCCCACACTCAAGAACATCCCATCTGCTTTACGTTCTTTTGGACCCAAACCCAACAATGGGACAACCGCAATTATCGCGTCGCTATTCAATAAGGAGGGCAAAACTTATCCCATTTTTCTTTCACAATAAATCTTCGCCTAGTAACAACCTAACTCGTTACCAGGCTCCGCCTGGTAACCCCCTCCCCGAGGCTCCGCCTCCCCCTTATCAAACAAGCAAAATAATTTGCATTAATTAGCCGATAAACCCCTTATTCTCAAGACACAGGAGAGCTTATGAAACTCGCAATTTTTGAAGTAGAAGACTGGGAATGCAATGCGTTTCAAGGGTTAAAAGAAAGCCAACAAGTGGAATTTGAAAGCGAAGCCCTCAGCCCCGAAAACGCTAGCCAGTATTCCGATGCTGAGGTAATTTCGGCATTTATTTACTCGGATATGAGCGCCGATACGCTGAAAAAATTCGACAATCTAAAAATGATTGCTACCCGCTCTACGGGGTTCGACCACATCGATACCGACTACTGCAAAAAAAATAACATCAAAGTGTGCAACGTACCCACCTATGGGGAAAACACCGTGGCCGAACATGCGTTTGCTTTGATGCTGGCGATCGCTCATAACCTGACCAAGGCAACCGATCGCACCCGCAAAGGCGATTTTTCCCAACAAGGTCTGCAAGGCTTCGACCTGCGCGGCAAAACTTTGGGCGTGATTGGCACCGGCAATATCGGTCAGTGTGCCATTGAAATTGCCCAAGGATTTCGCATGGAAGTCGTCGCCTTTGACGTGAAACCCAAAGAAGAATTAACCTCGAAATTGGGATTTCGCTACGCTTCAATGGATGAGGTATTATCCAGCGCCGATATCATTACCGTCCACGTTCCGGGAAACAAGAAAACCTACCACTTGATTTCCGAAGATGAATTTGACAAAATGAAAGAAGGAGTGATTTTAATTAACACCTCTCGCGGCAGTGTGGTGGATGTAGATGCCTTGGTGAAAGCCCTCTCCGAAGGAAAAGTTGCCGCCGCTGGATTGGACGTGCTACCGGAAGAACCGGTGATGCGCGAAGAAGCAGAATTGCTGCGCTCCGTTTATCGTCGCGAGCATAATTTAGAAGAACTTTTGGCCGATCACGTATTGCTGCGCTTGCGAAATGTTTTGATTACCCCGCACAGTGCTTTTAATACTCGCGAAGCGGTGCAGCGGATTTTGGATACCACAAGGGAAAATATCGAGAGTTTTGTGGAAGGTAAACCGGAAAATGTGGTAGTGGGTGCGTCGTAATACCCCATCCGGTTGATATTTGCCTGAAAGCCCAGGCGACTATAAATCGCCGCTGGGCTTGTTTTCCTCCGCCTACGCCGACTCATTCTTCGCAAGCGCGATCGCCTTTGGAGGGAACTCCATTTTGCAGCGCCGCGAGCGGTCATTTGCAGAAAATTTCTGTCTCTTTATAGATGCCAGTCTCTCTCAAAATAGGGGATGATTAAAGAAAACACACTCTAACTCCCTATAACTTCTATTTTGAGGCGATCGAAAATGAATATATGGCAAAAATCTATAGCAACAATTCCCTTTCTCTTGCTGACGTTCACAGGGTTTGCGACGCCAACAATTGCCCGAGCAAATTCGGCGCAAAATCCCCAACTGGCGCAAGCAACGAATAGCTGTCGCGAAGTTTCCGCCAAAGGAAGCGGGTTGTACGTCCGCAGCGAACCGACGGTGTACAGTACGGCGATCGCCGCCCTGGAAGATGGACGCACCGTCAACGCCACCGGGAACATGGTTAACGGTTGGATAAGAATTTCAGCCCCCGTTTCCGGGTACCTGTATGGCGATTTTATTTCATCTTGTCAGGGTTCGCCGCCCCTTGCGAATTGCCGCGAAGCAATCGAAAGAGGAGGACTGGAGGTGCGCGATCGCCCTTCCCTGAATGGGAACATTATCGGCACAATTTCCTCCGGGCGCAATGTCACCATTCGCAATCGCGGTGCTAATGGTTGGGTTCCGATTGCCGAGCCTTTCCCAGGCTACGTGAGAAGTCGTTCCCTCGCCTCTTGTGTGAATTCTGAATTTTAGATTGATGTAAACCCTATAAAATATGTCTTATGACTGACTCGCCGAATCCCACAGTCATTCTGGGTGGAGGATTTACCGGCTTATTTACCGCCATCCATCTGGTTCGCCAAAACTACGAGAAGCCGATCGTCCTCATCGATCGCAACTCGCGCTTTACGTTTCAGCCGTTGCTCTACGAGTTTCTCACCGAAGAGATGACCGCTGAGCAAGTGTGTCCCCATTATGAGAAATTACTCTCGGGCAAGGAGATAAAGTTCGTTCGCGATACCGTCGAAGCGATCGATCTACCGGAAAAAAACCTTTGCTTAGCCTCTGGCTTAACCTACACTTACGACCATTTAGTATTAGCCCTGGGGAGCATCGTCAATTATTTTGGCGTAGAAGGCGCGCGGGAGAATGCACTGACGTTTCGCAATCAAGCGGATGCACTCGCCCTGCGAGAACACCTGCGAGATTGCCTGCAACGCGCCTCAATGACCGAGGATGCAGAAAAACGACGCGCTTTGCTCACCGTGGCACTGGGGTGGTCCGTCGGGTGTGGAATTAGCCGGAACCCTGGCGGATCTGCTGCCCCACTGGTATGCGACACTCGGCGGCGATCCGCAAGAAATTCGCATCGTACTGCTGGAACAGACGGACGAAATTCTCGCGGACGATATTAACGCTCCCATGTGCGATCGCATTATCGAGTCGTTAAAACAGCGCCAGGTATCGGTTGAGCCGTGGCTCGAGTGTCTGGTGACGAAGGTGGAACCCGATCGCATCCGCTACAAACATAATGACGCAGAATCTATCCTGGAAACGGAAACCCTGCTGTGGGTGGCGGGAGTTCGCTGTCATCCGTTGATTGAAGCGTTATCCGTGGAGGACGCGAACCGCGATCGCCTGGGGCGGGTAAAGGTAACGCCCACCCTGCAACTGCCCGGGTTTCCAGAAGTGTTTGCCGGCGGAGACTGTGCCGCCGAAGCGGACAATTTGCTGCCTCCGTTAGCGGAAGTCGCCTATCAGGAAGGTGGAGCGATCGCAGATAACCTGAAGGCGATATCCCAGGGGAAATCACCCACTCCCAGTGAAGTCAACCTGCGCGGTTCCCTGCTCAAACTGGGATTGCAAGACAGTGCGGCTCACCTGTTTAACCGATTCAAGGTCACGGGCCACCTAGGACACCTGATCCGTCAGGGCACTTATCTGGAGTTACTGCCCACCCCCGGACATAATTTTCAAGTGACCACCGAGTGGCTGATAGACGAAATCTTCCAGCGCTACAGCACTCCGTTAGCTGTCGGCGAAAGCGGTGCGCCAACCTAGGAAGGGCGATACATTTTCTCCCCCGGGTTTTCCGCGATCGCCTTGTTTCGGGGACGCCGATTCCCGAGTATGCGCGATCGCCACAGTTTCCCACGAACCTTCGGCTCGATATGTTGCAACAAAAATCAGGATTTACCCTATGAAATGGATAAAAATCACGGCGATCGGCTTGGTCCTCGCCGCTATAAAACTTATGACCACCTTTCCCCAATCGGCATTTTCTCAACCCGAACATCCAGCCCCACCCACTCGCTTTTCTCAAAGCAATACTAACGCGAATTCAGAAAACCTGCCCCCCTTAATCGACCGACAAGTTTTCTTTGGCGACCCGCAAATTACCGGTGCACAAATCTCCCCCAATGGCAAGTTTATCGCCTTTAAAAAACCGTTTGATGACGTTCTCAATGTCTGGATAAAACGAATTGACGAACCCTTTTCTGCCGCCCGTCCGGTAACGGCGGAAAAAGATAGCCCGGTTCCCACTTATTTCTGGACGCCAAATGGAGAATACATTCTCTACTTGCAAGATAAAGGCGGCAACGAAAATTACCACATTTATGCCGTAGATCCCGAGCGGGTATTGGCATCGGAATCTTCAGCCCCGCAAGCTAGGGATTTAACTCCCATCGAAGGGGTAAAAGCGCGCATGATTTCTTTAGCAGAAGAAGACCCTAATGCGATTGTGGTGGGATTGAACGATCGCGATCCAGCCTTGCATGACGTTTATCGCATCAATCCGAACACCGGAGAACGAAAACTGCTGGTGAAAAACGATGCCAATATTGCCGCCTGGGTAGCCGATCGCGAGGGAAACCTGCGCTTGGCGGTGCGAACCACCTCCGATGGCGGTAGGGAAATTTTGCGCGTCGAGGGAGAGAATTGGACTTCGGTTTATCGCTGTAGCTTTCAAGAAAGCTGCAATCCGCAAATGTTTCACAAAGATGGCAAGCGGGTTTATATGACAACTAATAAAGGAGAAAATGCCGATTTAACGCGCTTGGTTTTATTCAACCCGGATACCCAAGAAACCGAGTTAGTGGCGGTAGACCCCCAGCGGGAAGTGGATTTAGGGTCGGTGGTTTTTTCCGATAGCAGCGATGAATTGCTCGCTACGGTTTATTACAGCGATCGCCAGCGCATCTATCCGAAAAACGAACAATTTGCTCGGGAATTACAGGCGTTAAAAAGCGCTTTGCCCGACGGGATTTTTTCTTTCTTTTTTCCCGCCAATACCGATCGCCTGATGCTGGTCAGCGTGGAACGAGATATTGACCCGGGAACCACCTATTTATACAATCGAGACACGGGAGACCTGGAACTGCTCTATGAATCTCGTCCGGATTTGCCCAGCGATCGTCTCTCTCCCATGTACGAGATTCGCTATCCCGCTCGCGATGGGGTAGAAATTCCGGCCTATTTAACTATCCCAAACGGCGTGGAAGCGCGCAATCTACCCGTGGTGATTTTTCCCCACGGCGGACCTTGGGTACGCGATCGCTGGGGATACAATGCCTACGCGCAATTCTTGGCCAACCGAGGCTATGCCGTCTTACAACCGAATTATCGGGGGTCTTCCGGTTACGGTCAAGCCTTCCTGAATGCGGGCAATGAAGAATGGGGAACCGGGGTCATGCAACACGATCTCACCGATGGCGTGCGATTCTTAATCGAAGAAGGTATCGCCAATCGCGATCGGGTCGGTATCTTTGGTGCCTCCTACGGCGGATATGCCACCTTAGCCGGTCTTGCCTTTACGCCGGATTTATACGCCGCCGGTATTTCCTATGTCGGTCCGTCTAATTTAATTACCTTAATTAATTCCATTCCCCCCTATTGGAAACCCATCGAACAAGAGTATTTCCGGCGGGTGGGAAACCCCGAAGATCCGCAAGAACGCCAGCGGTTGCAGCGGCAATCTCCCCTATTTTCTGCCGAGGAAATTGAAGCACCATTAATGGTGATTCAAGGAGCTAACGATCCGCGCGTTAAGAAAGCAGAATCCGACCAAATTGTAGTGGCGTTACGCGAGTTAGATCGGGATGTAAAATATCTGGTAGCACCCAATGAAGGGCATGGGTTTCGCCGCGAAAACAATCGCCTTGCCGTGGCAGCAGCAGTGGAGCGCTTTTTAGGACGCTATCTCGAAGGACGAGTGCAAGAGGACATCGAACCTCAGATCCAAGAGCGATTGCAATCTTTAACCGTTGATATCGATGAAGTAACCGCTCCCCAATTTTCTCTGGAAACCCAAGACAATCGATAACATGCTGTTTCCTCTATCCTGTGTTTTTCCCCACAGGATAGAGGAAAATTATTCCGCCACCGGCAGGCTCTCCCTACCGGGATTTTTTCTCTCTATTCCCCGAGTCTACCCTATGGAATCTTCTTCGCCTATCGCTTCAATTTTTTTCAGCTTTTAATCTTTCCTCATGGACCCGTTCCAGCGCCGCTTTTAAATCCGCCTTCAGATATTTCGAGCATTCTTTCGGCGGCTTTTTGCAGTAATCATCCACCACAAGTGGCTCGCCGATCGCCACTTCTACCGCGCTGCGCCAGTGAGGAATCGGCGGATGGTAAGACAGACTCATTGGCACAATTTTTACCCCCAATCCGGGATTGTTAGACTCCGCTTGTAGCGCTAAACGAGCAAAACCCGGTTCGATGGGTTGCACTTCCTGAGTGTGAAAAATTCTCCCTTCAGGGAAAATCACCAGCATTTCTTTGTTTTCCAGCAACTCAATTCCATGACGAAGACTGGAAATGCCCGGATGTTTCGGATTCACTGGAAATCCGCCCAAGCGGCGAATAAACCATCCTTGCAACCCCTGCATTTCATCGGCGGATACCATAAATCGCAAATCTCGCCCGGTGATATCTCTTCCCGCCGCATATCCGATGAGCAGCGCATCCCACCGCGAGCGATGGGTTGGCGCTAAAATTACCGGTCCGCCTTCGGGTACATTTTCCCGTCCTTTTACTTCAATGCGATCGAAGTAAAACGGTAAAACCAGATAGCGAAACAAGGGATAAACCAAGCGAGCGATCCAAGGAGCGATCCGAGAGGTGCTAGACTCTTTCTCGGCTAGGTTTTTATGGGTTTGGGAATTATCTCTAGAGTTACTCTGTACCATCGGCATGAAAACTTTGTGATTTTATAAAGACTTTGTTTGCCTTCATTGTAACAGGTTTAGGTTTACATTTTCTCTACCCACCGAGGTAAAAACTCGTAATTTTCGGCCAATTGCAGCCCAACCCATGTTATCCGGTTCGTATGAGTTGCGGTTTAACTTTCGGCGGATTCTGCCTCAGCGTTTTCCGGGGAGTTATTGTCATGGGTCTCGTAGCGGGAATTGTCTTTGCCATTTTTCGTCCAACTATTGAGAATATCTTTGACCAATAGTTCTTTAAACCAAACTTGCAGCACCACCACCAGAGGTAGAGCCAGAAACAATCCTAACAGACCAAAGAAAATGCCAAAGGTAATCAGGGATAATAAAGTAATTGCCGGCAGGAGGGAAACTTGTCGCTTCATCACCAGGGGGGTGAGGACGGTACTTTCCACTTGCTGAATGACGAAATACAGAATAATCACCGCAATCGCTTTCCAAGGGGCATCGAGTAACGCCAATGCGGCGGGAGGAATTACGCTCAAGGTCGGGCCGAGATTGGGAATATAAGTTAACAAACCGGCAATCAACCCATTGACCAATGCCAATCGCACCCCCAAAATCCACAATCCCACACCGCTAAATAGTCCGATAACGGTCATATTGAAGAGCATTCCGAGCGCCCAACCGACGAGATTGGTTTCGCATTTGCAGAGAATCTCATCCACGCGGCGGCGATAAAATGCCGGAAAGGCCATGATGAAAATATGCCGATATCGGTCGGGATTGGCTAATAACATAATCGTCACTGCAATCACGACTAATAAGTTCAGCATGAAGTCTACCGAGTTGGAAAAAATGGTAAAAAATCCGCCAAACCAATCGGAGGTAGAACCGGGAATGCGATCGACAACATTGGCCAAACTACTGATATCGGCCAGCAATCGACCGGGAATCAGGTTTTGCAGCCAAACGTACCACTGGCGCAACCGTTCGAGTCCTTCGGGAACTAGGTCGATCAGTTGTTGCAATTGTTGAATGACCGTGGGAACGACAATGGCAAAAAATCCGCCGATAAAGGCGAGAATAATTCCTACGGAAAAGGCAACGGCAATACTGCGATTGAGACCGGATCTTTCAAAGCGCACGACCATGCGGTTAATTACGGTGGAAAAAACCACAGCGGTAAAAGCAAGGAGAATGACTAGCCTAATTTTCCAGAGAATGAACAGCGACACTACAAACAGAATAACGCCGATGAGTTGCCCGACAGTCACAATTTTGCCTCCCTGTTTTTCCTCTATGATTGGGTCAGTTGTTCGTAGGCTTCTCGATAAGCAGAGGCCATTCGATCTGGGGTGAATTCTAATGCTTGGGTGAAGGCGCGATTCTGGCATTCTTGGCGTCGATCGCTATCTTCAATTAAACTATCGATCGCCCTCGCCAGCGCCTCGCGACGTCCGGGTTCGCAAATACCGCCGCATCCCCCCACATTTCCCGCAAACGGGGAATATCTCCCAAAACGAGCGCACATCCGCTCAGGGCCGCTTCTAGCACCGATAACCCAAAGGGTTCATAACGCGCCGGAAAGGCGTAAATCGCCGCCCGGGCGTACCAGTGGCTTAATTCCTCCGGCGACAACCGCCCCAGAGAAATCGGGGGTGAGATTGGGGGTGGCTCAATTCGGTTTTTCTATCTTTGGAGGGATGTTTTTTTTCACCGGCTACGTAGCCGAGTTTTTTAACGGTCTCCTCCCCGTGGTGGAAGGGTGAGAACCCATGCCTACCAAGGTTCCGCCAATCTCGCGCGAGGCGATCGCCTTTTCTTGGGGTACGGGTAGTGGCGGCTGCCCACATCATGCCGGTAGGGTTTGCAAAAAATTCCCTTACAGTCATCCTCCCTAAGGCAGAGTGTTTGTTGCTACTTTTCCGGCTGCCACAAATCGCAAGGAGCCGCAGAAACCACGGGGGTGCTTACACATTCTTCACCCGAGTATATAAAGCGCTCCAGCCAGCGAGAATGCCTTCGCGGAAATCTACCCTTGTGACCTCCAGTTTCCCGATCGCGCTCTACTCCAATGAATATAATATCCGTATTTTGCACATAAAATCTCGGTTCCTCGATTTTTGTATATATTTTGTACGTAACTGCCGAGTCAAAGCGGGGGATTGAAATCGCGCCCATGCAAGAAGCGTTAGGATCCCTAGGCTCGGCGGGCTATAGTCCGCCTGACAAGCAAGGACTAATGCATGACAACTCCTCCTTCAGAGTTGTTATACCATTTTTCCAGCCGGATGTTAGAGTGGGCGATCCCGGGTACTTTGTCGTCGGCAGCATCTCTCATATTAGTTGGGAAACACAGGATTATGATACATAATCTGCCCACTCGATCGCAATTGAATGCGATCGCGCGGGTTTAAGCCTTGCTCATCCCAACTCACCGGACCAGGGAAGCAACCCGATACCGATTTGGTGCATTCCCTGCCCGACGATCGGTCACAATGCCTTCACCTTCAGCGTGCTTATTTTACCGCTCTACAGCAGAGGGATAAACGTCATCAGCCACCAAAATCGGTCGATCTTGATATTCCGCTTCTAACTGACTTTGCACGTCTAAATCCCAGGTTAACTCGTATTCTCGTTCCAGTTCGGCGATTACGAACGGACGCAGTACACCAGTGGCAACGACTTTTTCTCCATCCACAATGTCCCGAGTAGGTGCGGGAACCACCACCAGCAAATCGCTTGCGCCAATAATTTCCTCTTCGTCTAACGTAAAGGTATTCGGTCCGACGATATCTTCCACTTCACCCGGAACTGCCAAAATTTGACCGTAATATTGCGTCGGGTTTTCGGTGATTTCTCCCGGTTCCGGGGAAATGGCAATAGACTGGGCAATAATCGCCGGTTTGCCTTCATACTCGGCATACAAATCCGGATCTAAATCCAGATCGTAAGCGCGTTCGATATCCACCATCACAAACTCGGCAACCGTCCCCGTAATCTGCACTTCGGTATCGTCCTCTGCGGGAAGTACGGTGGGTTCTCCGGAAGCGTTCACCACTAAGACGCTTTCACCGGCAAACCACTCCTCATCCGCCACGGTGAAGCTCACATCACTGACTTTTTGCACCGGTTCGCCTCTGACGGTGACGACGCTACCTAGGAGGGCATCGGTGTCCTCCGCAACGGTTTCCGTGCCGATATTTCCCTCTTCCCCTGGAACTGAGGCGTTGGGCACTTCGTTTCTACAAGCAGACAGCAGCATCGCCATTACCGCCACTGCGATCGCACCCATGCGGATTTTTCCACTTTTGTTATCAGATCTTGTTTTTTGAAGCATAAACTGCTTTCCTCCAATCATTAAATTGAGCTTTTTTTGCGATCGCAACTGTGCTGCGATCGCGCTTTTGGTTCGGCGGGATGCAGACCCGATTTCGCGATTTATCGCGTTTCCTCAAATGTTGTCGCTGTGGACTTGCTTTGCCCTTTCGCGCAACCTCAGAATTGCCGCTCGTGAATCCCGGAAAAAAAAATAGGCACGCTGACCCTTTCCTTTTTCCAAAATCCTGTCCGTACCATAACCCCAAGATCTACCCCCAAACATCTGTCTAAAGAAGGAAATTACACTGCTGACAATTCCTTTTTTTCGCCCCATCAAACGCCGATTTTCCTCAGAACCAATTCCCCTCGGCTGCATCACCCCTCCCTACCCCATCCGTGGAACCCGCATCACATCCAGTGCCGGCTTGACCAAACCGCGAGCGATCGCCTGCAGGTTCTCACGCCCCTTCGGGAGGCTCCTTCTCAAACGCCCAGGTGTGCGGGGCGAGGCTTGCCCGCAATTCCTCCCCTAGATAGATTTCAGGCCACCCCTGGGAGAAATACGCTAGATGTAGCACAACTACAGCAATTTTCCGTCGAGGTACAGAGGCAACCGTGGTCAAACCGAAATTTTACACAAAGCTAATTTATCTAGCAATCGTCGCCGCGATCGCCCTTTGCCTGGGGGGACTGCCTTATTTTGCCACAGTGGGACTAACTCAAACCACGGGAGTGCCGCTACTCTCCCCCGATCGCCCCACCTCCATCCCAGAGGCAGCTACGGAGGCACCTCGGCCCAATGGACTCGGACCGACAGATCCCCAGGAAGTGGAAGCTTTCCTGGATGGATTTATCTACCAAGAAATGAAAAACAATCATATTCCCGGCGCTGCGATCGCGATCGTCAAAGACGGCAAACTCTTCCTCACCAAAGGCTACGGCTATGCAAATGTAGAAAAACAAATCCCCGTAGACCCCGATCGCACCCTGTTTCGTGTCGCTTCCCTCTCCAAACTCTTTACCGATACCGCCGCGATGCAGCTTTACGAACGCGGATCCCTGGATCTCGACGCCGATATCAACTCCTATCTGCAAGACTGGCAAATCGAAACCCCCTACCCGCAACCCATCAGCGCGGCTAACTTAATGACCCAAACCAGCGGCATCACCCGACGGCAAATCGGCATCGCCGCCTCCACTCCCGCTAACATGGAACCCCTGGACTCTTTCCTGCGCCGCAAGCTGCCTCCCATTGCTTACCCCCCAGGAGAAATTTACTACTATTCCAATGTGGCTATCACCTTGTTAGGCTATCTCGTCGAACAAATTGCCAACACTCCTTTCATTCAATACCTCGACCGAAATATCCTGCAACCGTTGGATATGCAGCGCAGCAGCTTTCAGCAGCCTTTGCCCCCCGAACTCGCTTCCGATCTGGCAGTGGGCTATCAGTATCGCGGCGGTGAGTATCGTCCCGTTCCTTTTCTCTATCTTAATATTTTTCCGGCAGCAGCCTTGTCTACCACTGCCACGGATATAGCGCATTTTATGCTAGCTAATTTGCAACGGGGTCGCTATCAAAATCGCCCTATCTTACAACCGGAAACGGTGCAATTGATGCAGGAGCGACACTTTACCCACCATCCAAAACTCCCCGGCACTGCCTACGGTTTTCACGAACGATTGGTTAACAATATGCGAACCATCGGTCATGCCGGCAACTTGCGCGGCTATTCCAGTTCGATTACCCTCCTTCCCGATCGCAACTTGGGCATTTTTATTACCGTCAATAGCTTTACCGGTTTGCACGAACCCCTGCTCAAAGCTTTTTTCGATCGCTATTATCCGCTGCAAAATTCCTCACCCGCGCCCCAACCTCCAGCAGAATTGAATTTCGAGCCGGCACGGTTTGCTGGCACCTATCGCGATCTGGAATATCCCCGGGAAACTTTCGCCAAGGTTGCCGCACCGTTTTCTCATCTCCACATTAAAGCCACCGACAACCAAACGTTAAGGATTAAAACGGCAAATCTGTTTAGCAGTGGCTCGCCGATTCGCCGCGAAGTGCTTCCGGTGGATTCTCTGTTATTTCAAGGACTCTCCGATCGCGATTATACCGCCTTTGCTGACAATGAAAACGGTGAGATTGCTTACGCTTTTAATCCCATCGGCCCTAAACTCGGCGCTTTTCAAAAAGTACCCTGGTATGAAACGGTTCTATTTCAGTTAGCTTTGGCTGGCGTTTCTGGCCTGATTTTTCTCACCGGATGCTGGGTTTGGTTGGGAGATATTATCAAAACCCGCTGGGGACAAACTCCCCCGTATCGCAAAGATAAAATGGGGCGAATCGCTTGGCTGGTAGCGGGTTTGGTGTGTCTGCTCGATGTGGCGTTTTTAATTGGTTTTCCCGTCACGATTTGGTGGATTGGCCTTTGGAAGCTGGTGTATGGCGTGCCTGCAGTGGCGATCGCTTGGCTTTGCTTGCCCCCGATTTCTACTGGCTTAACCGTTGCTTTGCCTGTGTTTGCTGTCTGGGGAATGCGCCAGCAATCTTGGTCGGTTTGGGAGCGATCGCATTACAGTGTCATTACCCTCGCCGCCTTTGGCTTTACTTACTTGTTAGTTTACTGGAATTTCTTGGGGTTCAATTTTTAAAATCAAATCGGTCGGCAAATTAAAATTAGCACTTCTGCAAAATCACTCGTTTTTTATACTCGTTACCGCCTGGGGAGAATGCCCCACCCGAGGCGTATTTTCCCCCAATCCACCTTCATGCAAAGGTTAAAACCCTTGCTTATATTCTTATTAATTGCTTTTAAATTAATGATTACTTATGTCTAAACAAACTTCACCCAGTCACATTGTTATCCGCATATTTATCGCGATTTTTGCTTTATTTGTGTTTTTCGCGATCGGGGGCTTAATTAATGCGGGGTTAAAATTCTCTACGGATGAATACCCCGAGGAAATCCCCGAAACGGATTCAGACTTGGGAGAGGAACCAGAGTATTAGGGTAGGCATTGCCTACCCTACATTTCTCGGTTATAAAAAACGAAAAAACTAGGGAATCACCGTCACCGTGGTGCCGATATCTACTTGTTCGAATAGGGCGATAATATCTTCATTTCGCATTCGGGCGCAACCAAATGATGCCGCCTGTCCGATGGAATTGACGAAGGGAGTGCCGTGAAATCCGATCGCATTATTTCCATCGGTCCAAAAGGCAATCCACCTCGGCCCTAATGGGTTTTCTGGCGTTCCCGCCGGAATGATTTCTCCGGTAAACGGACTCTCCCAATCGGGATGCGTGACCTTCTGAAACACTCGAAAGGTGCCTGTGGGGGTTTCCCAACCGGGTTTGCCCACCGCAACCGGATAGGAAGCTTGCAAGCGCCGATCGCGATACACATACACCCGGCGATCGCTCAGCGATAAAACGAGGTGAGATGTGGCCGCAATGGGCGATCGATACACCGTCGCCGATGGCATCGCGGCGTTGTTTGCCAAAGGGCGGGTTTCTCTCCCCAGGGAATCCGCCAGCGCCGGCGCTGCAGTATTCCCCAGTGCGACAATTAAAGCAGCCAGTAGTGAAATCCGATGAAGTAACATAGCAATTCCGGTTTTCGTTCGGTAATTGCACTGTACGAGTTTTCCGGTTGGCGATGGCGAGGCAGATGTTCCACTATTTTCAGTGGTTCGCTCTTTTTCCCTTGCCCCGGGGAAAATTCGGCGATCGCAGGTAGACGCTTGTGTAACTGGCGTTCCGGAATTGTCCCCCTTGCCTTTGCATATCCCACTCAACCGCTATAATGGTGCGAAACGCCGACACTGCTTCCCTTCGCAGCTTGGAGGGCGATCGCTTCCTTCTCGGGAATCTCTGCAATGACACCTGGAAAACTGGCTGATTCTCAGCTTCAGCCATTGAATGTCTATTTACCATAGTTTGCAAAGCCACTCACAAGGAATCTGTACCGTGAAAGTTCAACCCAAACCCAAAACTCAACCCCAACCTCAGTCTCAGCCAACCGAATTCGACAGCGCAACCCGCGACCTCGCGCGAGCTTTTACCGTCTACTTTGCCTGGAAGTCCGTAGGTTTGCTCGATGAAAAGCCCTAAAACAATTCTCCGGGGTGCATATCTGTCTTTTAATATTCTTTTTTAACCAGATGCGATTGTTTCAATAACCGTTTTATCCCCATTTTATCGAAATTTTTCCGATGCAATAATTGTTAAAAATAGCAGTTTCATCTCCCTACTTTTTATCTGCATCGTTCATTTTTTATTAAATTAACTTACAGTAAAAATCTCTAAAATTATCCAAAAAATCAAATAATTTGAGCTAAGAAACAACCTTATTACTTGCTACTAAAATCGCATTTTTACCTCGAATTCCTATGAATAAATTTATAAATAATTGAGAGGCAATATTGAGAGGCAATCGAGAATAACTCGTTTAACTCGTTCCCAGGCTCCTGCCTGGGAACGTCCCTTCCGAGGCTCCG
>NZ_JAJENT010000663.1:0-1084 GCF_035615515.1 Phormidium sp. CCY1219
TAGGCTGGTCAGGTGGTTAGAAGTACAAGCCCCTGGCTTTAGACATGGGGTTGGTTTCTACGGAGTCCCTGACGGATGGCGAGAGATTGGTTTGAATTGTCAGGATTTGCAGATGTCAAGGCTAGGGGAACGCGATCGCCCTCACCCCAGGAATGGATGCCCCAGGAACTCCTGTGCGTATTTTCCGGGTTGCGATCGCCGCTGTGCTTTCCGCTTTGTCGCTCTTGCGCTGCGATCGATGGAACTTCCTTTCCCTCCGATTCGCCTCACGGATGGCTTTACGGTAAAACCCGCACTATCTGGATTTCTCCGATTTCCACAAAAACCCACATTTTCCTTCGCTCCACACGAATAGCTTGATGTTTAGGTTAGATCTGGATGCGCCTTGGGGCAAGATGGAGAACCCAACATTTGGTTTCTCTTTTCCCCTTTTTCCGACCCAAGGGGTGGGGAGAATCACCCCTGCGCCCCCCATAGAAAAATACCCTAGGGGGTAGAGAACCCTAGGGGGCTGGGGGGGTACAGTAATTTTTGATTTCATTGACTAATGCATTGGCATCCTCGGCGGTTGCTTCTACTTCGTCGATCGCCTTGTCTACCTTGATTCTTGCCGCTTTCATTTTTTGCAGCCCTTCGGGATTGGGCTGCAAGTCACTGATTTCGTTGAGCAACCCACTGGTGTCTCGAAAGGCTTGGCTAAAGCGATCGTAGATGTTGATAAAGCGGCTTTGAAACCCGATGAGGGTTTCGTCGGTGAGTTTAACCGCCTGTAGTTCTTCACTGACCGTATCGAGGGCGTCAGCTTTTGCCTCCCCCGCCTCGGGATCTACATCGAAGGAGTTGACCAGTTGGCTGCCTTTGTTGATTGCGCTACTCAGTCGGCGGCATTGGGTGGTGGTACTCGGGGCGCAACTGGCCAATAGCAGGGCCACTAAGGCGCTGAGGGGCACAATTGGATAAAATTGACGAAATCTGTACATTAACCTACGGCGATCGCGAGAATCGCATGTCATCGAAAATTAGGGGTTGGTAAGGGGGGCGAATGGAAACCCCTGTCATTTATGTATGGGGAGGAATTCGCCCC
>NZ_JAJENT010000664.1:0-582 GCF_035615515.1 Phormidium sp. CCY1219
GCGATCGCATTGATGCGAGGCGATCGCATTGATTAGAATTAAAAAAAAGATTACTAACCTGTTATGAAAACTTTAATTTTAGCCATCCTTTTAATTTTTGGTTTGGCCATGCCGACCAGTTCGCAATCAAGCATGGTGCGCCCAATGGAATCGGCAGCGACTATTACCAGCGAGGAAAACAGCGGCGGGGAAATTAGGATGAGACGGCATAGGGTAAATTTAACTGTTTCTTCGCTTGATGATGTGAAGATTCGCGAGGGTGACCGGGTAAATGCGGGCGACCTTTTGAGCGATCGCACTGAGCAGAGACTTGCGCTCGAAGCTCAGAAAGAGGCGCTAAATATGGCAATCGAACAGGCACGGCAACCACTGCCGCCATTGGCACCGCTACCGGAACCGGATTTTTCCCGCGAAAAAATTGCGATCGCGCAAGCTCGCGCTGATATTGAAGCCTTGGATCGCATGAGGCTTCCGGCGGTGAGATTTAAGCCGGTGGCTTTGCAGGAAGTAGCGGATTTTTCCGCAATTCAAGCGGCGGCTGATTTGCGGGAAAAAAAGATTCAAGCTGCGATCGATTTGCAG
>NZ_JAJENT010000665.1:0-284 GCF_035615515.1 Phormidium sp. CCY1219
AAATTAAAGGGGTTTTCGTCGCTATCGTTGGTGGTGAAGGAGAGTTCCCCAGAAGGAGTTCCCGCCCCTGTGGCGTCGAGTTGCAATTCTAGCGTTGCTTCGCTGTTGGGGGCGATCGCACTGGGCACATTTCCCACCACACTAAACCCTGTAGGCAATTGCAAATCGCTCACACTCAGTTCGGCGGTTCCGGTGTTTTTCAGGGTGAAGGTTTTGCTAACGGGTGTCCCTTCGCTGGTGGTTCCGATATCTATTGCGGTTGTGCTGTCATCGGGAATATCGGT
>NZ_JAJENT010000666.1:0-848 GCF_035615515.1 Phormidium sp. CCY1219
CCCGCTCTGAAGTAGCGGGGCTTCGTGCCTCGTTAATTTAGGTAGCTGACCCGCCTAAGTGCCTCACGCACTCCGTTGCATTTAAGAGTCAAAGTTCTCACCTTGGGATGCTTCACCAGTCCCATGCTCTGAAACCAAATAGTTAAAAGTTTACGAGGGGTAAAGCGGTGCTATTTGGATGTGCCGAAATGCAACATTGGCAAGGTGAACATTACCCTAGTAATAGGAGTTTTTAATGAATAAAAATTCAGTTTTTGTACTGGACACTAACAAAAAACCCTGCAATCCAGTACATCCTGCTGTTGCCAGAAAGTTATTAACTGAAGGTAAAGCAGCAGTATTTCGCAGGGTTCCGTTCACAATTATTTTGAAAGAGGAATCGAAAGATGAAATAAAAGAATTAAGGATTAAGATTGACCCTGGTGCAAAGACAACAGGTTTAGCAATAGTCTCTGATACCAATATCGTTTGGTGCGCTGAGTTAGAACATCGCGGTTTTCAAATTCGGGAGAAACTTAACGACCGTCGGACATTAAGAAGGTCAAGACGTAATCGTAAAACTCGGTATCGGAAACCTCGATTTCTTAACCGCAAGCGACCCGATGGATGGTTGCCTCCATCGTTGATGTCCAGGATATCTAACATCGAATCTTGGGTTAAAAAGTTATGTCGATTAGCCCCTATTACTGCTATTAGTCAGGAGCTAGTTAGATTCGATACTCAGAAAATGATTAACCCAGAAATCAATGGAACTGAGTATCAACGAGGCGAGTTATTTGGTTACGAGGTTCGCGAGTATTTGTTAGAGAAATTTAACAGGACTTGCGTTTATTGCGGAACCAAAGAAG
>NZ_JAJENT010000668.1:0-338 GCF_035615515.1 Phormidium sp. CCY1219
CCAACAACTACTGATGACCGATGTTACTTGGCAAATGTACGAACAAATTTTAGAGGAATTTGGCGAAAACCGAGGTGTGCGGATTAATTACAGTCAGGGAATGCTAGAAATCATGGTACCTTTACCCGAGCATGAAGATGATAAAGTAATGATTGCTGATTTTGTAAAAGCCATTTTGGAAGAATGCGATATGGAATTTCGCAGTCTCGGTTCGACTACATTTAAAAGCGAAAGCATGAACCAGGGACTCGAAGCGGATGACTGTTTTTATATCGAAAACGAAGCAGCAGTGCGGGGAAAAAAGCGCATCGATTTAACCGTAGACCCGCCACCGGATT
>NZ_JAJENT010000669.1:0-233 GCF_035615515.1 Phormidium sp. CCY1219
CCAAATACTATGCGACCAATACCGTGTTCGAGGCAATGATTGATAACTAATCTTGCTGTTTTATTAACGGCATCCCGCATTTGTCTGTTTCGTTTTTCAGTTATGGAAGCTAATTTCTTTGACCAGAATCCTTGAGGTTTACCTTCTTTATAGGTGGTTAAACTAAGCAATTCCGTCACCAGAACTACTCGTCTTCAGAACCGGACTTGAGATTTTCACCTCATCCGGCTCCT
>NZ_JAJENT010000670.1:0-7056 GCF_035615515.1 Phormidium sp. CCY1219
ACTGAACCCGTGGCGGCAACCAGGACTTAAATGCAATGCAAATATTGCTTAAGTGCCCTGCCCCGATGATTGAATTTAGTTTCATCATTATATCATGTTTTAACCTCATCTGAAATTGTGACCGGGCCGCCACCTGGGGGCGGGAGGGGAGATTCAAACGCGGCTGATTTTTGGGGGCGGGAAATTTTCAGGAGCGATCGCGAATTTGGAGGCGACAACACGATAAAATAAGCGTTACCAGAATAGAGTAGCCGCGATCGCGGAGCGTGCAGTTTCCAGGGAACGAGTTAAACAATGGCAAAAACTTACACAGTTGAAATCAATCATCAAGGCACCACCCACACCATAGAAGTGCCCGAAGACAAACAAATTTTGCGTGCCGCTTATGGGGCGGGGATAATGGATCTGCCGAGTTCTTGCAATTCCGGGGTTTGTACCACCTGTGCGGCGAAGATTATCGGCGAAGGCAGTGTGGATCAAAGCGATGCGATGGGTCTCGGACCGGATCTGCTAGAGGAAGGATACGTGCTGCTGTGTGTTGCCTATGCGCGATCGAATCTCAAAATCGAGACCGAAAAAGAAGATGAAGTTTACGAGCGTCAATTCGGTCAAGGTTAAGGAGTTTTGCTTCTATAAAATGCCAAGGATGGGGAGAAATGTTCACTTCTGTGTATGCCACTCAACCCTTGGGGTGGGAAAGGCGTACACAGGAGTCACCCCTTAACTTTACCCCGCCGATGGAATGGCGGTTAATTGCGAAAGAAATTGCCGAATAGGGAATCATTATTAGGAGAAGAGGGATGACGACTCATTTTATCAGTGCGGAAATCGACCTAAAAGCCTCGCCGGTGGAGTTGCAACAAGAGATTGAGGGAGAATTGCAAAAGCGAGGGGAACCCCTGCGCTGGGCCGTGACTGATGTAGATACCGCCAAACAAAAAGCCAAAGTTGAGGCGGTGGTGACGGTGGAAGCGAAGGAAGGCGATCGCTAACTGGCTTGTTCATTTAATGTGCATAATCAATCGAGATAGCAAATCGATGGTCAATTAGTAGACTAGAGGGGGAAAAAGGCCGGGTTTTTATCTTAATCTTTGTGGCGAAACCGTCATTATGTATGTTTGAGAAAATACCCAGTTTTTAACCCTGAACAGGAGTCTTGCGCCAGGGAGAGTTTGACACAACGATTGGTTTAAAAGCCAATAAAATATGCAAATTAAAAGATGTTTAAAAGACTAGAGCGAAGCCAGAGGGTAGTATTGGGGAAAGAAAGATGACTCAACGTCCTTACACGGTGGTGTTAATTGTACCGACAGGTGTAGGGGCAGCGATGGGGGGATATGCGGGGGATGCGTTGCCCGTAGCCAGAGCGATCGCGCAAGTAGCCGATCGCCTGATTACCCATCCCAACGTGCTCAACGGTGCCCAACTGTATTGGCCGATCGCCAATGCATGGTATGTAGAAGGGTACGCACTGGACAAATTTGCGGCTTCCTGCTGGGGGTTGCGATCGGTATGGCAAAATCGCATCGGGTTAATTTTCGATCGCGGCATCGAACCCGAGTTAAGAGTGCGGCACTTGCAAGCAGCGGATGCCACGAGAGCCACATTAGGGTTAAACTTAACCGACTATGCCATTACCGATGCGCCCTTAAACGTGGAATTGCGACTCTCCGAGGCGGGAGCGAGTTGGGGAAGCATTGGCAACCCAGATAGTTTGCTCAGGGCCGCAGAGAAATTAATTGAGCAAGCCAAAGCCGAAGCGATCGCAGTGGTTGCGAGATTTCCCGATGACGAAGGGAGCGAAGCCTTGCAAAACTATCGTCACGGAAGCGGAGTAGACCCCCTTGCCGGTGCCGAAGCAGTAATCAGCCATTTAGTAGTGCGGCAATTTCAGGTTCCCTGCGCCCATGCCCCTGCCTTATTGCCCCTGCCCTTAGAGCCAGAGATTTCCCCCCGTGCCGCCGCCGAAGAAATTGGCTACACCTTTTTACCTTGCGTGTTAGCCGGATTGAGTCGCGCGCCGCAGTTTATCACCCCAAAAAATAGTAACTCTCGCGCTTCGGATTTGTGGGCCGAGGACATCGATGCGGCAGTCATTCCTGGCAATGCAGCCGGGGGCAGTGCTGTGCTAAGTTTGAGTCAGACCCGCACCCAGATTATCGCGGTGAGGGACAATCACACCCAGATGCGAGTTCCGCCAAAAAAATTGGGAATTGCAGCCGTAGAGGTAAACTCATATTTAGAGGCACTGGGTGTGTTAGTGGCGCATCGGGGCGGAATTTCCTCGGCGGCGCTTTGTCCCCAACTCGATCCGCTTCAGTGCCTTAACTGAGCGAGGGAGGTGACAAGCCTCATCTGCGGTCAGTGGGCGATAAAAATTTTCTTCGAGAGTACCGGTGTCAGAACAGCTTCCGAACGAGCCAGAAATGGAACCCCTCACGCGGCCTCAGATTCTCATTGCAATGGGGGTAACAGCCATCATTTTGCTGGGGGTAGCAAAGCTGTGGCTTTACTTGGGCAGCGTTTCGAGATTGGCATGGGAGTGGGATTGGTTGGCGATCGCCTGGGGTGTGGGTCTTGGATTTGGGATTAGCGCCGCCAGTTCCATTGTCTATCGCTGGTGGCCAGCCTATCGTCGCTGCGCCAATTTTTACCTGGAATTAGTGTTAGAACCCTTACTGTGGCCGGATTTAATATGGCTTGGACTGTTGCCCGGAATGAGCGAAGAATTGTTATTTCGCGGCGTGATGCTGCCGGCGATCGGGATGAATCCGGCGGGATTGGTGGTATCGAGCGCTTGTTTTGGGTTCCTGCACCTGAGCGGACCCCAACAATGGCCGTACATGGTATGGGCGACCATCGTGGGGCTGTTATTAGGAAGCAGCGCCTTAATCACGGGAAATTTGCTCGTGCCGATCGCCGCTCACATCGTCACCAATTTGCTCTCCAGCGTGCTGTGGAAAATGGGCAAAATGAGCCAAGAAAGCGAATCGCTGGATTAAGATAAATCGGCGAGACTCAAGCTGTTTTCGAGGGTTATGGCAGGGGAAATCCGGCGAGAGTTCGTGCCGCCATTGCGATCGCCTGCGGGTAGATTTCATATTCTCGTTCTTGAATGCGATCGTGCAGGGTTTGCGCCGTATCTCCCGGCAAAATCGGCACGGCAGCCTGGATTAAAATCGGCCCGCTATCCACTTCTAAGGTGGCAAAATGAACCGTACATCCCGTAATTTTTACCTTAGCTTCCAGGGCATCTTCCACTGCATGAGCGCCTTTGAAACTGGGTAATAAACTGGGATGAATGTTGAGAATGCGATTGGGAAACCCCTCAAACAGAACCCGAGTCAGAATTCGCATCCATCCGGCCATGACCACTAATTCTACATCCAAATCGCGTAAAGTTTCGACAATTTTGCGGTCGAAGTCTTCGCGTTTTTTGAAGTGACGATGATTGAGCAAAACGGCGGGAATATTTCGGCGTTCGGCGCGTTCTAAGACTGTGGCACGGGGATTGTTGTAAATTAAGACTTGGATTTGAGCATTCAATTGTTGCGTGGAGATTGCCTCAGCAATGGCTTCAAAATTCGTGCCGCTGCCCGAGGCGAGAATACCTAATTTAAGTGGGCGATCGCGCGGTGGATTCTCGGCCATAAAATTGGGCGGCAACACTGGAGAAATAACAAAACTCGACATAGATTTGCAAGTCGCTGACGTAGACATCATGCAGGAAATGATAGAGCGGTTTGGCTGGTTTTCGATCGTCCCCGAAGAGCGACCCCGATGAGCCAGATTCGGCTAAGGGCTGGCGATCGGGGCAATCGAAACCCCAAAGGGGATATTTTCTCCGCAGCGGTTTGCTCGATAGTGCTTGCACCGGTCCAGGTTTTCCCATCCTCCTCATCCCGGTTATTTTGCGCCGATGGGGGGTGACTTGCAGGCGATCCGCCCCTGCGATCGCGCCTGGATTTGGCGATCGGGGTTTGGGGGTAAAAACCGGAAAGCCGTTTCCCACAAAGCATAGCGGTGCAAACGCTTGGAATAGAAAAAACCCACGGTTCGAAGGGGCGATCGCGCTCATCCGCCGTGGAGGATTGCGAAAGCGACCTCAATAGGTTAGTCTTTCTGTGAATTGGCAACTGGGGAACCGCAGACTGGTGGACTCGCGCCACCAGAGGAAGGCAATCGCTTTCCTCCTCTCGGGATTCCAATCTCCCTCAATCCCCAATCAAGGCGCTCAAACCCATCCCATTGCCCCCTTAACCAGAGTTTTACCGGGCGGGGGGACCGGGTGGCGAGGGATAGCAACGCCAAGCCGGGGAATAAATTCAAACCGAGGAATCTCCAGTGTGAAAATTGGCGATCGCGCCTTTATTTTTCCAAGCGCCATCCCACCCTTACCCAGTTCCCATGAAAGTTACTTTTATGTAAAACGGGGGTCTTTATTATCTTTGATTAACCATAACATTCCCCGCCAATCAATTCCTATACCGAGGATCGGGGGGTTAGAAATATCGTCGGAAGGATCTGCACTCTGAGGCGAGAGCAACTTTTCCACACCCACCGAGGAACCGCCGGATTTCTTAATCGTCACATTTCTTATTCGTCCTAATCTAACCGCTAAAAATGATGACAAATGAATTCCAAGTGGTAAAATAGTTCCGCTTGGGTTGCTGTCGGGCAATAGCCAACATCAACCCCTAAGAAGGTGAAAACTGCTAAACTGGTACCCCAAAACCAATTTGGGAGTCAATTTCCTTTCCCCAATCTGAAGTGACGGGTTTGGCTTCCTCGATCCGAATCCGAATCCGTAACAGAAGATCTGGATAATTCAAAATCAAGGAAATTCCCAAATATGTAACGGGGGGATGGTCAAAACTATCCACGAACCGGATTAATATATCAAGAAAAGCAGGATCGCTTGGTGCCAAAAATTCTATTAGGAGTGGATGCATGAACATTCCATCGCAGACCAACATTTTTGAAAATCTCCGCCAGCAACTTACAGGTTTACGCAGTGCTGCAAAGAGGTGTTTATCCGTGGGTTTGGCTTTATTGCTAGCCACCTTTGCCACCTTTACGTGGAATTGCGACAGCGCCCTCGCCGTTGAGGAAATTATTCTAAACTATGGAACCGCACGCGAGACGATTTCCATAGAAGATTTAGAAACCTTCGTAGAAACAGGAGCAGAACCGCCGGAATTTCGCACCCGATTGGGAATTTCCGAACGGGATGTAGAGGCATTGCGTTTTATTTTGTCCGAACCAATTCCCGTATCTCGGGAATTTTTGAGAAAAGTGCTCAACAGCACCATCGGACAATTCGTATTGACCCGACTCGAACCGGTGTTTGGAGTAGCAGTGGAAGAAAACGTCTCTGAAGTCATCGATGCCTTTTTAGATGCGGCAGACAATGACGAATTAAGCCTGTTTGAACTGTTTGTAGAGTATCCAGAAACGCGACTGGTAGTGAACGGACCGTTGCTGGAAGAAGCGTACAATCGAATCAGCTTCATTGCCACCGACGTACTGGCGATCGCCCAAGTGGTAGAAACCTATCTGTACGATTTGGTTTGCACCGACGAAGGTTTATTTGGTTCAGATATGAACAACCCGCCAGCCCCGGAACTGTTCCGCAGTTCGACCTCGACAAATTTCGGGTGGCAACGATAAACCGATTTGTCTTGAATTAGGCAAGACAAACTCATCTCTCGCATCGCCTCGCGAGTGGAGGATTGAAATCAGCTTTATCAGCATATCCGCACGCGAGGCAAGGATGACTAATCCTTCAGGAGTGAATCCATGAAATTGCGCTTCCAAACCTTTCTCAAGCGTGTTAACGCTATCCGTCAAAAGTGGGTTAAATTTGTCGCCCTCGCCCTGGCAGTTTTTATAACCACCTTGTCTTTGGTGGTATTTAATCCCAATCCAGCCGTGGCGACCAAAAAAGTGGTTCTAACCTACGGACCGCAGACATTACCGATTCCGGTATCCGAACTCGTCACCTTCGCCAGAACCGGAGAAGCCTCGCGAGTTTTGAGATTTTTAACCGGTGTTGCTAATGTCGATCGCGATACCTTTCGCACCCTTTTGACCCGCGAAATTCCAGCCAACGTGCGATTTTTGGATCGCGCGCTCAACTTTATCGGCGGCGAATTATTCCTCTATGAAATCGGTCAGGTGATTTATCCGCCTTCCCGTCGTAAAGAAATCGAAGCATTGCGATCGAGTATCGTGCTTTCTGCGGCAGACGATCGCAGCGTTTCCCTGTTAGAGGTGATTGAAAAATATCCCGCTCAGGAACTTTACGTGGATGCTAGACAGATTAACAAAGCTTACGGTGAAATCGAATTCTTGGTCGAAGGCGCTATGGAATCGATTATGTTCCTCAGAGAAACTCTGGCTGACTTAATTTGTTAAGCTCAATGTTTGCTGGATAAAACCGTCAAAACAGAGACTCTGTAAACTCCCTTTTTTGGGAGTTTAAAATTCGAGGGAAAATTCAAAATTGCAATAACCAGACTGTTTCTTATCTAAAAAGAAGCAGTTTTTTTGCTTTTAAAACCGGAGAAAAAGTAGAAATGCAACGCGGCTGAAGAGGGAGTAATAGGCTCAAAAATGAAAGATATAGCCTTTCTCAAATTCATTTGGTAAGTAGCCGAATAGTCATTACCGCGCTTACACCTCCGAAATGAAAAATTCTCTACCTTACTCATATGAAAATCTTATAACTATGGCGCGATCGCGACAGGTTTTTTTCACCGATGGGGCGCTACAGGATAAATAACTATTGCGCTTATCGGGATAGTTTTTTCCATCCCTGGGAGTTGGACTAGGGATAAATAACTATTGCGCTAATCGGGATAGTTTTTTCCCATCCCTGGGAGTTGGACTAGGGATAAATAACTATTGCGGATATCGGGATAGTTTTTCCCATCCCTGGGGGTTGGACTAGGGATAAATAACTATTGCGGATATCGGGATAGTTTTTTCCCATCCCTGGGGGTTGGACTAGGGATAAATAACTATTGCGGAAATCGGGATAGTTTTTTCCATCCC
>NZ_JAJENT010000671.1:0-278 GCF_035615515.1 Phormidium sp. CCY1219
CTCGTAGGGCTTAGGCTGGTCAGCTACCTAAAGTCAGGGGCTAGAAGCCCCGTCTCTTTAGAGCGGGGTGCTGACAAATAGCCGCTCTAGAGTCGATAGTTCATTTTGACTGTAATCGATCTGAGGGTTTTAGAAATCCGTAATTTTGCCGAACTTGCGAGCTTCATCACCTTCGGCATCCACGCAGAGGCGGGGTAAATGAGTGACGTACTCCCGACGCCGACCGCTTAGGCGGTACGGCGCGGGCTTCTGGGCCGAGACCTTTGAGATCTGGGTTT
>NZ_JAJENT010000672.1:0-4741 GCF_035615515.1 Phormidium sp. CCY1219
GGAGCCGGATGAGGTGAAAGTCTCAAGTCCGGTTCTGAAGACGAGTAGTTCTGGTGACGGAATTGCTTAGTTTAACTCCAGTGATGCGCGTTGACCCAATAGCAGAGAATTTAGTGAATATGGTATCAACTCAAGTTAAGGCGGTGGAAAACACAGGTCGTCAGTATCTACCCCAACAAAGCGGAGAAACCGAAACTCGTTCGCCGAACCAGGAGCTGTTGCCCCTGAGTGCCAGAGCGAACGAGAAAGATCGGTTAGAGATTGGGGGTTGCGATGTAGCGACCCTGGTGGAGCAATTTGGCTCGCCGTTGTATATTTTAGACGAAGCCACCTTGAGAGCGGCTTGTCGGCAGTATGTGGACTCCTTATCTCGGTACTATCCCGGAGAGTCGCAGGTCTTGTATGCCTCAAAGGCGTGGAGTGCGGTGGCCATTTGCGCGATCGCGGCGCAAGAGGGGTTAGGCATTGATGTAGTCAGTGGTGGAGAGCTCTATACCGCTCTAGAAGCGGGAGTCAAGCCCGAGAAGATTTACCTGCACGGCAACAATAAATCCCGGGAAGAGTTAGAGCAAGCGGTTGCTTGTGGCTGCACGATCGTGGTAGACAACTGGCTGGAGTTGCAGATGGTGGGGGAAATTGCCGAAAAAGCGGCAGAAGCGATCCGCATCATGGTGCGCTTCACCCCCGGGATCGAGTGTCACACCCACGAATACATCCGCACCGGGCATCTCGACAGTAAATTTGGCTTCGATCCCGAAGGAATGGACGATGTATTTCGCTGGGTGAAAGAGCATCCGAGGCTATCGCTAATCGGCTTGCACGCGCATATTGGCTCGCAGATATTCGAGCGACAGCCGCATCGGGATCTCGGTGGCGTGATGGTGCAGTGGTTGGGAAAAGCAGCCAGTTATGGATTGCAGATCGAGCAACTGAATGTTGGCGGGGGTTTGGGCATTCGCTATACGGAAGCCGACGATCCGCCGAGTATCGAGGAATGGGTGAAGGGAGTCAGCGAAGCGATCGCCGATGAGTGTAAGGCTCAGCAGGTAAACTTGCCGAAATTGCTTTGCGAACCCGGGCGATCGCTGATCGGACCGGCTTGCATCACCGCTTACCGGATCGGCTCGCGCAAAGCCATCCCGGGAATCCGCACCTACATTGCAGTGGATGGCGGCATGTCCGACAATCCCCGACCGATCACCTACCAATCCAGCTATCGCGCCGTACTCGCCAATCGGATGTCCGCGTCGGTAGCCGAGACTGTTACCATAGCGGGTAAGCACTGCGAATCTGGCGACATCGTAATCCACGATGCCGAGCTGCCGGAAACGAACAGTGGCGACATTCTAGTGGTGATGGCCACCGGTGCCTACAATTACAGTATGGCCTCCAATTATAACCGGGTACCCCGACCGGCCACCGTACTCGTGGCAGAGGGAGCAGCCAATATCATTATCGCTCGCGAAACCTACGAAGATTTGATTCGACACGATCGCCTGCCAGAACGGCTCGTTAACCGGGGTTAACCTCACGGCGAGGGGCGATTGGGTGGGGTGAACCTCTGGGGTCAACCGATGCGATCGGGTTGGTGGTCACGGTTCGATCCGGCTGGCCGATTCCCCACCCCCTTGACCCCGGGGTGCCCCGGAAATAGAACCCGCCAAACCGCAAGCAGCTAGAGCGGAGGCTAGCTGAGTAATCTTCATGCCGTAGAAGCGCAAGGATAGTCGAGATCCAATGGGATATTTGTGGATGCAATTGTCGATCGACCCAACCTGGGTTCAGTCCTTGTTGCTTCACATGCTTGAAATTTGGAAGCAATGGCTCAAAGGTCCGCTCGACATCATCTTCGTGTTGGCGCTGACCTATATGGTGCTGGTCATCATTGGGGAGCGCCGCACCCTCTGGATCGTTCGCGGCTTTATCATTCTGATGGTGGCGGCAACCTTAAGCAGCCAACTCAAGCTGGATTTACTGAGTTTTGTCTTACATAAGTTAGTCATCGGCTCCGCTGTGGCAATGGCGGTGATGTTGCAGTCGGAGTTCCGTCGATTTCTCGAACAACTGGGTAAAGGCGAAATCAAGCAACTGTTTCAACCCGATCGGCAAACAATTCCCAAACCCGATAGCACGATCGATGAAATTGTTGATGCAGTGAAAGAACTCTCCCAAAACCGCACCGGGGCTTTAATGATTCTCGAAACCAGTGGGCCGATTGACGAACGAGATTTTTCGGTTCCCGGGGTGAGGATCAATGCAGAAGTGTCCAAAGAACTGTTGCAAACCATTTTTCAAACCAGTACCCTGTTGCATGATGGAGCACTTTTAATTCGATCGTCTCGCATTCTGGCGGCGGGGGTAATTCTACCCCTTTCGGAACGTTCGGCCTCCCGTCAACTGGGAACTCGCCACCGGGCAGCAATGGGAATTACCGAACGGGTCGAAAATTGCGTTTGCGTTGTTGTATCTGAAGAAACTGGCTCGATCTCGCTGGCAGAAAAGGGGGTGCTGAATCGACCGTTAACCAGCTCTAAACTGAAAGAACTGCTACAAGCGCGATTCTCGCAATCTGTGGAGCGCGAAGCAGTGGCTCCAGATTTGCGAAATTTGGGTCGCCAGCTTATTGCCAAAGGATTGAGTCTTTTTTCGCGTTTGCTGCGTCTTCCATCATCGGCTTCACGAGAGAAAAAATGATTACCAAGTCATCAACTTTACAACAGTTGCCTGCTGACCTCGACCGAGAGCGACTGCCCCGACATGTGGCAGTCATTATGGATGGAAATGGTCGTTGGGCAAAGCGTCAGGGAATGCCGCGCATTATGGGGCACCGACGGGGGGTAGATGCCCTGAAAGATTTGCTGCGCTGCTGTAAGGATTGGGGGATTAAAGCCCTCACCGCTTATGCGTTTTCGAGCGAAAACTGGGGCCGCCCTTTGGAAGAGGTTAATTTTTTGATGACTTTGTTCGAACGGGTCTTGCGACAAGAACTCCAGGAGATGATGGAGGAAAACGTGCAAATTAACTTTGTGGGGAATTTGCAAGCGTTGCCACCATCCTTGCAAGCGGAGATTGCCCGCTCGATGGAACAAACTCGTCAGAATGAGGATATTGCGTTTACGGTGGCGACCAATTACGGGGGTCGTCAGGAGATTTTGCAAGCTTGTCGGGCGATCGCCACTCAGGTACAGCAAGGTTTAATCCACCCGGATGACATTGACGAAGTATTGTTCGAACGCCATCTTTACACCACTAATGTGGGGGATCCGGACCTGCTGATTCGCACCAGCGGCGAAATGCGGATTAGCAATTTTCTCCTCTGGCAATTGGCTTATTCGGAACTCTACGTCACCGATACGTTATGGCCGGATTTCGATCGCCAGGAATTCCATCTGGCGTTGCGTTCCTATCAACAACGCCATCGCCGCTTTGGCAAGGTCTGACCCGCCCACGCGAGGAGTCGGAAAACGGGAGCGAATTCTCTGTCCATTCCCCCTTATTTCCCGTTCTCCCGCGCTTTCCCCGCCTACGGTCCGCTAAATACCGCTTCTTCCACATCTCGCCGACTCAGGGAATATTTGAACGATCGCTGAATATCCTGTCCCCCCGTCCCGGAATTGATATAGCGCACGGTAATTTCTTCAGTGTCGAGCCACAGTTGCGCGGTCCAACTGGGCCGTTCCACAAACCAACAATTGCGCTCTTCTGAGTCTTGCTTGCATCCAAGCTGTTGCAGCCAATGCTCGATTTTGGGCAGGGGATGATTGTACAAGGGGGTATCGGGTTGCGGCAGTATCATGGATTTTCCAACGTTAACTGGGCTGAGTGCTGATGAAATCTCGATTGGTTTGCGGCGGTTCTGGGGAGTTGCCTGGGGATTTGTCCAAAGTCGAGCGATCGCCTCTGGCAGGAGTTCAACTTCCTCAAAATCTTACCGCGAATTCGGGATAATTTGGGGGATGGATTCGCCAAGCTCATCCGGGGTCCCTAGGTGGCGATCGCTCCGTGCAAAGGGGTTGACATTTGACTCGATTTGTGCATCTACGCTTTCCCCGGGGTTCGGTGCGGTGTCGAGTCCCATCGGTTGAAATGCGGCATCCCCGCGCATCAATCCAATGGCGATCGCTAACAGCAAACAGCCCACCAAGGTTAACCCCAAAATAAACAAGGCAAATAGCTCTCCCGCCGACAAGGGCCGGTCTGTGGGGTCGATATATGCGGCTGAAGACCTGAACGATTGCGACTTGGCATCCGCCCGCTTTACCGTCGACGGCGGCATCACTGCATAGCGATAGCTGCGCCCGCGATTCAGGCGCAACTGAAAATCATAAAGCTGTCTCTGCTGCGGATCGCTCAGGGTGGCATAGGCTTCCTTCAGTTGTTGGAACTTCTCCCGCGCTACATCCGAGGGCAGTTCCGTGGTATCGGGATGGTAGCGCTTGCTCAATTCCCGATAGGCACGCCGAATCTCCCCGGCGGTGGCTGTAGTTGACAGTTCCAGCAAGCTGTAGTAGTTCGGGAGACCCCGGGGAAAGGGTGGGATCCCTGAGGTTGGGTTGTTTGGATTTGTGCGGTTCTCAGTCACAGCAAATACTCGGAGCGCCAGGTTGCTTGATATTCTATCGAAACTGAACTCATTTTGATACTCCCTACGGATAAATCCGAGAGATTCTTAAAGAGTCCAAAGTCGGACTTTTAAAGGCGCTTTTCCCCACACCCCTACTGACTCCATTGAGATTGAACC
>NZ_JAJENT010000673.1:0-10705 GCF_035615515.1 Phormidium sp. CCY1219
CCATTAATTTCAACGGCGCTATCGGCAATAATGCCATTGGTTTCGATATCACTGCCGTCAATACTAACGGTATTTCCCGAGTTAATCGGTTGGAAAACCGTGACGCTACTACTGCCATTAATATCGATACTGTTTGTGGCAGATAAAGCCTCGGTTTGAATTTGATTCCCGGAGAGGGATAACCCGTTTACGGGGGTTGTTTCACCCACGGGGTTTTCTAAGGTAATATTGGCAGTTCCGGCGTTGAGAGAGAGGGTTTGATTTCCATCGACCGAACCCGTGAAATTAATATTGCCATTGCCAGTGGTGGTATCGATGCTCACATCAGACAGGAGGGAAATTCCCGCCGCATTGAGGGTGACGCCATCGCTGCCCTGGGTCGTGAGATTGCCGGATAAGGCGATCGCGCCTGTGGTGGTGGCAGTAAGGCTATCCAGAGGAGTGGTATTTCCCACGGCGGGGAGAGCGATGTCTGCGGAACCTGCGGTGAGATTGAGGGGAAAATTGCCGTCGATCGCGTTACTATTGAGGGCGATCGCGCCATGGCCGATAATGGTATCGATAGTTACCGGACCGGTTAAGGTAATGTTAGCCGAAGTGAGACTAACACCATCTGCGCCAGTGGTGGTTACATTGCTACTTAACGCGATGTCGCTGTTGGTGGTTGCCGTTAATGCGGTCAGCGCAGTGGTACTGCCGATCGCGCCATTAAAGGCGATCGCGCCGCTGTCGGAGGTGACAGTTAGAGTCTGCGCGCCATCGAGAGGGGTATTAAAGGTAATGTCGCCACTGCCCGATTGAATGGTGGTGGGAAATACCAGGGTAGCGGTATTGCTGGTAACAATGCCAGAACCGTCACTGCGACCGATTGTCAGGGAGCTAAACCCTTGCAGGGCGGCAAGGTCGGTGGCGGTGATATCTAAGGTGCCGATGCCGCTATCGGTGGCATTCCCGATCGCGATCGCCTGAGTGGCGGTGGTGGGTTGCAGGGCGATCGCGCCGTTGCCCAACATTGTAGCGCCAAAGTCCAACTCGTCGCCGCTTAAGGTGATATCCCCCACCACCGTGACATCATCGCCATACACTTGACCCACGGTGCCGGTTGTGGTAACGTTGCCATTGAGTGCGGTAGTGCCGCCAGCATCGGTGGTCAGGCTTTCAGCAGCGATCGTACCTTGAAAAACTGTGGTGCCGGTGCTGTTGGCGGCGATCGCGCCGAGGGGAGTGGTGCTACCCACGGTATCGGCGATTTCGATAGTGCCGGTGCCGGCATTCAGGGTCAGGTCTGCATTGCCATCCACAGTGCCGCCCAACTGCAGAAGTCCGCCAGCAGTCTCTATGGTTGCTGCATTGGTAAGGGTAGTATTGCCACTGATAATAATCCATTGCGTAGCAGTAGTGAGATTAGCTCCCAGGGTGGTATTCCCAGACAGGGTAATGGAAGCATCATCGGTGCCGGTAATTGGCCCTTGCACGGCGATCGCGCCATTGGGGGATTGCAGGATTAGCGGATCGGCACTGCTTATCCCATTCGCATCCACGGTCAGCGTCCCGCTACCATCTGTGCGTCCGATGGTTTTCTCGCTAAACCCATCGGCGATCGCCAACCACTCGGTTTCCGTCAAGTTCAGACTTCCCGCCACGGTAGTAGTCGCACCCACCTGAATATTGCGGCCAGCATCGTTCGGTTGCAACGTGAGCGTCGCGCTGTTGTTGCTGGAGATGCTATCCGGTGTGGTGGGTAACTCAATCTCATCTCCGGTTAATTCGATGTTTCCCCCGGTTCCCGTTCCACCGGGTTCGCTAGAGGCATTGATGCGAGTGGTGATAGTGAGAGTATTCCCGGCATTGAGGGCGATATTTCCGCCATTGCTCGTGCTTGCGCCGCCGAGACTATCCAGGGACGTGGAGTTTATCTCGGCGATCGTGATGTTATCGGTAGCAGTGACCTGGATAGCGCCGCCATTGCCCGCTAGACCGCCGTTTCCGTCAGCACTGGAGTTGATATTTCCCGCTGTGATATCCCCGTTGGTGGCGGTGAGGCGAATTTCCCCGCCATTCTCTCCGGGGTCGAACGTACCCGTGGTAACGTCGCCGACGGCGATACTTGCTGCCGAAATCGACAGATTTCTAGAGCGCGCCAAAATCCCATCATTGAGATCCTCCATCGAAAACGATCCGACCCCATCTCCATCCGCATCGGCGGTTAAAGAAATCGACCCCCCGGGACCTTCTGCAAATATCAAACCGTCCCCTAAGTTCTCGACTACGATATCGTTCGTTGCTTCTAGGACAATATCCGCACTGGCGGGCAGTAGGGACAATGTTTCCACCGAAATGGTATATTCTCCCGTGCCATCTCCGGAGAAAATCGCTCCTTGCGGGTCTCCAGCATTGGGGATATCGGCGTTGAGTTCGTTGTCATTTGCGGCTTCGCCGGCTGTAGCCACGATGCGGATATCGGTGGGGTCGAGCAACAAAGTGCCTAACTGGCCCTGGGGCGCGCGCAGATCCACTTCCCCGCGAAACTGCAAGGTTTGCTTGCCGGAAATTTCTACAAAGCCGCCATTGTGAGGGGTGGAAGTGGCTGCAGAACCGCCCCGGGCGCTAATCTTGCCGGAAAACCAAGTATTCTCGTCCGCCCAAACGATAACCCGGCCCCCGTCTCCCGTCTCTAGGGCATCGGCATTGAGCTGGGTGTGGGCACTGACGAAGGTGCGATCGGCGTTGGGAATGCTGCCTTCCCCGCGAAAGTCCCCGCCGATGCGAATCGTCCCCCCACCGTGGTTTCCCGAGGCATCGATAGTGGCATCGATCGCCGCCACCCGAGTTCCCAGCAGATTCACTTCTCCCCCGGTGAGCGCGCCTCCCTGCCTTTGCGCTACATCCAAGGTACCGGCAGCGATCGCATCCCCGGGTTGCGGGTCGAGGGTCATCCCGGAACCGGATATCGCAATGCTGCCATCGGGGTTAACTCGCACATCCCTGGCATGATTCGCACCGCCTCCCGTGAGCAATTCCGGCAAGGCAAGCGGGGTGAGAGACCTAGCGGTAGTGAGAGAATCCGAGGCAACCACCTCTAAACTCAGCAGATGGTTCGCTTGGGAAATGCGAATCGCACTTTCTCCGGGAACCGCCGCCAGAGTAATGCTTCCCCCGGGGGCGGAAAGGGTGCCGGCATTCAATACCGTACCGCCGAAAAAGGCAATGTTCCCCCCCGGTTCTACGGCTAAATTCCCCAGGTTGACGATTGACCCGGGATAGGAAACATCGAAGGCAAATCGAGCGGGAGCTCCCACCAAAGCCGCCCAATTATTATCGCCAATCGAGCGGAACCAATGCTCTCCAAATCCGATGCGCGTGGCACTGGTTGCGGTAAAATCTCCCGGCACGTTTAAGGTAGCATTCGGTCCGAACAAAATGCCTGCTGGGTTGACTAAAAATAAGTTGGAATTTCCGCCGCTGACTTGAATCAATCCGTTGATAATCGAAGCGTCGCCGCCGGTGACACGCCCGAGAATGTTTTGAATTTCCGGGCTAGAAATAAAATTGGCCGTTTCCCCCGCATCTAAGCCAAAGCGGGAAAAACTGTGAAATAAATTGCCCCCATCGCCGGAAAGCTTTCCTCCGTGGATATCGTAGCGATTTTCTTCCGGCGTTACTCGAGTATTCGTCCCGTCAGCAGCCGGTGCGATGGGTTGGGCGAGGGATTGTCGCTCTCCCGCCTCGCTGAAGATTCCCAAAATAATAGCAGCTACAACAAACGTAATTTTTTTCATAGGAGAATTCCAGTAACTAGACTGAGCTACAATACCGGTTTTTATCAAAAATAGAGAGGTTTACCTAGCCTAGAGAAATTATTTCTCTAATATATTTTTTACCGATTTTTTATAAAAATGTCAAGCGGTGGAGGGAAGATTTACTAAATCTTTACATCTCATCGAATTACTCAAAGCCCAGTGCGGGTCAGTGGATCCGGTTTACGCGATCGCCCTGGGTCAAAGGTAGGTCTGTATCCCTAGGCGCGCGTAAGGGAAACTCGGGTTTAGGGGAGGAAATTTTACCTAAATTGAGAAGCCGGGAGTCTTTGGGAGTGGGGGTTTCCAACATCGAGTAGGGGCGATCGCATCCCCACGCCAGATTTTACCTCCTTGGAGTTTAATACACTTAATTTGCATGATATTTAAAAGAGACTCCACCGAGTTGCGCTTTAAAAAACGCAAACATAGGAACCCCCTAGACCGGGAAGTGGATGTGCTAAATTTCCAGCTTTGCCGCGTTCTTTCTGCCTTTCCCAAGCTTAGGCAAAACCTCGCTTCAACCGCCCCCCTTTCTTATCAAAAATCCGCCCAAAATTGACCCAACTTACTTAACCGAGGTTTTGAGCAATTTAAACGTAAAAAACCCCGCCGGCAATTTCAGCGAAGCGATCGCCTTCCCGCCGGGAAACCCCGAGGGGAAAAACCTGTGGAAGGCGCTATCTTGTCCTCATTCTGCCTTCTACTGGGGCGCGATCTCTATCCACCGGGTTTTAAGTCTAAAGATTTGTTAAGTTTCGTTACAAAGCCGTTCGATATTGGCTAAAGTGATTATAGATGGAAAAACCAGGGTTAAATTTCCCGCTAACCTGAAGTTGCCAGAAAAAAACTCACTTAACCAAGGTGCAGTAGAATCAATAAAGACCGGGGGGGCATGCAATCAATCTTAGAGGGCGATCGCCCATACACCTACATCGGTAAGTTTAGGGCGGGGGAGCTGACAGCAGGAAGGGCAAGAATGAACGGGGAAAAAGCGATGGCAACAAGAGCCAAGACTCGCTCGAAAATGGGAACTGGCAAAGGCCACTGCTCGCCTCAAAAATCTGCTGTGGCTTCTTTTTTTTAGATACCAGGGAGTCAAACGAAGGAGGAGAACCAGTGATTCCGATGAAGTTTGAAAAACAGCGGCTTCCGAGGAACCGAGAAGCAAGGGCAATGCCCTATCAAACGGTAAAAAAAAGAAATTGGTTCCAGCGATCGCAGCAGTTATTTCCTTGGAAAAAAGGCTTCGTCGGGCAATTAAGCATTGCGAAAAAAATTGGTTACGGATATGCCTTAGCCATTGGGATTGCGGTGGTGGGAACCAGCGCCGGACTGACGATTGGAGATTATTACAAACAACAGGCACAGGAGCAACTGATACTGGTAGACGAACAGCAAGATTTGCTCAGGGACTTAGAAAGTGCAGTCGTAGACGTGCGATCGCATCCGCAGCGGTTGCTACCGGTGCTGGGAAAATCCATTTTATTTGAATACGAAACCTCGAAATTCAGTGCCGAAGTCAAACAATTAAACGCCCAGCTTTCGGAAATCGAATCCTTCCTCAACACTTACCCCGAAAGACTCGCCGTAGCGCCAGCAGATTTTCAAAAATTGCTCGTCGGCTATCGCAGCAATACAGAAGCCTACCAACAGCTAATCAGCGCGATGTGGGAGGACATTAATCCAGAAAAACTAAGCCGAGAAAACCTCTCCGAAGCCAGACAGAGGCTCTTGGTCAAAACCAGTGGAGAAAAAGCCATTCACATTGATTTTAAATTCGAGCGGCTGGCCGAACATTTAAACAGTATTATTGTCGCTTCGGAAACGCAACAGATGCAAGCGAATCAGAGGGTCGAGCGAGCGGAAACTCTGAGAATGCAGATTGTCGCCTGCAGTATGCTACTCTCGGCGGCGATCGCCACAATTTTGGCCCTGCTCACCAGTCGCGCGATCGCTCATCCCTTAGAATGGCTCACCCAAGTCGCGCACCGGGTCACTAAAGAATCGAATTTCAAGCTGCGCGCCCCAGTCACCACCGAAGATGAAGTGGGATCTTTAGCCACCTCTGTGAATCAACTGGTCGAATGGGTAGGAGAATACACCCAACAGTTAGAAAACGCGCGGGAAACCTTAGAACAACGGGTAGAAGAACGCACGCAAGAACTCTCCCAAACCCTGGAAGAACTCAAGCACACCCAAGCACAACTGATTCAAAGCGAAAAAATGTCCAGTTTAGGGCAACTGGTAGCCGGCGTTGCCCATGAAATCAATAACCCGGTAAACTTCATTTACGGCAACTTGAATTATGCCAAAGATTATACCCGAGATTTGCTCGAATTAGTCAAGCGCTATCAAGAACACTATCCCGAAGCAGATCCGGATATAGAAGACTACATCGAAGACATCGACTTAGAGTTTTTGGTCGATGACTTGCCGAAAATTCTCGACTCGATGAAAATGGGAGCCGATCGCATCCGCCACATTGTTCTATCGTTGCGAAATTTCTCCCGCTTAGATGAAGCGGAGACCAAAAAGGTAAATCTGCACGAAGGACTGGAAAATACTTTGTTAATTCTCAAGCACCGCCTAGAGAACATCACAATCATCGAAGAGTATGGCAATTTACCCCCCATCCAGTGCTATCCCGCTCAACTCAACCAAGTGTTTATGAACGTGCTGGGAAATGCCCTCGATGCATTGTCCGAAGTAGAAGCAACCGAAAAGAGCGATCGACCCTCGCAAACTCCGCCTCCCTCTCCCACCATTCGCATTCACACCGCCGTGGAAGGCGATCGCGCGGCGATTCGAATTACCGACAACGGTCCGGGTATTCCCCCGGAGACATTAGAGAAGATTTTCGACCCATTTTTTACCACCAAACCGGTGGGCAAAGGAACGGGACTGGGGCTGTCGATTGGGTTTTCAATTATTCAAAAACACGGCGGCACCATTCAAATCAGTTCCGAAGTCGGACAGGGAACTGAAGTGGCGATTTTCCTCCCGATCCAGTAAACAGGAGTAGGAGCTAAAACGATGAAAAGGCGTTATTTTATCCAGTATAGTCTGTTATTTGTTGGCGGTTGTGCCAGCGCCACCCAAACTGATTTATCCCGGAGCGCGAAACCGGAAAAACTGCGATTAGCCATCACCGATGCTCATGGTATGGAAGAGTTAAAACGCCATTACGACCCCTTCCGGCGGGCGTTATCCGAGGTGTTAGAACTGCCCATCGAGTTTTACCCCGTGGAGAACTTTACCGCCGCCGGATCGGCACTGCACTTAAATTTAGTGGATTTAGTGTTAGCCGGACCGTCGGAATATGTGGTGGTTCATGCAAGGACGAATGCAGTGCCGGTGGTGGAACTCACTCGCCCCGGATACCGCACCCAGATTGTGGTGCGTGGCGACAGCGGGATAAAGTCTCTCGAACAGTTAAACGGTAAAACCATTGCCATGCGAGAGGTCGGCTCAACCAGTGCCCATTTGGGCAGTACGAAACTGTTGATGGATGCGGGATTAAATCCCCAGGTTGATTATACCCCGGTGATGTTAGGAAAAGAGGGATTTAATGCCTTAAAGAATGGCAAAGTGGATGCCTGGAGTGCTTCTACTTTTACGTACAAAAGAACCTTAGAACAAGAAGGGCTATCGGAAGCGGAATTTCCGGCGATCGCCACCGGGCCGCTATTGCCCAACGATATTTTTGTAGCCAACAGCAAACTGGATCCAACCTTGATCGAACACATGCGATCGCAGATGCTGGAACATCAAGACAAACTGATGCCCACCTTACTCGTTACTCCCAACCTGGCCAGTCGCTTTCAAAACTCCAAAATCATTCCTGCCAATGACGATCGTTATAACATGATTCGCGAAGCGTATAAAGCCACCGGTCAGGGGGATTTCATCCAATAGAAACTCTCCGTGCGACCCCTGCCGCCAGTCGGTGGGGGGATGAGCCTTGCAGTGGAAGAACCCCTGCCCTCGGGGGAATACTAACTCAGAGCGTGACTCAATCCAATACCCTATCCTACCATGAAACGGCGCAACTTCCTTTACTACGGCTTATTATTTGTGGGAGGCTGTACCCTCCTCCCCCAACCCGCCCGCGATCGCGACCCCTCCCGCCGAGGAAATCGCCCCGAAACCCTGCGATTTACCGTTACCGATCGCAATGGCATGGAAGAATTGCAGCGCGATTACGAACCGTTTCGCCAAGAACTGGCACGAGTGTTAGACAAAAAAATCGAATTTTTCCCCACTGAGAACTATACCGCAGCCGCCTCCGCACTTCAACTCGATCGGGTGGACTTAGTGTTAGCCGGTCCTTCGGAATATGTAGTAATTCAGGCAACCACCAATGCGGTTCCCCTGATTTCCGTTACCCGCCCCAACTGGCGATCGCTCATCGTGGTCCGTGAAGATAGCGGTATCCACTCCCTCACCCAATTACAAGGCAAAACCATTGCAATGGGAGCCATTGGCGGCACCAGTTCTCATCTCGCTCCCACTAAATTTTTAATCGATGCCGGATTGAATCCCAATACCGATGTCACCATCCGCATGTTAGGAACCCAAGGATTTAGCGGACTAGAAGAATTAAAAACGGGCCAGGTAGATGCCTGGGGCGGAGCTTCTCATCGCTACGAAAACTTCCTCGAGGCTGAGGGCGCAAACCGCAGTGCTTATCCGCCCTTAATTACCGGGCGTATCCTTCCCGGAGATGTGCTGGTTGCCAACAGCAAACTCGCTCCTGACTTCATCGAACAGCTACGCGAGCGAATGCTAAAAAACCGCGATCGACTGATAGAAGCCATTCTCGCCACTCCCAACAATCAGAAATATCGCAAATCTCAAATCGTGCGCGCCAATGATGTGGAATACGAGTTGATTCGAGAAGTGTACAAAACCATCGGACAGGGAGATTTTATGCCCTAAGATTAAAAGGAAATCCACCGATTCGTTCCCCACGGATCCCCCGCTTCCTCCCCGCCCCCGCCAAAACGCCGGGACAACCCAGGGATTTCCCGTCAGGTTGCCCATTACAATGAAAAGGTAAATGCTTCCAGCCTGCGATCGCAGGCTAAACTGATGTCGTGACAGGCGTTCCCCTGTCGAGAAAGCCGCTTATCTTACACCCACAACTATGGCAGGCTACAATATCGGCCTTGACTTTGGCACCACCAACTCGATTATCTCCTCCTTGAACGCGGGAGGCGTTCTCGAAGCCTTCCAATATGGAGGGCCACAGGGCCAGAAATACGTTCCTTCTTTCATTGCCTACGATGAGGGCTTTGCGGATATCGGGATGGCAGCGCGCACCACGGCGGCGAATCACCCGGATGTGGAGAGTTACGGCAATTTTAAAATGTGGTTGCCCCTCCCCCCGTCTGAAGTAGCCGATCGCTTCACCGGCGATCGCACCCCCATCCGTTTCACCCGCGACTACCTTTCCGAACTGTTAATTTCTCCAGAGAATCCTTACAGCTTCAGCAATCAACAAGGTCCCATCGAACGCCTAGTGGTTTCCGTCCCGGAAATTTGGCAGCGCGATATCTATAACCGAGGTCGAGAATCCCTACAAAAACTGATTCGCGAGCTGCAATTACCCCTGGTGCAACTGGTTAGCGAACCCGTAGCTGCCGCGACCTATTATGCCTGGGAAATGCAGCGCCGCACTCAGCACACTTCCACCAAGTCTTTTACGGGAAATTTGCTCGTGTGCGACATGGGCGGCGGGACTTTTGACGTTAGTTTGTGTCGCATTTATGGCGATAAAAAAGTCGAAGTGCTTTATTTTGACGGCCAAGGCGATCGCGGTCTCGACTCTGCCGGCGTTGCCTTCGATCGCCGCTGCGTCCAACAAGCTTACAAGGCTAAACACGGTCAGGCGATCGCGGAAAATCAACCGGAATTTATGCGCTTGTTGCGGGAATTTGAAAGCGTCAAAATTGCCACCCACGCCCGCGTCACCCGCAAACTGAGCGAGGCGCTCAAAAAACCCAAACGCTACGCCGATAAAAATATCTATGTCTTTGCTGGCGGCTACTGCGTCACCTTTCGTCAATTGCTCACTGCCTTTGCACCGATCGCCCAAGGCATCCAAACCGTCATGGAGCGCTTAAAACGATGGGTCAACCACCACCAAATCCCTATCGATCGCCTCTTTCTCGTGGGCGGTTTTTCTCAGTTTTTATTGGTGCAAAAAACCATTGTCAAGGCTTTAAAATTTACCCCCACCGACTCGCGGATCGACCGCAGTTTTAATATCACCCATAGCACCTATGCCATTTCCTATGGCGCTTGTTTGATTGCCAATGGTTTAGTCCAACCTACGGAAAAATACGTTCATACCTTGGGAATTGTGGTGGACGCCATGAACTCCCAAGCACAACGCGAACCGCGCTTTATTCCCATCATCCAAGGGGGATTGTCTTTAGATGCCTTGGCTCAACCGCAATTTGCCGATATCCCACCTTTGGTGGTGTTTCAAAATGACTCGCCCCTCACCCTGACTCTGTGGGTAGACCCCCAGTCTCAAGGCACTCGGTTTCAAGAATCTATCCCCGATACCGTGAAGCTTCCGAGTGACGAATCCGACGATTTATGGCGGGTGGGAATGCGCGTCGATCGCTCTCAAATCGGCTATCTCGTGATTGAAGACGTTCAGGGAAAAAAGCGGGTCGAATACGAGTTGGGCAATGCGATCGCCAATATGTTTCCCGGTTGTATTCTCCTCAATCCTTCCGATCCTACCCCCCCTCGCCATCGCGATCGCCCCTGAAAATCTCAGTCTTTGGGTTTATAATAAAAAGAAACTGATAGTCAAGCGTCAGGAACCCCATCCCTAAAGGGAGGGGCTTGGTAAGACTTTATTTTCCCAAGCTCACCTGACCAGAAGACCA
>NZ_JAJENT010000674.1:0-19672 GCF_035615515.1 Phormidium sp. CCY1219
GATCCGCAATCCCCGGCGGGGGTTGAAACCGGCTCGCATCCAGGGGCGATCCGCAATCCCCGGCGGGGGTTGAAACCCCCGCCTAATAGCGCAAGTCGGTTAAAACCGACTGAAATGCTTTTATTGTACGGTTCCGAGTTAGTTTTTAACCGAATGCAACCGAATGCAAGGGATGCGGCTCTTATTTTAATCTCCGGTCTCGGGATATTATTTTAACGCAGGGATTGGAGAATCTGGGCAATTTCTTCCACGGTGAGGTCTTCATCGAGCAAAACCCGCTTTCCGTCTGCACTTTCCACCACCACATCCATATTGCCTTGGCGCTGTTGTTTTGCTTCGAGATACCACTGGCGAATTTGTTCGGCAATCTGCAAGCTTCCGGCAACAATGCCTACAATTGTGGCAACGGTGGTTAACCCTTCGGTTTTTTTCGGTTCCGCCGGTGTCTCTATACTACCGGATAATCCGGGAATGGCGAGTAAGTCTTGCGCCGCCTCTGCGGACCGGTTTGCCTCGATCGCGATCTTAATTTGTCCCATCGGTACTCCTTGCGATAACCCTCGGTCAATTATACTCAATCTATAGCCCTGTGGCGCATGGCTTACGCGCTTTGCCCGTGCCTCGGCCCGATTTCAATCCCCCGCCATTTCAGAGGGTGCGTGACCCCCGAACTACATTTTGTCTTCTTCCCACTCATTTACTGGCGGGGGTCACGCACCCTCCGGTGCCTACCCTGGCGCGATTTCAATCCCCCGCCTTTCTACTCCACAGATAAAACCGGACAATCCACCAAATAAGGCGAATCAAACTCGGTCATTTCTCCTGCTTTCTTCCCGGGAATGGGGAACAAGCGGGCAGAAAGAGGCTTATCCAATTTAATCGCTAAAGATGCCACATCCAGCAAAATTGCTTCAATCTTATCCACAGAAAGATTGCCAGGAAGGGGTACGGTATCCAAACCGCAACCGCAAACCGAAGAATATAATAAAAGATGGGTCAGATTGTAGGTTGCATCGGTAGCGCGTTGGGCCAATCCCACATCTTCGCAAACCGGCAGCATCAAGCCAGAATATCCGCACAGCGTCACGGATAACCCTTTGAGAACGCGGGTTATAAGATGAGAAATTGCCAGAGTTCCGGAGTGACCGAATCGGGCTAATTCGAGTTTTTCATAAGCATAAGCGATGCTTGCTTTTTTGTCAAGAGCCGGAACCACCGAGGCATCGATTCCGCCGTAGGGGACTTCCAGGGTTTCGGAAATTTCTCGGGCGATCGCCTCCACATTTTCTAACGCTTCTGCATAGATTTCTTGCAATTTTTCTTCTGCCTTTTCCAGATTTTTAGCGGCGGAAAAGGCTTGCATCAGCAAATCCCCGGATTCCAAGCCCAGGGAAAAGGCCATTTCCCCCTCATGGTACGCAGCGGGAAAAAAGGGAATTCCCGGGGGACAATTCGCGGAAGCGCAAAAGCGAAAATTACCCACCCCGGTTTCGGTATTTTCGGCGATTTCTTTTATCACTTCTGCCGATTCGCGGACGCTAGGTAAATCGATACCGTTTTCGGCATCGCCGATTTTGCTGGAACAGTAAATCAGGGAAGTATTCTTGTTAATTGTCGGAATCAGGGAAATGGTTTGCGGATTATCCACATAGCCGATATTAAACCCATCGAGTTTCAACTTTTGACAAAGGGTTTCGAGGTTTTGCAATTGTTCGAGCATTTCCGAGGCGGAAAAATCCAGGAGATAATCGGCCCAAGAATTGGTACAAACGCGAGTGGATTGCACTTCATAGCCTTTTTGCTGAAAAAACTGCTTGGCTTGATGATTGAACCGGGCAGCTTTTTGCACGATCGCCTCATCTTTAGGAGAGTCGAGGACAATACCGGTAGTAATGGTTCTAATTTTCATCAGAGCTTGGGTAGTGATTTGCGTGAGATCCGTTCCAGGTTATAGGATTGCTTGGGGGAAACGATCGCCCGGTGGATTCTGTCAGGTTGCCCGTTTCCTCATCTAGCACTTTAATCACCTGATTATAAAGGGCTTCGGCTTGTTGCGGGGAATTCCCGATACTGGTTAAGCCAATTTTGCCAAATTGCGACAAACAGCCCATCAGATGAAAAACGCTGCCGGTTTCGGTACTGGTATCGAAATGCAGTTGGCGATCGGCGATAATATCCATTAAATCATTGGGAAGCAAGCCGATATAGCGGTTTTTTTTCAGGTTATCCGTAGCGCGATAAAATTTCGCCCGTCCGTGTTGGCTGTAAAATAAACCAGTGGCGCGATCGTATCGTCCTTTAGTGAGCAATTTAAGGCCCATAAAGGGATGAGTGGTTCCCCCTTTGCGGAGGTTAATTTCAATCGCAAACACCTCCCACTCGACGCGATCGCCAACCTGCTGCGGAACGGCGATAAAGTCTACCCCATAGCGTTCTAATGCGCCTTTATCCGCCAAGTTTTGGCCGACGCGCATGCCTAAATCTTGCAACTGCAATCGATAGGCTTCATCGGCGGGAAAGCGACAACCGAGAAAAATTTGCCCGTCACTTCCGCCGAGAATTTGGTCGTGAGTGGAGAGAATTTCTACCTCTTGGCTGGGAGTAATCCGCCCTTGCACGCTAGGCGATCGCTTATTTTTCCCTGCGATAAATGCTTCGGCAATTGCCCCTAATTCCGGGATGCGACGGGAAAAGTTATCCCAAGTTTCCCCATTAGCTTGAAAGCGCATCAAAGGAAAGCGATCGCGCAGGGCTTTGACCCGTTCTCCGGGGGAAAATTCATTTAAAAATCGCAAATCGAGCAGGGCATTTCCTTCTCCGGAAAACCCTTCATTCAGTTTAATCACCATTTGCGATAAGGGTTGGTTTTTCTCCCAGACTTCTACCGTGGCTTCGGCTAAATCTTCGGCGGTCCAGACCAACTCGCTACCGGGGGGATGGGGGATACCGCATTCGGCAAAAATTTGCCGCGAACCGCTTTTGGTTCCCCATTCTAACAAGTCCGGATCGAGGGCGAGTAATGGAATGTCCAGTTTCACCGACAATTCCCGTTCGTAAGGGGTGGAATTGTAACAAATCATGTAGGATTTTTCCGGTCGCAATGCTTGGCGGATGCGTTCCATTAAGCGCGGGCGATCGAGGATTTTTTGCGTGAGAGATTTGGGAGAAGAGTCGTAGGTGGAAAACAACAGCAGGCGATCGCGGGCGTGGGAAAAGGGGATTCCGGGTAGCAGGTGCAGGTAATATTCGATCGCCATTGGATGCAACGGTTGCGAGGTGACGTAAATTAACCGCGTTCGAGGATTTTGCAAGCGCATTAAGGAAAACAGGTGGCGTTCTTCGTAGTGGGCGACGCCGGGAATTTTTTGCAGTTCTTGCGAGTCGAGGGTCAGAGAAGCCACGACTAAAATATCGCAATCGCTGCGGTCAAATTCATCTATCTTTTGCCAGCGATCGCGCAACTGTGCCTGCAGGCGGCGAAATTCTACCCCATAATTGGCCGGTAATTGGTTTTGAGTTAGCATAACCTCGACTCCCTCTCGATTCCAATACTTGTAATTTTACCGAGTCGGCGATCGGTCTCGAGCAAAATTGTCATATTTAGTAACATTTACTACGCCCACTTTGGCAAAACTGCCTCAATTCGTGGCTTTGCGCCTTCCAGGGTCGCCCCCGCCCGGTGTTTTTACCCATTACCCGAACCAAACCAGAAGGAAGTTGTCCCTTCCTCGCCCAGGGTCGCCCCAGGGGATTCCTTCGCCCCCCATTCACACTCAAGGGCGATCGCGCCTGAGTGTTTTTTATACCAAATCTCTCAATGCAGCGAACCGCCGAATTAAACAATATGTAAATCAACACAATAAAAGCGGGAGATTGAAATCCCCCGCGTTTGAGTAGCGTTCCCCCGGCGGTTGTATCACTCGGGGTTCTGGAGATAGAGAACGCCCCTAGGGGTGGAAACCCGAGGGCGATCGCGCCAGATATCTGCACCGTCGAACCTTATTTTGCCACAGACTATGCCACCGTAGAACGGGTCGAATCGTTAGGGGGTTTTGCGGGCAATAAAATCAAGCGATCGCCGGATTTTTCCCCATTCTTCCCATTCCCCTGCTGACTTTCTTCTGACAAAAACAGCTCGCGAATCAAGCGCGCTAGGGCACGTTGCGCCAAACCGCTGGCAATTTTCTGACCCATTTTTTGCGTTTCCGGCTTCATCAGCAGCGGCGGAATTTGTTGCATCAATTCATTAGTATCAAAGCCGCGCGTTTCTTGCAGAATTGCCCAAATGCGTTTGATATGTTCTATTTTCTGCAAATCCGCATTGCTGGTGTTGGCGGGAGCAGGGGTTTTGGGTTTTTTCAAGCCCACCCATTCTTGCACCACAGACCCGGCATTGGTGAGGGCATCTCGCGACAACCCATCTAAACTTTTAATCAGTTCTTCCACAATGCGATCGCGAATAAACTCACCCCGTTCGGACAACAAAAATTCCAACGCTTGATTCAACCCTTGCGACAGGTCGAAATCATCGCTATCTTTTGCATTTCGCAACAGATTTTCCAACCGATTCCAGCGAAATTCTCCTTCTTTAAACAGTAAATCGCGCAGAGACGAGCGCAACTCCGGTGAAGAATCGGTTAACAACCGTTTCGCCACATACGGATAAGCTTTGCTCAGCACTTTAAACTCGGGGTCTACATTAATCGCAATCCCTTCCAACGTCACCAAAGACCGAATAATCAATGCATAATAGGCCGGCACCCGGAAAGGATACTCGTACATCAGTTCCGAGAGTTGGTCCGTAATGCTTTTAAAATTCAGTTCGGCAACGCTTGCCCCCAACGCATCATTAAACACATTGGCCAACGCGGGAATAATCGGCGTTAAATCCGTATCCGGGCTTAAGAACTCTAATTTAACGTAATCTTGCGCCAAGCCTTCAAAATCCCGATTCACCAGGTGAACCACCGCTTGAATCAAGCCATAGCGCTGATAGGATTTTACCTCGCTCATCATCCCAAAATCGAGGTAAGCGAGCTTATTATCTTTGGTCGCCAGCAGATTGCCCGGGTGCGGGTCGGCGTGGAAAAAGCCATGTTCTAGCAACTGGCGCAGGGAACAGTTCACCCCCACTTCAATCAGATATTTCGCGTCAATGCCTTGGGCTTTTAACGATTCGAGTTGGGTTAATTTCGTCCCGGCGATCCACTCCATTGTCAGCACCCGGCGGCGGGTGTATTCCCAATAGATTTTAGGGATGTAAATATCCTGCAGATGGCCGTATAATTCGCGGAAGCGATCGGCATGTTGGCCTTCTGTGGTGTAGTCCATTTCTTCATAGATGCGCGTGCCAAACTCATCCATGATGGCCACCAAATCGCTGCGAACTTGTTTGAGATTGTTTTGCGCCCAAATACACAATTGACGCAAAATATAAATATCGCGAGCCATCCGTTCGGCGAGACCGGGGCGCTGGACTTTTACGGCTACGGTTTCGCCGGTTTTCAGTTTGCCTTTGTAAACTTGGCCGAGGGATGCCGCCGCCACCGGATCCGGGGTCAGTTCGTCGTAAATGACATCCGGGCGATCGCCGAGTTCTTCTTCAATAAACTGATAGGCCACTTCGTTGGGAAAAGGCGGCAATTGGTCTTGCAATTTAGCCAACTCTTCCAAATACAACGGCGGTACCAAATCGGGACGAGTGGACAAGGCTTGACCCACTTTAATAAAAGCCGGCCCTAACTGGGTCAGCATGATTCGCAGTTGTGCGGCGCGTCGCCGTTGGTTTTTTTGGCTGCGACCCCGTTGTTTGTCCCACCAAATCCCGAATGCCAATTTCAACATCGGCCACAAAATGGCGAACCGACGCCCCCAAACTTCTAAGGGACGGCGGCTATAATACTCGGTAATGGCAACCGGGTCGTACATCAAAGCGTCGGTTTCCGCTTCTACGGTGGGGGCTGCCGATCGCTCCGGTATCGGGGCAATGGGTGCGGGTTCGGCTTCCACAGGAATCGTCTGCGGGGGTGCCTCCCCGGGAATTTTTTCCAACCCAGAAGCCTTGCCGGCAACGGCATCAGCTTGTGTTGGGCGTGAGGAACGAGATACGGGCTTAACTTGCATAAATTCGGAACCTAGTTGGGGAACCATGTTAATTATTGTAACAATTCGTTTCCATCACACCGTCACTCGATTGGCAGAATTTTCCGATCGCCGGGAAAACAACCTGGGGAATTGCAGTTGAGCCATCCATCATGGGTAAAAACCGAACCGCGAGGTCCAAGCCACCGACAACCGAGTCTCAATCCCCCCGATCGCGCTCAATTCCATCGCAAAGGGCGCGATCGCTCAAATCCAAATTCCCATTCGTCTCTAAATAATCCCCCACCCACTCGCAACTTGCCGCCAGTATATTTTCCAACTCGATCGCCTGCTGCAAATCCCACACGATCGCGATGGCATCGACCCCCGCCGACACCAATTTTTTCCCATCGGCACTAAATTCCACCGACCACACGCGCCCTTGATGACCGTTCAAAACCGCTAACTGTTTGCCATCCGCACTCCACAGGTTGACATTCCCCTGCATGCCGGTACTGGCGAGCATTTCACCATCGGGACTAAACGCGATCGCCGGAATCATGTCATTCCCCTTCATACTGAAACTGGCGCGCAAGGTGCCATCAGTGCCCCACAGCTTCACCGTATCGTTGCGACTGCTAGAGGCCAACACCCTGCTATCGGGCGAAAACGCCAAACCCAACACCGTCCCTTCGTGACTCTCCATCGACTGTCGCAGATTGCCATCCCTGTCCCACAGGTTCACAAACCCACTGGTTCCTCCCGAGGCCATCCATTCCCCATCCGGACTGAACGCCACCTGCCAAACTTTATCCTCATGGGGCAAACTATACAACAATGTACCATCTCGCTGCCACACTTTCGCCGTGCGATCGCCGCTGGCACTCATCAGCCACTGGCTGTCGGGACTAAAGCGCACCGACCACACCGCATCCTGATGTTCCTCTAAGGTGGCGAGTTCCGTGGCCCCTGTGCCGGTTGGCGACAGTTCCCACAGTTTCACCGTGTTATCGTAACTCGAAGTAGCTAACAATGTGTTATCCGGGGAAATATCCACCCCCAACACGCCACCCGTATGTCCCGGTAGAGTCGCCAGCAACTTGCCATCCACTCCCCACACTTTGGCTACCCGGTCGTCACTCCCGGACACCACAAACCGCCCATCCGGGGAAAAACTCGCATCTAACAGATCGTTCTCGTGCCCGCGCATAACCGTCAGCATCGGGTGATTGAACCGCCACAGTCGAATCGTTTTATCTTCACTGGCAGAGGCGAGAGTCTGGCCATCGGAACTGAAACTCACACTCCAGATGCGGCTGTTGTGACCGCTGAGAGTGTATAATAAAGTGCCATCTGCGCTCCACAGTTTGATATCATTTCCCAAATCGGCAGTGGCGAAGGCAATGCCGCGACGACGGGCGAGACTCTCTGGCGGGCTAAACGCCACCGACCACACCCACCGACCTTCCATCGGCAAAGTAGCCAAAACCGTGCCATCGGTACGCCAATGTTTGGCAGTGCCGTCATTGCTGCCGGAAAGGAGGGTTTCCCCGTCGGGACTAAATTTCACGTCCCACACCGCATCGGTATGGCCGGTCAGGGTGCGAATCTCCGTGCCATCGGTGCGCCATAATTTTACCCGGTTGTCTTGGCTGCCAGTGGCGAGGATATCCCCGTCGGGGGAAAAGGCGATCGCTTCGAGACCAGCGCTATGCCCGCGCAAGGTGGCGGTTTTCTCCGCATCCACCCACCCTTGCTTTCCCCGACGCCAGAGAATGGCGGTTCCGTCTTCACTGGCGGTGGCGAGGGTCTCGCCATCGGGGGAAAAGGCAATGCTGCGAATGCTGTTGCCATGACCGGTGAGGGTGGCGATCGCCCTCCCGTTGCGCGTCCAGATTTTGGCCGTTTTGTCACTACTCGCAGAGGCGAGGAATTTGCCATCCGGGGAAAAGGCTACGTCTAAAATGTCTCCGGTGTGACCGGTGAAGCTGTGGAGTAACTCACCATTGCGCCCCCAGAGTTTTATCGTATCGTCGTTGCTACCGGTGGCGAGATATTCGCCATCGGGGGAAAACACCACCCGCCAGATGAGGTCTTGATGACCCACCAATCGGTTAAATTCGTCGGCCCCGTAAAAGCTGCGCCGCAGGACGCTTTCTACCTTGCCGGTGATGTCCGGGGGTGGGGACTCCACGGTTCCCATCAGTTTTCGGGCGCGCAGGGCGGTGATTAGGGCATCGAGGTGTTGATTTTGGTTGAATAAGGCTGAGGCGGAGGTGACAAGGGCTTTAATTTCCCCGATCCGCGCTTGTCTTTCGCTGGCGATCGCTTGCCGATACTGCCAAAATGCGGTGATTCCTAACCCGGATGCTAACACCAATGCAGCACTCAAGGCGGCGAGAAATAATCGTTGCAGTTTGGCGGTGTTTCGTTCTTGTGCGAGTTTGGCTTGGATTGCTTTGGATTTTTCGGCTTCTAATTTGAGTTGCATTTCTTGGCGATCGAATTTCTCACAAGCCGCTAAAAATTGATAGTCTAAATCGCTCAAACTTTTTCCCTGCGCCCAGCTTCGGGCATCTCTGAGGGCTTGCCCGCGCAGCAGTCGCGAGGTATCTGTTTGCTGGGAGGCAATCCAGGCATCTAAGGTTTGGGAATACGGTCGCAGTTGCCCGAGTTGCGCTTTCACCCACTGCAGGTTAAAAATTTCTCGATAAATTCTATTTTTGATTTGTAAAATATCTCCCTGTTTGACAATTAAGCCACACAGCAGCAAGTTCATTTTTTCCGGGCTTTCATCTGCGGTTACGGCTGGGTTTTCTCCCGCTTGCGCTTGCAAAATTTGCTGGTAAATTCCCAGCATTCTCCCCACGGATTTTTCCTGGCGCATAATGCGATCGCGGATGGTTCGCAAGTGCTCTGGTTCGTCCTGCGATTCCCAATTCTGGAGAATTCGCGATCGCACCAGTTCTCGGATGAAATATTGCGGGTCGCCTCGGGATGGGTTTTTGCTCCCAGTTACTTTTTCCCAGTCTGACTCGACTACAATCGAACATAATTTTTGCGTTAAAAATGGTTGCCCGTCGGTCCAGGCTAATATCTCTTGCAATACCGCCTGCGGGTTTTTGATGTTTTTGGCTTCAAATCCCACCCCTAGGGGTTGGGCTTCTTCTACAGTGAAGCCGCGCAATTCTATCGGCTTGCCAATGTTAAATGGCGTCCGCTTTTTATCCGCAATTAGGTCCCCCGGAGTCGCCACTCCAAAAATCCCAAAGCTCAATCGGTTGTATTCTGGATTGATGGGACGTTGATTGTAACAGGCGCGAATGTAGGCAAAAAAATCATCCACGGGAAAGTCTAACCCCAAAACGCTATCGATTTCATCGATGAGGATGACGATTTGACTCTCGGGAAAGTGAACCTGCAATATTTCTGCAATAAACTGATTGAGTTTTTGGATGAAGGATAGGTCTTCTCTTTCCCGCCACCAGGTTTTTAAGTTGAGTTTTCCCCATAAGTTAAAATTGCGCCATAAGTCGGTGACGATTCCTTTGTACCATTGCAACGGGGTGATTTCTTCACTCCCGATCGCGCTCAAATCTAGGGTCGCGCATTTGACTCCTGTTTGTTGCAGTCGTTGGCGAGTCCGAACCAATAAGGAGGATTTTCCCATCTGTCGGGAATTGAGCACGTAGCAAAATTCGCCTTTTTTTAAAGCCTCCTGTAGTTGGGCGTCGGCTTGGCGAACCACGTAGGTCGGCGCATCGATCGCAAGGCTACCGCCGACTTGGTATTGATATTCGCTGGGATTTTCTAGGGTTAGCACGATGGGGTGGAATAGAAAACAACAATCAACCGATCTTGGGTCAGTTCGTTACTCGAGCAGCTTTGACGTTTGCTTTTCCATACACCCTGAGTTTGGCACGGGTCCTCTTCCAGGAATTATACCTTAATTTGCCAGGGTTTTCGTCTATTCCAACAATCCATAATCCAGTTTTTCGCTGACGGTGACGCGATCGCGCCCCTTCCTTTTCGATTGATAAAGCGCTTCATCAGCCGCACTCACCAGGATTTCCGGCAATTCTTCCGAGGTGGGAATGGTGCAAGCCACGCCTAAACTTACGGTGAGAATGGGGGAAACGCCACCCATGCGATATTCGTCATGGGTGATTCCCAATCCTTTGATTTCTTCTCGGATTCTTTCGGCTAAGTAAAAGGCACTAAATGCTTCTTTCCCCGGCAAAATCACCGCCAGTTCTTCCCCGCCATACCGCGCGGCAATTTCTTTTGGTCCTTTGAGCAATTTTTGAATCGTATCGGCTACTTTTCGCAAGCATTTATCGCCGGCGGGATGTCCGAAGCTATCGTTATAAATTTTGAAAAAGTCGATGTCGCATAAAATTAAGGACAGGGGACTATTTTCTGCGGCCAAGTTTTCCCACTCTTCTTGCAGGTTGGTATCAAAAAAACGGCGGTTGGGAAGCTGGGTGACGCCATCAATATTGACTAATTGCGTTAACTGTTGGTTGACTTGTTCTAATTCCTGTAGGCGAACGCTATAATTTGACAGGCTTCGGTTTTGCTGGCTGAAATAGCGGCGATATAACTGACAAGAAACCTGGCAGCGATCGCCTTCTAGCTTCACCAGTCCCATGCTTTCGAGTTTGTACGCCGCGATCGCTTCGAGTTTCACGCTTCCTTCGGTGGCGATCGCCTCTTGCAATGCCGCGTCTAATTCGGGATCTTCGCGCAAGGTCGCTAACAACTCTTGTAAGTGATTCCGATAAATTCCGCTGGCGGTGGGCGCTTGCTCTAATAACTGCTCTAGGCTCACTCCTTGACAAGCCAAATGATACAGGGCACACTGGATTAAATACGGATGTCCCCCCACTAGATTCATCAGTTCTGTGGCGTTTTTGTTATCTCGCCACCCTAGTCCATACCGTTGCGCTAAATCAATAATCTGCTCTAATGTAAGTTCGGGTAATTTAATCGGCGAACCCACATTAAAGGGGGATTGATTGAGATTTAAAGGCACGTAAACTTCGGTGGAATGAACCACCACCAGTCTCAGTTTCTCGAAGCTCTCTGCTTGTTTCGCGCTTTCATGCCAAGAGCGCAGCAGGGGCAGAAAGTCTTTGGCAATCTTGGTATGCTCAAAAACTTGATTGACTTCGTTTAATGCTAATAACAGCGGCGCGTTGATTCCCTCGAGCAAATACCCTTGAAAATACAGGGTACAACTGACTTTGCTGCCAATATCTTCGTCCCAATATTCATCGAGCATCGGCTTGAGGTGCAATTGCCGCGCTACGTTGGCACAAAACCAGCGCAAAAATTTATCGAGGGACGCAAAAACTTCTTCCTCGGCTTGCTGAAAGTCCACAGTTGCCTTATGATATCCTAGCTCGGTGGCTTGGTCAATAATCCGCAGCATCAGGGAGCTTTTGCCCATTTTTCGCGGTGCTTTGATCCGAATCACGCTCCCCGGTTGGCACAGAAGGCGGTAGCTATTCTGCTCGATTGGGGGTCGCTCAATGTAAAAGTGGGAATTGAGGGGCAACGGTCCACCGGGAAAGTGGAGGTCTTTTGCGGGTTGGTTCGCGATTTGCTGATTTGACATGGTTCGCCTGGGTTGTTGGTTTGGCGGTGGATTGGCGGGGAATGACGATCGCATGCTTGGGCGATCTCTGCTCAATTGGATGCAGAGGGTCGCTTCGCCCCGTGCCGTTACGGAAGTTTAGCCCCTGGATTGGCGATCGCATTTGGCTATGACGCGCTTTTGCTGTTACTGTCTCTTTACCATACTCGACGCAGTTCCCCTCCCTCCAAGCGCTCCTATTTTCATTTTTAACACTATATCCGTCCCGGCGGTGGAAGCTTGTTCCTTCGCAGTTTAGCAAAACGTTTTTTCACCAGAAGTTTCGGCGCTGTTCCTATCCTCGGGAAAGGAGGCGATCGCGGCGCGTCGCTCTTTCTGTGGCTTCCCCCTTTCACCCCGGTTTTCCCACTGCCTCAATTTTTATCTGGCTTTCATTTAGTGATTCGTGGGGGATGGCGATCGCTCTCCACTGCAGTGACTCTCCTTTTTCCCCACTATCATGTAAACTATTATATATCTGTAATTTAAGCAACAAACGCGAAAAATAGATAAGCGGGTTGGCATATCGAGCGCCCAACTCGCCTTAAGCTAAGTGATGGTCTCGGGAGCGATCGTCAGCCAATTGAACTCCACAGAGCGACCCGTTCCCCCACATCGCCACAGGTGGGGGTCAAGGAGCGTCAGAATAGTGCGACAATAAACTCATCTAAAGCGCTACAGTAAAGGGCGGGAAAGATATCCCTCACACCCCGCCTACCCCACCGCTTTTAGAAAATCGAGCAGAGCATTGTCCAGGGAAACGCCAGCCCACTTCAGGTTAAAGCAGGCCAATGGCGTGGGTGGGAAGAGCGCATGGGAGGGCAATGAAAATGCCGATGCCAAGGGCAAGCCAGTGCCTGATGATGTTTTTTCCCAGAAAAAAGAGGGTTTGGCATCGGAAATCGTTGTCGCGCAGGTAGAGCATCTGAGGATGGCGAGGGGATGTGGGAGAGCCGATCGCGCCGTCGGCTTAATTATCTGCGAGAACCCAAGTTTTTTGCGCGACCCAAGCGCCATCCCATTCTTCTGGGGGTGGGTTTTTCAGCAGACGCTGACAGCGTTTCAAATGCAAGCGAGCGGCGCGATCGTTGCTATCGATTTCGAGAACCGTAGCAAATTCACCCATTGCCACCGCAAACTTGCGATTCAGATAATATTGGCGTCCTTTATCGTAATGTTCCATCACCTCTTGGCTTTTCGGGGGAATGGACTCCTCCTTGAGGCCCAAATATTGATAAAGTGCCACCGGTTGGTGATTCGAGCGCATTCGGATGCGATCGAGTTCTCGCGACCAAATTCGGTCTTTGCAATACTCGTAAGTTTTTTCGCCGATGACGATATCGCAGCCATACTGATCGCTGACGCCTTGGAGGAGATAGCCCAGATTGATTCCATCTCCCACTGCGCTGAACTGTAACGTGCGATTAGCCGCCACATCATTACTGATTGCCACATCGGAATTAATCCCGATGCCCATTGTAATCGGCGGTTTATTTTCTCCTGCCCGATGGCGATTAAACGCTTCAAGCTGCTGGTGCATGGCGATCGCGATTTCCAGCGCCACCCAGGCATGATTGTCCAAAGGCTCGGGCGCACCCAATACCACCACCAACGAATTACCAATACAAGCAATTTCGAGTTGATTATCCAATCTTTGCTTGTACTTTTCAACCGCTTCGAGCATCGATTGAAAATAATCATGCAGCAGATCGGCCACTTCTTCTGCTGCCAAATTTTCTGTTAATCTGCTGTAGCCGCTAATTTCGGCGAATAAAACCGAAACCTCATGGCGGGCATCGCTACCGTTTACCATATTTCATACAAAATGTCAACCAAAGATCCAATCCAGAGGGAGAAATCAGGAGTTAGAGAGGCACGACGCGCCCTCGTTTGACTCCTGACTTCACAGCGTCGATCCATGAGAATAGGATACTACTTTTCAGTCAGCTTCCAGACGCCATCCCAGTCATCCGGTGGGGGTTCTACAACAAAGTGCTGACAGCGCTCCATATGCACCGCCGCCGCTTTATTGTTTTTATCGATTTCCATAACTTCCCCAAACTCTTTGAGTGCTTTGGCGAACTGGCGCGAGAGATAATATTCGCGACCCTTAGAATAGTGTTCTACGATTTTCAGTTTTTCTTCCGGTATCGGATCCGATTTCAGACCCACCAGTTCGTAGATTTTCACCGGTTCGCTTTTTCCCTTCACCGTAATGTAGTCGAGTTCTCTGACATAAATTTTATCGGCACAGGGAAGATAGGTTTTTTCGCTAATGACAATATCCGTGCCATACATTTTACTGGTTCCTTCCAGACGAGAACCCAAATTCACCCCATCGCCGATGGAGGTCAGTTCCATGCGTTTGCTCGAGCCGATATTACCGCTGACCACCTCATCCGAGTGGATCCCAATCCCGATTTTAATGGTTTGCTTACCCTCCGCTTCGCGGATGTTGTTGAACTCGATTAAGCGTTTCCGCATTTCCACAGCAGTTTGCACCGCGCACCAGGCATGATCCTTGAGCGGTAGCGGCGAACCGAACACCGCCATAATTGCATCCCCGATGTACTTATCCAGGGTGCCTTTGTACTTAAATACCGCGTCCACCATCGACTCGAAGTATTCGTTGAGCATGGCGACCACTTCTTCAGCTTGCATCCCTTCAGTGAGGGTAGTGTAGCTGCGGATATCGGAGAACAGCACCGAGACTTCTTTGCGCTGACCCCCCAACCCGGTATCTCCCGAGGCGAGCAACTGTTCCGCCACTTCCTGAGTCATGTAGCGGTACATGGTGCTCTTGAGGCGTTTTTCATCGCTGATGTCTTCCATCACCACCAGCGCGCCATAGACATTGGTGGGATCCGAGGCATCGGCAATGGAGTTGATCGACAAGTGGATGCTGTGTTCTTCGTCGTTGCTCGCGCATACCAGGGTTTGATCCGGGTAATACTGCTGACGGGCTTTTTCGTCTTTGCCTTCTAGGGCGGCATCAAACCACTTGGAGAAGTCTCCGGCTTCCAGACGGATCAAATCGCGTACCAACTTGCCTTCCAGGCGATCGCTATTTTCCATCCCCAGCAAGATCCGAGCGCTTTCATTTGCGGCAATCACATGTCCCGACTTATCCGTAGAAATCACCGCATTACTCAGACTCCGGAGGATATCGCGCTGGAGTTGCTCTTGCTGCTTAACCGTAGCAAACAGCTTCGCATTTTGCAGCGCCACTCCCGCTTGGGTATTAAACGCCTGCATGAATTCCTGGTCCGAGCGATTAAAACTCGCTTTCCAGCAATCGGGTGCGTTGGGCCATTCCGAGGGGTCGTAAGGCGGATGCTCCCCTTGTTTCTTTTTATTAACCAGTTGCGTCACCCCGATGAGTTCTCGATCGGAGTTAAACACCGGCATACAGAGCAAACTGCAAGTTCGGTACCCGCTGGTTTGGTCTACCCGCTTGGAAGTTTCCGACCCCTGATGATCGTACAGGTCAAACGGAATATTCAGCGGTTCCCCGCTTTTCGCCACCGTCCCGGCATAGCCCACCCCCATCGGGATGCGAATTTCTTTCAATTCGCCACGCGGTCCGATGGGAATTTTCGTCCACAGGTCATTTTTGTCGCGATCGATCAGCCACAGGGTGCTGCGATCGGCATTCATTAGCTGTTTCGCCTCATCCATCACCTTTTTCAAGGTTTCTTCCAAATCGAGGCTGCTCTTGCTCAAAGATTGCGTCGCCGACATGAGGGCCGCCGCTGCCCGTTGTCGTTGCGTCGCTTTATAGAACGATCGCGAAGATTCCAGGATCAAGCGAATCGAAGGAGCAAACTCTTCAAAAACGTTTTCATCCTCTTCGGTAAACCCCTTGGCATTAATCCGTTCTGATAGGGGCGCTTCTGGATCGTGGAGTTTTTTTAACTTATTCAGTAATTGAACCACCGCCACCAGATCCCCTTGCTCGTTCAACAAAGGCATGCAGAGCATGGTGTAGGTGCGGTAGCCGGTTTTTTTGTATTGTTCTTTAGCCGCTCCCGAGCGGGGATCGTCAAAGAAATCAAACGGAATATTGACGACTTTTTTAAAGGTAGCCACTTCTCCGGCAATGCCTTTATCTGCCGGAATCCTAATTTCTAGGGGTTTTCCCCCCTCTCCTTTGGCGATAATCGACCACAGTTCGTTTTTTTCTTCATCGAGTAGAAAGATAGTGGAGCGATCGGCTCCGAGCAGTTCTCCCGTTTTCAGGGTAATCGAACGCAACATTTCGTCGAGGATGGCATCAAACCCTTGGCTGTCGAGCAGGCTGTCGAGCATGGAGAGGGTTTGATTGACAACTTCTAACTTTTCTTCGACGTCTTTGACGACTTGAGTGAAGCTGTCTTTGTTTAGCGGAGCGAGAAAGGCGGAGAAGGTTCCCTGCGTCCGCGCTAATGCGCTACTACTATGGTTATTTGGCGGAGCAGATGTTGCGTCACTCTTGGGTTCCGAACTCTTGGGTTCCGATCGTTGATGCACTTGCTTGCCTTCTACTTGCGGGGTCACATCAATGACGGCACCACTACTGTGGTCCCAACCCTTGGGATTTGGAGATGCAGCTGTCATAGCAATCTATACTCTTTACTTCAGACCAGGAGTCAGCGAACGTCGCATTAGTGTGTGAGTATCCTGTCGAAAAAGCCTTTGGGATTTGTGGTACGAAGCCAAACCGATCCAAGACTACTTCTCAGTTTACTCTCTCCTTAAATCAATAGACATCGGATCCACGAAATGGCTTTCGTTTGGAGGAATCAGGTGGCTGAGGAGCGCTTGTCGGTATCCGAGGGGGGAGTTTTCATCCCCTCCAGAGCACAGCGACCCCCCAAGACGATTAAGAGCGCTTGTGAAAATTTTGATATGAGCGATGCTTTTTTTGATGTGCCCCTTTGTACGATTTTTTACGTTTGTCAGCATTTCTCTAAACTTCAAGCTCAAGGGTGGACCGGAAAGTGGATGTTTTCCGAAATCGGCGTGCTGTTAGTGGAACGGCTCTTTGAGGCCCGATCGCCTCTAATGCCTGGGGTTTATCGCCTGAGATGGCGATCGCCGAACCTTCTGTCTCGGATCTAGACGTTCTTGCTGACGATTGTATTATTTTGGCACAAGAAACGGAACAATTCATCCACAACGCTCATCAACTCGCGTTCCCGTGGCTGTCATCCCCCAACCCACTGCTGCCACTGTCATCCCCCACCCCCTTGACCCGTGATTTTTTTCCCTGTAGGCGAAGGGTTGTTCGTCAAAACTCCCGGAACTGCTACCTGCCGATCGTGGATTGACCCGGGCCAGTTCGCGAGGCGCATCGAAGGCGCTTTTCATCGAACCGATTCGAGAAGCCACCCTGAGTACCGCAAACCCTTGGGTTGGGTCTGAGGTGGGCCTGTGGGTACCGGGCGTGGGAATAGGGCGATCGCGCACCCGAGTGAGGCAGGTACCCTGGGAGCCAAACGTCCCCCTCAATCCTACGGATAATAAAGGATAGCGGCGCTTCTTGTACCCCAATTCTAATCGCAGATTGTTCCGATCGACTAGCGGTGTCACTCACCCCAGGGGCAGGCTGGGGGTTTGGAGTGCCAAGGGCGGGAAAATGGTGGGGAATGGAGGGGGTTTCGCCTGCTACCGCCCCGGGGCGATCCCGGCGGTTTATCGCCGAGGTTAGGAATTAGGGGTAGAGGATGGGGAAGAGGGGGAATCAGAGGCAGGGGGATTCTCATAGCTGAGGGAGCTTCCTTGCCGTAAGGAGGCGGCTTGATTGAGTAAAGATTGCGCCCAGGCGATCGCTTCTTCGGCGGCTTGGCCCCCAGCAAGCTGAGCCAATTCTTCCCGACGTTGGTGGGTTTCCAAGGAGGTGACGCGAATAACGGTGCGCGCCTGTGCAGCCATCACCCATTCTTCTGGTGGCATGGGGGTTGAGTGGGGCTTGTCTGGGTCTGCCTCGATCGCTCCACCCACGGACTCACCGGATTCTTCTTTTAGGCTGCCCACTTCTGGTGTGAGGGTTTCAATCACTTGTTTGTTCACCCGGAAGTGATAGTCAGCCATTGCTGCCACGATCGGTTGGTGGGTGACGAACAGCACTTGTTGTTGGGCGGAAAGCTGGTGCAGCTTTTCGGCGATCGCCCCTGCCACTCGTCCGGAGACCCCCGCATCAATTTCATCAAACACCAAGGTTCCGGCTGTATCCACCTGGGAAAAACAAGCTTTCAAGGCTAGCAAAAACCGACTCATCTCTCCCCCGGATGCCGTTTGAGCCAACGGCTGTAGGGGTTCTCCGGGATTGGGACTAAACAGAAAGCAGACCCGATCGCCCCCGGTGGTGGTAGGGGGAATGGGGCACAGCTCTACTTGAAACTGCACGCGCTCCATTGCCAGGGGTTTGAGTTGCTCTACCAACCGTTTTTGCAACTTATCTGCCCCGGCGCGACGCAACTGGGTTAAGCGATCGCACGCTTGCTGCAATTTTGCTTGTCGTTCGCGGTAAATCTGTTCTAGGGCTTCGATGGAGTGTTCCGCGCCGGTGAGTTCTTCGAGTTCGGCTTGGATCCGCGTGGCATAGGCGATCGCTTCGGCCAAACTCGGTCCGTATTTGCGACAAATATGCTTCAGTTCCCCCAGGCGATCTTCAACCTCTGACAAGCGATCGGGGTCGGCTTCCAAACTAGAACTGTAGCTGCTCATCTGACGTCCGGCTTCGATCGCCTGGGCTAAGGCATCGCTCACCATCTCCAACACCGATTTGAGCGGAGGATCGTATTCCACCATCTCGCTAAGGGTGTTCTCTACCTGCCCGAGTAAATCTGCCGCCGCTGCTGACCCGCGATCGTTTTGGTACAGGGCTTGATAAACTTCATAACTCTGCTGCTGCAACTCCACCACATGAGACAGCCGCTGTCTTTCGCTCTCTAACTGTTCCAACTCGTCGGCCCGGCTCAAATTCGCTTCTGAAAGTTCTTTAACCTGATATTCCAGTAAATCCAACCGTTGCAAGCGCTGCTTTTCGAACTGACGGCTATCTTCCAGCTTCCCCCGGGCGGCGTTGCACTCGGCATACAAACTGGCGATCGCCCTGCGCGCGGCAAGAATCTCTTCACCCCCAAATGCATCGAGCCAGTCGCGCTGACGTGCGGTTTGTCCCAGTTGCACGGTTTGCCCTTGGGCGGTGATTTCTACCAGGCGATCGCGCAGTTGCTCCATTAGCTGCCGATTGACTAACACCCCATTCAGGCGAGAGCGACTTCTCATCGTCCCCCCTTTGGCAACCACCAGTTCCCGACTGACCACCAATAAACTCTTCTCTAACAGTTCGATTTCCTGGTCTCTTACCCACTCCCTGACTTCTGCCTCTAAATCAAAGGTCGCTTCAATCAACGCCCGCCTCGCTCCCGTCCGAATCGCTCTAGCCGTACATTTGCCCCCCAATACCGCATCTACGGCGTCGAGAATAATCGACTTACCCGCACCGGTTTCTCCCGTCAACACGTTCAGCCCCCTGCCGAATTCTAATTCGAGGCGATCGATTAACGCAAAGTTTTCTATCCGCACCGACAGCAACATAACGTTTATTCGTCCTTACACAGAAGATGCTTTCACGGGATCCAAGCGCTTAGCCGGCGTCGGTTCCCTCGCGGTTCGCAACCCCTTGGCTCGCTCCACCACGGGTTTGCTTAGCAACGAATTTACGCCAACAAGCCGATTTCTTGTCCGCTTTTTCTAAAACTACACGAAAAAAACTCGGGAGCTTGGTAGCCCCGTCTCTTTAGAGCGGGGCGGAAAAGCCACGGGCGCGGCTTTAGCCGCAATGATATGATAGACTCCTATCACCAACTCTTTGACCCAAATGAAAGGAGCTTAACATCCCGTGAGGGCAGACTTGCATCATGCAGAAATGTCGGTAGCAAAGGCGTTTCATTGGCGAGAGATAAA
>NZ_JAJENT010000675.1:0-7268 GCF_035615515.1 Phormidium sp. CCY1219
TAGGCTGGTCAGGTGGTTAGAAGTACAAGCCCCTGGCTTTAGACATGGGGTTGGTTTCTACGGAGTCCCTGACGTCACAGATATTAGGCGATCGCGAGCCTCCCGCATCGGTCTAACTCGTCTGGGGTGGCTCCAAATTGTCGCCCCCTTGCACGACTTTTGCCGAGAGAATCTTATCCCCCTGTTTGAGTTGTTCTAACACCTCTTTGCCTTCCACCACATAACCAAACACCGAATAACGGCCATCTAACAAGTTGAGTCCCGCCGGAGTCAGTTCCGGTTCAAACAAGAAGAAAAAGAATTGCGAAGACCCCCCATCCGGGTCTTCTTCCGGTCGCGCCATTGCCACCGCACCATAGGCAGAAAATGGCAGCACGGGTTGCGCGCGATAGCGACCTGCTTGTTCGAGGGTAATGCCGTAAGTCGGCTGCTCGTCTCCTCTAACCAACACTTCTAACGGAATATTGCGATATTCCCCGGTATCCGGATCGATGAATCCTTCTTCCGGTCCGGCAGGATCCCCGGTTTGCAACACGTAGAAATCTTCCGAGCGAATAAATTCTAAACCCTCGTAAAATCCGCGATTGACTAAATCCACAAAGTTGCCGGCGCTCACTGGGGCGCTGTATCCGTCCACGACCAGGGTGAGGTTCCCTTTCTCGGTTTCCATTTCTACCGTGGCGCGACCTTTCAGTTGCGGCAGATTGCTGTATTCTTCCGGCACTTCAAAGGGAAATTCTTCGACCATCATTTCTTCGATCTGGTTGATCCAGCTCAAAATGCGATCGCGTTCCTCCTGAACTCGAGACTTATCCTCCTCTTCCACCGCCTCTTGCAACGGCACGATCTCTTCTTGGATTCGCTCGATTAATGCTTTAGCGCCCGATTTGTTCTCATCGGTCACATCCTCGAGGATTTCCGACTCGCGCCGGGAGAGAATCACCGATGCTTTGGTAATATCCGCTTTCATGCGACTCCATCGTTTCCCGCGCAGTTGCCCGGAAATGTCTTCTAAGTTGGACTGCACCTCTCGGATGGGTTGATTGTCAATTGGCAACGCATAGCGTAACAATGCTTTCGGGTCGGTAATGGCATTTCCCTGTGGCAATTGGCTGGTTCGACTGGGGGTGCCCCCGAAGTCCCACCACGCCCCACTGAGTCCCACAGACAGGGACACCATCAGCACCACTAAGAACGCCGTTTTCAACCCGGCTTGCATGATTTTCGCAATTTTTTTGCTCCAAAGCAGCATCAATATATCCCTGAGTCTTTCTAAACCGCACTGCATCAATCTTGCCATAGAGGCAAACCCGCGATCGCAATTGCGGGAAAATCTCTCTCTCGCCCAAGGCGGATGCCGGAAAAATCCCCTCGGGTTGTCTCTAATTTGAGGAGAGTGCCAGCACAGGGACAACCTCGCGGTAAAATGAATTGCCGATTGTTCTTGCCCAAGGTCGATTCCATGATATCGAGTAATGACTTTCGTACTGGCGTCACAATTGAATTAGATGGGGCGGTGTGGCGGGTGGTTGAATTCCTCCACGTCAAACCCGGTAAAGGCTCTGCTTTTGTCCGCACGAAACTGAAAAACGTGCAGACGGGAAGCATGGTAGAACGAACGTTTCGCGCCGGGGAAACCGTGCCGCAAGCGATCCTGGAAAAACGCACGATGCAGCATACCTATAAAGATGGCGAGCAGTTCGTGTTTATGGATATGGAAACGTTTGAAGAAACTCGTCTGAGTGCCGATAAAATTGGCGATCGCGTCAAGTATCTCAAGGAAGGAATGGAAGTGAATGTGATTCGGTGGGAAAGCCAAGTGCTTGAAGTTGAACTGCCGAACTCTGTGGTCCTGGAAATCACCCAAACCGATCCCGGTGTCAAAGGCGATACCGCTACTGGTGGCACCAAACCGGCCACGGTAGAAACCGGGGCGGAAGTGATGGTTCCTTTATTTATCTCTATCGGAGAGCGGATCAAAATCGATACCCGCAACGATTCTTATTTGGGTCGCGAGTAACGGTACGTTTTACCAATCGAGAGCGCTTGACTCTTTCCGAGTCAAGCGGTGCGGCGTGAGCGCTTGGCTCACCGGCTAAACGCTTTCGCGCCATTTTTCCGTTTCATTTTCATCGGTACCCAAACCGCCAAAGGCTCTCTCGATCGCCTTTGGTAACTGAACTGTGCTGTTTTTTATGGCTGAATGCCGCTCGCTGACAGCCGCAAGCTGATTTAATGGGGTCAAATAAACTGTGCAACTGGACATAAGCCAACTGTGCGAGCTGCTAACCGCGTTCGATCGCACCGAGATTTCAGAGCTGACGTTAAAAAGTGGTGATTTTGAGCTAACGGTACGCAAGGAAAAGGCGAAAGCCGACGCCAGTGCGACTCCAGAAGAGATCGCCAATTTGGCGCTCGCTACCGAACCAACTGCTGTGGGAACGGCGGCTGCTTCTGCATCTCAGGCGAGCGCACCTACCCAATCTTCTGCCGTAACTTCTCCCCCAGGCTCCACCCCTGCCACCCAAGCTGTGGCACCTGAGCCGACTGCCTCCACCCCTAGCGCCCTGGAACGCAAGTGGGTTGAGGTCAACTCTCCAATGGTGGGCACGTTTTATCGCGCACCGGCTCCGGATGAGCCTCCGTTTGTGGAAGTCGGCGATCGAATTACTACCGGTCAAACGGTCTGCATCATTGAGGCGATGAAGTTGATGAATGACATCGAAGCCGAGGTGTCCGGACAAGTGATGGAAGTTTTGGTCGAAAATGGCTCCCCTGTAGAATACGGTCAGCCGTTGATGCGGATTAACCCCAGTTAATCTCTCCGTCGCTCAGGTGGTTTTTCGCAAAAAAGCGAGTTGCTCTTGGCTCGGCTCGGTGGTGGTTTCTCTCTCCTTTTGCTTTCACCTCTCCCACCTCCATCCGCCGCGCCCCCGATCGACTACTGCCCCGCCGCGCCAAATTTGGGCAAACCTCCCCAGGCTCGCGATCGGCAACTCGCTTTTTTAAACTTGCCGATCGCCTTGTGCGTCTCGGTGGCTCCATCGGTTGCACTATACGCACAAATTCAAAAATAAAACAGTAACAAATATTACCCTTTCTCCCCTTTTTTCATTCGGACTCTCCCCCTAAAGAAGTTAATCACTCTATTGTCATAAAATTTTTGAATGTTAAAATAGTATTAAGCAAGCTATTCCAGGTTTATTTTATGAAACTCGCCCAGCCGGTACCCCAAGAAGTCATGCAATATGTGGCCGAATATTTCAGTATTTTAAGTGAGCCGATGCGCCTGAAACTGTTAAATTTGCTGCGCGACGGGGAAAAATGCGTCCAAGAATTAGTTGAGGCCACCGACACCAGTCAAGCCAATGTCTCCAAACATCTGAAAGTGATGCTGCAAGCAGGCATTCTCAGCCGCCGCACCGAGGGTACTTCTGCCTACTACCGGGTAGACGACCCCCTGATTTTCGACCTGTGCAACTTGGTGTGCGATCGCCTTGCCGCCCGCATCGAAGAGCAGGCTCGCCAATTCCGTTCCTTAAGCTTGGTTGGAAAAAATTAGCCCCGCCGCTCCCCCTCAAACTCTCTTCATTCTACCCAGAAAGCGCAAAGGTGCCCCCACTTCCGTCGGGGCACCTTTGCGCTGTTTAAAATTAAAGCGGAAATTCGCGATCGAACTCGGTTCGGGTAATCGGGCGGGGAATCTCCAACCCTTCACCCCCTAAAATTTCCAACGGTTCCCCATTCACCGAAATCCACACCGGTGCATTCGGATCTAATGTAGTCGCCGTATAAACCACCTGGCCCAGTCTCGCCGTCATCGAGGTACTGCCACCGCCAAACTCAAACTCTGGCGAGAGATCCACATACACCCCATTATCCTTAATGTCCAGATTCAACAGTTGAGTGCCCTGGGGAATCTCACTAAACCCACTCTCATCTTGAGGTTCTGCGAATAATTGCTCGAACCCCGCCGCCACTAACGCCGTGGGTTCTTCTGACGCCTGCACCGACACCGGCATCGGCGTCAGTTCAAATCGCGTGCCGCTGTCTTGAATCACGAACACCTCCACCGTTTGCTCCGTGGTGGGACTCACCACAGTAGGCGGCGGCGAATCCGGTTCCACCGTGGGCGACACAGAAGGGGTCTGGCCATTCGGATCCACGGTGGAAGAATTCACCGAGTTCGGTGGTTCGGAATTCCGGGAATTGACACTCCACCAGGCGGTGGCACCCCCAACGGCGATCGCGAGGGCTGAAACTGTAGCAACTAAACCAACCGGAATCCGGCGATCGCTGTGATTTTGCATGTCAAAAAAATCTCCTTAATTATCAAACAAACGTCAGTATAAACTTATCGCTTCCGCCTGATTTGTCCCCCATATTTTTCATTGACAACACAGACTTTATGCGCTGATTCTGGATTTAAACCGATGCGGTGCGGAAAGTTTCCATCCCCCACCTCATTCTCGGTTGCACTCCCTGTAACTTCTACACACCTCACCCCAAACCGGATCGCACCGTAACCTCTATTCACAAATCGCAAATTCCGGCGCATCTAACTGGCTATCCTACCGAAGAAACTACAGCACAATAAACCCCTATTCCAGAAAATACTAGCGCAGATGTCACTCCCTCGGCTCATAAAACCACTCTGGATCTTCCACCCGGGCAAACGCCGTTAATTCTAGCCGCTCTCCGGTAATCGTAAAGTCTAAAAACCTTGCTAACAACCCATTTTCTTCAAACTTTTTCAAATTAAAAACGCGCTCGACCAAATTCACCACTAAATTCTCCAACCGACTTGGAGCTTCTTCTCCATTAATCGTAATCTGGGTATCGATCGCCCGTAACTGAGTTCCCCCCACCACTTCTAGCCCGGTTTCCACCGCGATCGTCACCTGCTCCTCATCGCGAAGATCCTGAATCTCCACCTGCACCCGGATCCGATTATTCCCTAAAAAATCCACTTCGGGGTTGACAATCCGAAATCTTTGTGCTATGGTTTCATCTTCCGTTTCCGGAATCGCGCCAATGCCCGCCTCCCCTAATTCTTCGATAAATGGAGCCGATCGCAGCGCGCGGTTCATATCCTCCTCAGTCAATACCAAGCGAAACGCCCCCTGCAGTGGCTCCTGCAAAAATAACGGCACCCCACTCTCATCCTCCTCATTCAGGCGATCGAGATCCACCTCAATCGGATCGGTTTCCACTTCAAAACTCTCGATCCGAATATCCGGCGTCAGATACAATCCCCTCCCGGCAAACCGCAACCGCTCCACCTTTCCGGCAAACAAAAAGTAATTCGGCGAATTGTCCAACCGAACTTCCAACTCCTCCGCCGAATGCAGCGCCGAGCGAATATCCCGCTCGGCAATATTATCGAATACCACCCCCACCGGGGAAACCAAGGTGAGCAGCCCCGATAAAATAATACTTAACAGTTCCATTCTTTAACTTGCATCAACATAAAAATTACCCGCCAACCTCAACCCGCGATCGCTAATTACCCCTCCCCTTGATTCAACTGTGGTAATTTTAGCGCCATCCCGGCAAACCACCAATAATAAACCGCCACCGGCGCTACCTCCAGGGGATAGTAAAAACTGTTGTAGCTTATCGACACAATAAACAGCCAAATCCCCAATCCCCACAGGCGCAGATGCGGCGCGATCGCCCCCCGGTAAGCTTTAAACGTCAGGAAGCTCACCGCGCTTACCAGGGCCAACACGCTCAGCAACCCGGGAAACCCTAACTCGTAGAGCAGTTTCGGATAATAACTCTCGATTAGGGTAGTGGTTCCAAACATTCGCGCCGCATTCGTAGCTCTCCCCAACCCATTGCCGAAAACTCCATTTAAGCTATTAATCGCAAACTGGAATTGCTCGCCGATAAATTCTAGCAGGGGTGGAGCCGCTTCCCAGCGAGTCGCATCCCATCCCGGTGGAATAGCGGGGGGATACACGATCGCGGCGATCGCGATCGCTACCACCACTCCCACCAGGGCCAATTGCCCGGATTTTTCCCGCCACGACTGGAAGAAACATCGCCGCTCGACCAACAGAGCTAGTAACAGTAAAATCAGAAAAAATGTCGGCAGCAACAACACCGGGAGTCGATGACCCGAGAATACCGCCATCAGAAAAATCGCGATCGTCGCCCCCAAACTGACCCGTTTCCAAACCCGGGACGGATCGCTCAGGGCCGCCGTGAAACTAAACACCCCATTGGCAATCAAAAACCAGCTCCATTGCCACGGTGAAACGAAGGTTCCCGGGAGGCGAATTAAATTCACCTCGGGACTAAAGACCAAGGAACCCCCCACCAGACATCTCGCTTCTAATGTGGCTCTAAATAAATCCTGTCCCTCTAATCCGCGCGTGCCGGCACATACCCCGCTGCTGAGCAACCCATATTGCAGGAATCCCAGGAGACAACAGATGAGGGCAAGCACCACAAACAGGCGGGCGATCGCGAATACATCCTGGGTCTGGCGCATCAGGTAATAACTACAAAACATCAAAGGGATGTAGCCGATTAAAATTTTTAATCCCATCACCCCCATCAGGAAGGGGGACTCCCCTGCACCACTGACGAATGCCTGGGGCAGATTGGCAAACACCAAGGTCAATAGGATACTCAGGAGTACCAACCCCAGGGCCAACCTCAGCAGGGGCGGAATTCGCCAGGGTTGCTGGCCCTGGCGGTATTCTTGAATCAGGGCGATGAGGGCGGGAAAGTAAAAGGCGTCTTTGAGTCCCAGGTAAAGGGGGCTACCTTGACCGATCGCGTAGGTGACCGTGCCGCTGAAGGGCAGATAAATTAAAAATATCCACAGTCCGAGGCGGGGATATTTATAGGAGATGGCGATCGCTACAACGAGTAGAAATCCCCAGATGGCGATGGGTATGGAGGCGAACGCGCCAAAGGCGATCGCAACTGCGAGGGCGAGGATCGCGCTGAGGGTGATGTATTGCTTGTGTTCCGTAGGTCTCATGGCAAATGCTGCGAGAGAATAATCGAGCGACGGAAAAGGGGAAAGTTGATGTTTGGGTTGAGGTTAACCGCTTTTTTTTCTCCGCCGTGCAGCTATAAGCTTTTCTTTAGGTTTTCGCCGAAGCACAAGCCCCTCGGTTCAAAGCGCACCCCCGGTAGGGAGATGGCATGCGGTGGGGCTACATTTCCGGAGTGACCGAGAATCGGCGTAAAGCCCCCGGATTTATCCGTGGGGATATAAGCCGAGCGACTGACCCCCGGTCCCCCGCAAT
>NZ_JAJENT010000676.1:0-10492 GCF_035615515.1 Phormidium sp. CCY1219
GGGGGGAGAACTCCTCCCTACGCATAAATGACGAGGGTTTCCGTTCTCCCCCTTACCAACCCTAATTTCTGATGAATGACTTTTTTCTGTTTCGATACGGCGAAGAAATTCTGTTTCGCTGCGGGGAACACATCATCCTGGTTTCGATCTCGATTTCTGTGGCGATCGCGATCGGCTTGCCCCTCGGCATCCTGATTACTCGTCAACCGAAGCTAGCACAACCGATTTTAACCGTAGCCAACGTGGTGCAGACGATTCCGAGTTTGGCCATGTTCGGGTTTTTGATTTCCGTTCCGCTCCTCGGCGGGATTGGCAAGATTCCGGCGATGGTTGCTCTCACATTGTATGCATTGCTGCCGATTATTCGCAATGCCTATACCGGGATTATCGGGGTCGATCCGGCGATCCGCGAGGCCGGTCGCGGCATGGGAATGACCAATTGGGAATTGTTAGTCCAAGTGGAAATTCCCCTGGCACTGGGGGTGATTCTCGCCGGCGTGCGGGTGGCGACGGTGATTTCCGTAGGGATTGCCACCATTGCTGCCGCGATCGGTGCCGGCGGATTGGGAGCCTTTATTTTCCGAGGCATTGCAATGGTGAATAACGACCTGATTCTCGCCGGTGCGGTTCCCGCCGCCTTGATGGCACTGGCAGCAGATTTTGCGATCGGCTGGTTCGAGAATCACTTGACGGCTCAAGGAAAAATCAAAAGTGAAAAATAATCCACTGCTGCACAATCTGTTTTTGTGGGCCGATCGCCATGCCCGGGGACACCGCAACCCCGCTCCTTTTACCCGCGCCAACCCCTCCGGGGGATCCGGGGACCGGGGTGGGGGGCTGTCCCGATTCACCCAGGCGATCGGATGGCTTCTGTGTGGGGGGAAGAGCGCATTGCACGCGATCGCTTCCCTTCCGCACCGATTATTTCCGCACAGACAACCATTCCCTGCCTCTACCAGTCCCACTGTCCTCATGTCCCTTTCCCCCCCTGTGAGCAAACGAAACTATTTTCGGTTCTTTTCCCTGACCCTGGTGAGTGCGGTTTTAATGTTTGCGATCGCTGGGTGCAATCCCGGAAGTGGGGGGTTAGGGGGCAGAGCTGACCTCGTAATCGGCTCAAAAAACTTCACCGAACAAGTCATCCTCGGAGAACTCGTCGCCCAACATATCGAAAACCAAACAGACCTAACCGTAGACCGACGATTAAACCTCGGCGGTACCTTTATTTGCCATACCGCCGTTATCAGTGGTGACATCGATACTTACGTCGAATACACCGGCACCTCCCTCAGCGCCATCCTCGAACGAAAACCGATTAGCAACCCCCAGAAAGTCTACAACATCGTCAAAGAAGCATACGAAGAACAATTCGACCTGACCATCACCGAACCCCTCGGGTTTGAAAACACCTACGCCATTATCATACGCGGCGAAGATGCCGAAATATACAATCTCGAAACCATCTCCGATACCGTTGAATACACCCCAGAATGGCAAGGAGGCTTCAGTTATGAATTCATCGAACGCGAAGATGGATTTCCGGGATTGGCAGAAACTTACAATCTGGAATTTGCCGAAAACCCGCAAGTGATGGATATGGGGTTGATGTATCGGGCGCTGGTGGAAAACAAAGTGGATATGGTCGCCGGCGGGTCTACCGACGGACTCATCCAAACCCTCGGTTTAGTCGTCCTCGAAGACGACAAAAATTACTTTCCCCCTTACGACGCTACCCCCGTCATCCGCGAAGCCACTTTGCAAAAATATCCCCAATTGCGCGAAGTTTACGCGCAACTCGGCGGCGTAATCTCTGAAGAAGAAATGCGGCGCATGAACTATCAAGTGGATGGCGAATTTCGCAGAGTTTCCAATGTGGTGCGAGAATTTTTAGCCACCAAAGACTTTCCCCCAATTGACTCGGCAAAAGACTTTTCCCCAATTGACTCGGCGAAAGACTTTTCCCCAATTGACTCAGACAGTTAAAACTTAAAAATTAAGAATTGAGAAACCATCCCCCGAATGGCCTCTCAATTCTTAATTCTCCCTTTTCCTGAGGTTTACATCTCAAGTTACTTGAGAAGCGGTAAGGGTGGGATTCGGCATTGCATCTTGCAGCTTCCACAATACAACCGAGGTCACAGTGGTTAAGATTGCGGCGAGAATAAAACAAGCGCCATAGCCGAAACTGGCTGCTAGCAATCCGCCAATTACACTGCCTAAAATTGTAGCACTACCCAGTATGGAATTATACAATCCGATCGCCATTCCTTCCTGACCTTTAGCCGCCAGTGCGGCAACCACGGTGGTACTCGACACGTTAATCGCCGCCCAGGTTAAGCCAGTAAACAGATGAGTCACGCCGACAATAATTAAACTCATCGCCGAGGGTTGCATCAGTGCCACCGCAGTGAAAATCAGAAAAATTACCACCCGCGCGGCGGTAGCCCACGCTTGCAAGGAAATGCCCCGTCGCTGTTGCACGAAGCGACCCACCGGCATGTAGAAAAACGCCTCGATCGCCGCTTTGCCCAAGGTAATTAAAAATACCTGAGAATTCGTTGCCCCCAACACATCCGTGAGAAAAATCGGCAACGGGATATAAACCAAGGTAATGGCAAAGAAAAATAAACCCGAACACCCATAATAACTCAGCAACGGACCGCCCACAAGCTTTTGCAAGTGACCTTGCCAACCCGCGCGCAAGACGAAGTACATCATCCGCGAGGGGTAAAATATCGCCCGTCGTTCGATCGCCGCTACCGTCAGGCGACCGAGCAATTGACGAGTAAACCGCCGTTTTTTGCGAAATTCCCGCGACTCTCGAACCCACAACAAACAGCAAATAAAGCTCAAACAGGCAAATCCACCGGAAAACAGCAACAAACTTCGCATGGCTTGCGCGTTGCTCAACGCTTCCGGGCGCAGGGTCAACCACGCACTGCCCAACAGTACGCCGCCCACGAAACTCCAGCCGGCAATCTGATAAAATCGCCCAAACACAGGTGCCCACTGCTGTTCGGGAAAGGAATTGAGCACCAGGGCAGAAGCTACCGGGGTAACGGCGGCAATAAAAAATCCCGCTAGGGTGCTGAAAATTGCCACCTCCCGAACCCCATTTCCCAAGGCGAGAAGGGCAGTACAGACGGCAAATCCGAGAAATCCGACAATCAAAAACGGGCGGCGGCGTCCGAATTTGTCCGACAGGTTGCCCCAGACGATAAAAGCAACCACACCGGCGAGGGAAATCAGGGAGTGGATTTGTCCCACATCGGCGACGCTACCATTGGCAACCTGAACCACGAATAAGGGCAGGAGGGTGATGAGAACCGCCTCTGCAAATTTGAACGGAACGAACGCGAAAAACCAAATCGGCTCAAAACAGCGCGACAGCCAACCGGACTTGTCACAGGTAACGCTCATTCTTTCTTCTCTTCTGTCACTCCAGACAGCGTAAGTGGATGGCAATACCGGAATAAGTATTGCATTAAAAAAGTTAGTTTGCCAGTTTAGGCACTCGGAAATATGCGACGGGCAGAAATAGGCAATTGTGTCTATTCCTCAAAGAATTCCGGGAAAATACGGAGCGGGCGGCAATCGGCAAAAACCCGGGGAAAACACTGAATTATTGCAAGGTTTTCCCCAGAATGGCGATCGCCCCGTTCGATCCCCTGCCCCAATAAAAAAACCCGCCGCAGCGGGGTTTAATGGCTACATCCCACCGGCAACACTAGGATTCGGTGGAGTGACCCGAGTAGAGATTTACCCGTCAATCTCTACGCGCCACAGATCGCCACTGGGGGTGCCCTTCCGAGGAAGGGGCTGCCCTCAGATAGAATTTAGATCAGCTTAACGGCGCGCAGGCCAAACATCAACACCACAGCGGTGATGAAAGCACCGCCGAGAATCAGAGCGTAAGCCAAAACTCCAGATGCAGTCATTTACCAACTTCTCCTTTATAAATCCGTTAAATACTATTAAATCATCACTTGCGATACAATACAGCCTGCAAACAGTAGTGGATCGATTCGCCAACCATGCCCTCTGCAATCTGCGTTAATTTACCGGAAAATTCCTACGAGATTGCGATCGCGCCCAAGTCCATCGAGGAACTCGGGGCAAAGATGCAGTCTCTCAATCTCGGCAAAAAAGCTCTAGTGGTCTCTAACCCGGTGGTGTATCGGCGATATGGCGATCGCGCCACCGCTTCTTTAACCGCCGCCGGCTTTGAAGTCTCTCAGTGCATTTTAATGGCCGGAGAGCAATACAAAACCCTCAAATCCGTGCAAAAAGTTTATGATGTCGCCCTGGATAACCAATTAGAACGATCCTCCACCATAATTGCCCTCGGCGGCGGTGTGATTGGCGATATGACCGGCTTTGCGGCGGCAACTTGGTTGCGCGGCATTAATTTCGTGCAAGTCCCCACCTCTTTACTGGCAATGGTAGACGCTTCCATTGGCGGGAAAACTGGGGTCAATCATCCGAAAGGCAAAAATTTAATCGGCGCATTCTATCAACCCAAATTCGTCTTAATCGACCCCGAGGTGCTGCAAACTCTCCCTGCCCGCGAGTTTCGCGCCGGTATGGCAGAAGTGATTAAATATGGGGTTATTTGGGATGCCGAGTTATTTGCGCGCATGGAGGAGGCAAAACGGTTGGATCAATTGCGCTATGTGGATAAAGAGTTATTGCAAGATATCATTACTCGCTCTTGCCAAAGTAAAGCCGATGTGGTAGAAAAAGACGAAAAAGAAGCTAACCTGCGGGCGATTCTCAATTACGGTCACACCATCGGTCATGCGGTGGAAAGTTTGACCCGCTATAAGGTGACGAATCACGGAGAAGCGGTGGCGATTGGAATGGTGGCAGCGTCTCGATTGGCGATCGCATTGGGACTGTGGGATGAAGAAAGCAGCGCCCGTCAGTATGCCTTAATCGAAAAAGCCGATTTACCGACAAAATTGCCGGGAGGGTTGGATATCGAGCAGATTATCCAAAAGCTGCAAACGGATAAAAAGGTGAAAGATGGTCAGGTCCGTTTCGTGTTACCCACCGAAATCGGTTCGGCAACGATTAGCGATCGCGTCACTGCAGACCTGATTCACGAGGTGTTGCCACAGATGCAATAAGCCCCGGGTTAAACTGAGTTTCTGAGAGTGGTCAAGATTATCTTATCTCGCCGAAACGCTTGGATTGACATGTTGCGGCGGATTCAATGTCCACTCACGCCCCACCCACCTCCCTTGCAAAACTCGAGCCGATATCCGCTTTTTTTTCTCTCAACACGCCCGTTAACTCTGCCACATCCATGCATCTCGGGGTGATAAAACCATGAGCAAGTATGACAAACTTTTCCAAAGTTATGCGAAATTCACCGAAAAATTAACGCCTGTCGAAGCGTTATTTGCCATTACCTTGATTGTGGTTTATGCCGACGGAAAAATGTCGGAGAACGAATCGGAACTGTTCAATCAGTTGATGGCAAGTGGTGCCATGAAGGGATATTCAGAAGCGGATATCGCCAAAATTTCCGAGAGAATCGATAGAATTTGGGATCGGCAAGGAACGGAGGCGCTCTTTAATGGGGCGATAGAAGCGCTGCCTAAGGATATGGTAGAAGATGCTTTGGCAGTGGCGGCGGCATTTGCGATCGCCGATGGCAAAGTTACCCCAGAAGAATCCAATTATTTAGAAAAACTCGCCGAAGCGTTACAAATTCCGGCGGAAACTGCACCGAGAATTATCGCTGAAGCCTGGGAAAATTATCGTCAACTAAAATAATTGGTCATTGGTCATTGGTCATTTGTTGTTGGTCATTGGTCATTGGTCATTGGGTGTTGGTCATTGGGTGTTGGTCATTGGGTGTTGGTCATTTGTTGTGGGGCTTTTCTTAATGATTGCTGGTTAATTATTCATGCTTAAAAGGGGATGATTTATCCTCATCAAAGAGGAAGTTGCAAAGCAGCAACATCCACGGCGGGGAGTTTTTTCCCGGCGCGAGTTGCCATCTGCCGGTCAATGGTTGAACTATTTTATAGTTTTTATAATAAAATTTTAATATTTTTATCAATGAAGCCCAATCATTTCAGCCAAGGGTGAGGCGAGAGACCCGAAGAAGGTGAAGCAAAGGAAAGTGGGCTTGCACCGGGAGTTTGAGGCGTTGCTCATTTTACCATCGTGGCGATCGCCCCCCGCAGGAATGGGGGGCGCGGGGGTTGGGGAAAAGCCTATGCAGCCATACTGTCTAAACTGAGGGGCACCATTTCGCCTGTTGTTGTTAAGCCTAATAACATCGGTTCGTGGGGTGGAATTATCTTGCCAGTTAGGACGCAGCGTTCCTCTCGTTCGGCGATCGCCTCTAGACTGGCGCGGATATCAGAGCGCGAAAATGAAGGTCGATAATCTCCTGATTTTTGCTGGACGTAATTCCACAGGATATCTCGGATCAGGGCTTGATAGCCTTGGTTTCCAGCGAGTTTCTTCAGATTGTCTTTGAGTTGTCTCTCCAAGCGAATGCTGGTAACTTCCATCTCGGTGGTGGGCGTTCTAGTAATTGCGGGCATAACTTTTTTCCTCAAATGGGTAGACATGTCTGTAATATTAGTGTAGTATGTTTGGTGGAGAATTCAAGTCGTACCATTCAAAGAGCATTCCAGTGAGCGATTTATCAACTCTTTCCGGCAATGGATATTTCAGCGGTCTCGACGTCAGTGGAGACTCGGACGCCGCCTATGGCGTCTGGGGCACCACTGGAGACCTGGAATATCCCTGTGGAAATGGTTATGATAGCAAGAACGGGAATGCGCTCGACATCGAAGAGGATTTAGAAGCAACCTTATTTAAGGCTCACAGATGGCTTCATATTAACAACCGAAGCGGGAGGTTTAGGCAGAGGTCTGCCTAACCGATATTTGGATAAGAAACCCTTAATCGCAAGGATTTTTTCTGCCCCCGCTTCTGGTTATCCCGAAGTGGGGGCTATTTCAATGCGGAGTTCGGTTTTGTTTCAATCCCCGGCAGGGATCCTTGTAGGGCTTGACTCCGAGGGCTGAGAGGTTAACTCATTTAGCACACCAATAAAATGTAGTTTATCACCATGAAAACCGCTATAAGTGACGTGTTAGCTACATCGGTGGTGGTTTTTTCAAAAAACTATTTACCGATTAGCCGAGTCAATATCAAACGGGCTATCGTGCTGTTACTCACGGGGAAAGCGGAACCGATCGAATTGATGGGGGGAATGAACTCCCGGACCGCCCAGGGGAATTCGTCTCAGGTGTACGAATTGCGATCGCCGTCGGAAGTGTTCCGCGTTCCGCAATACATCCGTTTAACGGTGTCGGGGACGGAACGCATCTGGAAGGTGCCACCAGTGAACCGCCGGGAAGTGCTGAAGCGCGATCGCCATAGGTGCCAATATTGTGGCAGCACGAAGCGTTTAACTCTAGACCACGTGATTCCCAAATCGAAAGGCGGCACCCATTCCTGGGATAATGTAGTGGCAGCTTGCAGCCATTGCAACGCCCGGAAGGGCGATCGCACGCCTTCGCAAGCGGGGATGCCTCTAAAAACCAAACCGAAGGCTCCCATGCATCCGGCGATCGCGTTTGCAGAACAGTTCTGGAATGATTTCACACTCTAAAGGATGAGAGGTTATCGGAAAGTTTAAAGGATGAAGCATGAAGGGGAATCTATCAAGGGCAAACCACTAGGGTAAAAGGAGGAACCTTGCTTTTTTACGGTTCTTGGGAATTATTCTCCTGAAAATTGACCCTTCATACTTCAATCTTTCTTTGCCACGCTTGTCCAAGCTGCCTCTTTTGCCTTTAGCCAAAGCATCACATATTTCATAGAACGAGAGACCACTGGTAATGCTAAAGTTCACCTATACTGAAACTGGCTTTCACCTGGAGCGTCTGGCTCAGTCTATTGATGAGCTAGTGGCTTGGCGAGCGATCGTGGCGATGCGAGTCGGCGTTGGCGTCGTTATCGAACCAATCGCGGCATCGTTTTTGCTCCCTGCGGATTTGGCAGGGTTGCATGACCTAGAAGCGGAGGCGCGGCGGGACCCAAGTGAGGCAATTTCCCTGTGTGTCGCGGACGAGGAATATTTGGAAGTGACCCTGCGAGGCACCTGGATTTCCACGGATTCGCAATCCGCTGAAGGGTTGTTTGTGACGGTGTTGCGCGATCGCGCCGAATTCTACATCCAAAAATGCTGGCAAGAAGCGCAATCTGAGGTGTCTGTCCTCAAGGAAGTGGATTGAGGCGTGAATTCACCTGAGTGAGATGCGCGTTCGGCAATCCCTGGCGATCGCCTGGTGGGCTTGATTTTTCCTCGGCCCTAATGGCGATCGCTTTTTCTCGCTTTATCTCTCACTCATTCAAACAAATTCTCCCTTCCCCCGCCTGTAAGTTCATACAGCCGGCATATTCCATTGCGGGAGTATCTGACGGGGTGAATACCACCAGCGCTTCGGATCCTGACATATCGAATTGCTTAACCAACAAATCGCCTTCCACAAATTTCACGTACTCAATGCTACTGAGGGCATTTGTGGAAAATTCATCGGGGAGGGGTCGCTCTCCAGGCACCTGCGCCCGATAAATTCCATATCCCCCGGGTTGCGGATCGATAATAAAAACCGCACTGGTATCTACATCGGCAAATTGCGCTAACGTAACCCCGAGGGCAATATTTCCCGTGGTGGAATCTACACTGGCACTGATAATCCGATTGCCGCTCATATCGCGAGCATCCACTGGTTCGTAAGTCTGCGGATCTACGGTGTTCAATACCCGAACCGTTAGCTCCCTAGCATCGATGGTATGGGTTTCTCCATGCCATTGCCCGCGCAGGCGATCGCCATCGGCAATTATCTCGATTTCGGGCATTTCGGATTCAGCGACTAAGGGCGTTTTGCTGAAGGATAATCCTGCCGGTTCGGCGGGGGTGAAATCTATTTCCGGCGATTTTTCTGCCCAGGCGATCGCCAATCCTTGAGGGTGAGCGATCGCGACCATTACCGTTATTCCACTGGCAATGGTTGCTTGAATTCCAGAAAACCAACCCATATTTATCCTTGAAAAATAAGTTTCGCGATCGCCTTTATTTTACCACCATCCAGACTAACTGCGGTTAGAACACAAACCGCCCGTGCCTTCGATCGCGTTCAAATCCACACAACCTGCATACTGCATGGCGGGAGTTGTCGAAGGTTTAAACACCACCAGGGCCACATTTGCCGCCGCATCGGAATGACTGACCTGCAAATTGTCAAACACAAAGCGCACATATCCGATACTGGCTAACGGATAGGTAGAAAACTCATTCGGGAGGGGTCGAGATCCGGGGAGTTGTGCCACATAGCTGTTGTATCCGCCTGGTTGCGGCTCGATAATAAATACCGCACTTACAGTTGTGGCCACAAAGTAATCTAGGAATACACCAACCGCAATATGTCCGGTGCTGGGATTGATGCTCAAATCCACAAAGCGATCGCCTCTGAATTCGCGATCGGTGGTTTCTCCAGTTTCCGGATCTAAGGTATCGAGTACCAGAACGCTCAGTTCGTTCGCATCGATGATGTAGGTTTGACCTTGCCACTCGCCGCGAAGCTGTTTCCCATCGGAAATAATATCTGCTTGGGGAAAAACTTCCGCAGTTTCTTCTTCATTTCGCCAGGTTTCTACAAATTCCGATTCGTCGGTTAACCAGGTGGGATGCGTGGCTTGAATTTGGTCTTCTAAAATCTCCAGGGCTTGCTTTTGATGAGGAAGTTCCTGGTAGTATTTGGCGACATCGATTAAAGAAATACTCATAAATTATGCCTCCATTAAATAAACAACAGTTTTTATTTTAACATCCGGTAATATGCGGTTATTTCTCAAGCAATCCTGCTTAATCCAAACGGAATAGTCCGCAGGTTTAGCGGACTAAGAGGGTTGGGATATAAATTGGGAATGCCCTGTGCGAGGCTCCCCCCCCCCCGCACAGAGGTTGATTGGCGATCGCTCAATTCCCCGATCGGTTTGTAGGGTGGGCAGTTCCAGAATAGATGCGCGATCGGCACCCCTCTCGAGGGGCGAGACCCACCCGACTATCTGCAATTATTTTTGCACCAGTACATATCAGTCGTCTTTAGAGGACTTCAGCAATAAGGCGGGAACTTTTAGTCCCAATCTTGGATTAGGAGAGTCTCATTTATAGCAGTTCTCATATGGGTGAGGTAACGAATTTTTTACTTCGGAGGTGCAAGTGCGGTTGGGACTATTCGGCTGCGTGCCACATCAAGAAAGAGACCTGCTATATTTCACCACCACCAAGCGATCGGTGGGAAAAAACTCTACCGATGAACGCAATAGTTATTTATTCTTAGTCCAATTCCCGGGATGGGAAAAAAACTATTCCGATAAGCGGAATAGTTATTTATGCTTAGTCCAATTCCCGGGATGGAAAAAAACTATTCCGATGAGCGGAATAGTTATTTAT
>NZ_JAJENT010000677.1:0-26080 GCF_035615515.1 Phormidium sp. CCY1219
TACCATATTACCTGCCCGGTTTGAGACAACTTTTGTTCTGATTTTAGCAGTTTTCAGGTGGGCGGTGCCCACCTTACAAGTTTGGCGAATTTTTCCTAAAAATTTTTTCTCTCAATCCTTGACAAGGTTGCAGGTTTTGGTTTATTATACGGATAATGGAAAAGGTGCGGCCATATATAGGGTAGGATTGGTTTCTCCCCTGCATCGAATGAGCTGCAGGGGATAAGGGAGGGGCTTAAAAGCCAGAGGATGTTAGGGCTTTCGTTAAGGCTTCAATAAATTTTTCCCCCAAAAGGCTGGAGAGGAGACCCCAGAAGATAACCAGTAGGAATGCAAGTGCGAATTGAAGGGGGGTCAAAGGGTGGGCGTAAAAGGAGACGGGGATAAAGATAGTAAAAGCAGCCACTGCAGCCCCGGCGAGAAATCGGTAGATTGCGGGGGCGAGGGAATGGGGTTTACGATCGCTATTTTCCGAGGTCATAAGGGGTTTCTCCACAATACGGAATGATAGAAAATTGACAGACAGAGTTGAGAAGGGTGAATCTGACTGGATAATATAACTGCGAGAGCGATTCATTAACTGGGGTTCAGTGTTTTTTGAACCGTTGAAACGCACTCCCGAGTATGGGAAGCAGGACCAAAAGCGAAAGCCAGCGGGAATGAAGTATCAGCCAATTGGCGGCGGAGAAGAAGGCACTTTGCTGAAAAAATGCAAGCGCTACCTCATCGTTGGCACGATCGGCGATCGCCGCGCCCCCGATCGCGTATTGAGTGGCGATCGCGAACCCCCCCAAAGCCGCGTGCAGTGCGATCGCCGCGCCGCCACAAGCCAGCACTCCCACTGCCCCCCCACCCAGGGCGCAGACCCCGAGAGCGAGTCCTCCCAAGGATAGCACGCCAGCGGACAATCCGCCAATCGCCACACCGCCCACTGCGACGCCACCGATGGCGATCGCGCCGTTTGCCACATCCCCCAAGGCGATCCAACCGCGCGCGATTCCTCTGCTCATTTCATCGGGCGATCGCGGGCCGATCGCGAGGTGAACCAAGGGCCAACCCAAAAGCGTCATTCTGCTTGTATAATGCATCGCTCACCTCCAGAGCAACTGTCTCCTGCTGCCAATCCCATTCCAGTACATTGAACCGCGATCGGCCACTCCTTCCCGGCAAAATGGGGGTTTCATCCGGGAGAATTAGAAGTCACCGGACTTTCCTCCGGAACATTGGGAGCAAACAGGGGGGTACTTAAATAGCGTTCCCCGGCACTGGGTTGAATCACCACGATCTGCTTGCCCCTCCATTCTGCCCGCCGTCCAATGTGTAATGCCGCGTGAACCGCCGCCCCAGTGGAAATCCCACTGAGGATACCTTCTTGCTTCGCCAACTGTCGTCCTACGATATAAGCGTCCTCCTCACTCACGGCAATGACTTCATCCATTAAATCCACCCGCAACACATCGGGAACGAACCCCGCGCCAATCCCCTGCAAATTATGAACGTGAGGGGGTTGACCGCTCAATACCGCACTCCGCTGCGGTTCGATCGCAATTAATTTCAAATCGGGTTTCTTCTGTTTCAGATAGCGTCCCGCGCCGGTTAAGGTGCCCCCGGTGCCCACCCCCACCACCAACACATCTAATTCTCCGTCAGTATCTTGCCAAATTTCCACCCCAGTTGTAGTATAATGGATTTTCGGATTGGCGGGATTGCTGAACTGCTGGGGGGAAAACGAGTTGGGAATACTGGCTAACAGTTCGTTCGCCCGGGCGATCGCCCCTGCCATATCCAACTCGGCTGGGGTGGTTATCACTTCTGCTCCATAAGCCTTCACAAGCTGTTGTCGTTCCCGACTCATATTCCTCGGCATAGTGAGAATTAGACGATAGCCCTTGGCGGCACAAACCATTGCCAAGCCGATGCCGGTATTCCCCGAGGTCGATTCAATAATTGTGGATTGTCCAGGCTGAATCAACCCACTGCGTTCTGCTTCTGCTATCATACTAATCGCAATCCGGTCTTTTACCGACTTTGCGGGATTCAAGCTTTCCAGCTTCAGTACGATTTGTGCCTCACAGCCATACTGTGCTGGCAGATGGTTGAGTCGAACTAGCGGTGTATGGCCGATAATCTCGGTAATATTCTGGTAAATTTGCATCAGACTTCCCCAATAACGAACTTTATCTGTGTAAATAAAAGCGGGCGATTGAAATCGCGCCTCAGCAGGTTAAGTCCGCCGACGCGGACTAATGCTTTTTTACAGCCGAGGCGGACTCGATCTTACAACACCATCATGGCAAAGAAAGCTCCTGTCAATCCAAGCATCAATACAATCTGCCAGAGGTTATGCGTCAGAGAACGTCGGGTAATCCCAAACAAGAGATAAACGCTCACCCCGAGTCCCAACCAGAGTACCGCGCCTTGGAGGAATTGCGCCACATCCACACTCCATGTGAGGGTGGGCAGCAAGGCACCGTTAAACCCAAAAGTGCGGGCAAGGGTGGGCAATATCGTCCCGGATTCGGTAATCGCTGCGGGGATATAGTATGCCAAATTTGCGCCTAACGTCAGGGGAAGATAGGCGTAGATGACATGCAGATAGTCGGGATAGTCATCCCCTGGTGCGGGGGAAATGAGACGCACCCACAATCGCGTCAGTTGTTGCGTGCTATAGGTTAAAAGGAAGGGAATGCTTACCAGGAGGGTGACGACGGGCAAGGAAACCAGCAAGTGAGCGGAATCCAAGGGAATGTCTCCCCAACCGAACCACCGGAGTAGGCGATCGCCTTCGTGCATGAATACGCCGCCCAGCAATAACAGCAGCAACGCGACTTCTGCCCAAAACGGTTGATGTCCCTCCAGTATATCGGCGGCGGGGAAGCGCAGATTCAGTTGTACGGAACGATTGGGACAGGCTTTCAAACAGGTCATGCACAGGACGCAATCTCGATTGTCTTTTAACTGGGCGGGATGGGAATAGAGCGGACAGCCGCCAGTGGCTTGTCCTTCGGTGGGTAGGGCGTCGGGAAAGTTCACCGGGGTGGCATCGCTGCCTTTGTAGCAGCCAAAGGTACTACATTGACTGCCACACACCTGTTGGGTCGATCGCAGCTCGATCGCGGATAACTTGGCAAACAGGCCATTCATGCCCCCGATGGGACACAAGTAGCGACACCACAGGCGACGTTCGTAAATCAGGCTACAAACGATCGCGCCGGCGGTAATAATCATCAATAACCAAGCCGACAGATAGGCGCTGTGAGGCAAATCCCACAGTTTTTCCCACAGATAAATGGCGACGAATCCGCCCCAAAGCCACCAAGCGCCCCAACGGTTTAACGCTTTGGTATTCCAGGGTTTCAAGGAACGAGGAAATATCCACAGGGAGAGTTTTCGCAACCACTCGGCGGTAATCATAAAGGGGCAGACGGCGCACCACAGTCGCCCCAGGATCGGGAACAACAGGAGATAAAACGGCCACCACCAGGCCCAGAATACATGCAGGGTAATGCTGTTCCCGCGACTTTGCGGCCCGATGAACCCCATCAGGGTGACGGGAACAAATATCAGCATCATCAATACCCAGGTGCGCTTTGTCCACCAATCGCTCAACAGGAATTTTCGCAGTCCGGGTATGACGTTGAGCAGGTCAATGCGAAAGCTGTTTTTCTGCGATTCCACGGACCATAGCACTTGTTCTGGGATGACGGTTTGTCCGGGAGGAGTCATGCTGACGGCGCGTTTCAGGATGGCCTCAAGTTCGGCAATGTTCCCGGGATAGTCGTAGCTAATCAGGCGACGCAAATCCGCTTGGTTCAGTTCTAGGGGGGGACGTTCGGATTGGGCGCAGAACTGAGCTACAAAATATCGAGCAAAGTCGCTAATGTCGAGTTTGCGCTGGGTGAGAGCGAATAGTTTGATAAAGTGACTATCGATTTGGGGCAGGGCAATTTTTTTGGGGGCTATCAGAATCAGGCGCACCGAGAGTTGCACCGGGGTGGTAGAGTTGTTACGGTGAATAATGCCGGTTTTTAGGTATTCAATCAGGCGATCGCGGTCTCGTTTAGTGAGGAGATGAACGTTATCGATCGCCAGGGTACCGCGTTCGAGCAGTTCCAGGATGCCGAGTTCCCGTTCTGCATTGCCAAAAATGCGATCGCTGTTCGCCACTCCTCCCTCTTCTCGCGGAAGGGTGGCGCAGTCGATTTCGGCAAAGGGTCGGTCGCCAATGGGCGATCGCTGATGAATTAATCCGGCGATAAAGCTTTTTCCGGTACCGCTTTGCCCTTGTAATACCACCGGTTTGAGGTCTTGACTGGCAGTATTCACGGATTCGGTGAGTTTTTTGCTCCCTTTGCTACAACCAACGATACTTTTGTCATGGGGAAGGGGTTGCAGATAGGGTTGCAATCCCTGAATTCTGGCTTGTTCTGTGGCCAACCGTTTGGCAAATCGCTCTAAGTCTTCGGCGAGAAGACTGGTAATCGCTTGCTGTAGGTCCGGATACTCCCGAGTCAGGGTTTTGAGGATGTCTCGGTGCAAAAACCACACTTCGCAACAGGTGAGAGCTTTTGCATTTGCCTGATATTTATGGTGCAATTGATTGCTAACTAAGGGTAGATAGCCAAATACGTCCCCTGCATTGCGATAGGTGATGTGACTTTTTCCCACCGGGGAATTGCGATAAATTTCTACGGTTCCCCATTTGAGAAAATAAAGTCCCTGGGGCGTTTGCCCTTCTTGATAAATACATCGGTTGGTGGTAATGGGGAGGAATTGCAGGTGACGGGCGATCGCCTGAATCGTCGCATCGCTCATTTTTCCCCACACGCGGTGGAAGGAGAGCCAATTTTCGTACTCTAGGTATTCGGACGGATCCCCAATGAGGTCGGGGGATTCCGGATATAGAGGAATGGAGGAATTAGACATGTTAGTCCTTGGGCGTTGAAAACGATGGTTGGAGCAACACTCCCAGCAACGCGGATGGTGAGGATGCGATCGCGGGTTACATTGTGGGCGAGAATAACTTCGGATTTTACGCGATCGCCACTATTGCCACCCTAAATGGTTAATACCCCCTCTCTCAGAACAATCCCCCCCGATTGATCTTTCGCGCTTGGGTTGAGTCTTGGATTTAGGATTGGCTGCTATCTTGCGTTTCGATTGGTTTGAGAGTGCTCCATTCTAATGGTTTCTGTTATTGTACCTTACTTTGGCGCTTGAATACTGGCCTAGGATGTAAATTTTTTTGAAGGGGAATTTCCTCTGGGAGGGGATGCGCGGGCAATGTTTGGATTGTATCGTTTGTTCGGGAGAAGCGCGGGGGAGGTAAATCGCACCTGTACGCCGACTACTTTTTTTGACAGCTATTCCAGCACTTTTAGTATCAATCAAAGATAGCGATTCGTTTAGGCGGTTTGAAATGCTGGGGGTGCGAGGGTCTAGCTTACTCGTGAAGTCGCTTCTAGCTGGCGCTAGGGAGTAGCGAGCCAGAGGCTCGCACTTCCGGCTAAATAAGCTGAGATGAGAAAAGCTAGAGATACCCTCGCAGCCAGCACAGAGCGCTGTCTATATCCCCGATCCGTTCGGTTTGCGGAAGGGATGGCCGTTGTATCATTACCACCGGGAGTCCGAATTCCCGCGCTGCCATAATTTTCGGGTAGGTGGCATCGCCGCCACTGTTTTTGGTGACGATCGCGCCAATGTCATACCGCCGCAACAGCGATCGCTCTTCAGCGAGGGAAAACGGCCCCCGTTGTGCGAGTACGATTCCCGGCGGTAACCGCATATCCCCTGGCGGTGGAGTAACTATCCGCATCAGAAACCACAGGTGGCTCAAATGGGCATAACTAGCCAGTTCTTGCCGACCAATCGTGAGAAATAGGCGGGGGGCTAATCCAGGTAAAACCCCGGCGGCGGCTTCGTGGTTTTGCACTTCTACCCAGCGATCGCCGACGGTTTGTTCCCAGGCGGGACGCAGCAGCATCACGTGGGGAATATTCTCCTGTCCGGCGGCGATCGCGGCATTCCAGGACATCTGCGCCGCAAAGGGATGGGTGGCGTCAATCAACAAATCAATCTGCTGTTCTCGCAGATACTCCCTCAACCCAGACACTCCCCCAAACCCGCCGATTCTCGTGGGGATGGAGCAGTTCACCGATTGACGAGTCCGACCCGCCAGAGAGGCGATCGGCTGCAATCCTTCTAGTTTAGAGGCTCTGGCTGCCAGTTTCAATCCCTCGCCAGTGCCACTCAAAATCAGCACTCGTTTTGGTTTTCTCATAAACAATTGATACGGCAAACGCTTTTCTACTCAATTCGGGCAAGCCACAGTAGGCAGTTTAATTATAAAATACCCTCCGGAGAAATAGTAACAAAAATTATAGCTTGAATGAGTCCGCGTAGGCGGACTTAGTATGCCCAGGCGCGATTTCAATCGCCCGCTTTAATGAATCTTACGCTAGAGCTTGCCCAAGTGCGATTTCAATTGCCCGCTGTTGATTGGCAATCCTCTGGGGGGAGGCGGTAGCTCGGGAGAGGCGTTCCCAGGCTCCGCCTGGGAACGAGTTGTCGGGCGTATATTTTATACTTGTATTTGACTGGGAATTAAAATCAAAGACCAGTAGGGAACTTCTGCCGGATCGACCTCGGTAATCGCAATGATGCGCTGATTGGGGTGAGTTGCCCGTTCGATATACAAAGCGCGCTCTAGCAGCTTTAACTCTGCCAGAATCGTGCGAACTTTGGCAAAGTGCCTGCCGACTTTGATAAGAACGGCGGCATCAACCCCAGAGAGCCGATCGCGCAAGGTGGTTTCATCCAATGTAGCGGGGATAATACTTAGCACATCGGTGCGGTAGGCGATCGGCGCGCCCAGCATTGCCGCACTGGCGAGGGTTGAAGAAATTCCCGGGACAATTTCGGTAGGAAATTGGTGCGCGAGGCGCTGGAACAGATACATAAAAGTACCATACAACATTGGGTCTCCTTCGCACAACACGGCCACATCTTGTCCGGCGTTGAGGCGATCGCCAATTTTTTCTGCAGCGATATCGTACTCCGGGAGAGCCGATCGCTGGGTACTGAAAGGCAAGGGTATGGGAATTTCCGCGCGATCGGGAGGAATAAACTGCGCCACGATCGCCCGGGCCACACTTGCGCCATTTTTCTGGGTGGGATAGGCAATTACGGGAACGGAGGTCAAAATCCGGTGAGCTTTCAGGGTCAGCAATTCCGGATCTCCCGGCCCAATTCCTACCCCATACAGTCGTCCTGGTGTTGCGATCGTCATTCTTTCTCCTTGTTTTAGCTCAACATGCAGGGCGATCGCGCCCCTCCCCCTCCCTCACGCGCCGACCATCGGCCACAAGGCGGGCAATATATGATAGCACGTTGTTGGCAATTATAGAACGGATCCGGTGGCAGTGGGTTGGCGATCGGGCAAGGTCTCTGTTCCCAAAATATTGCCGCAAATATTACCACATCGCGCCACATCTGACAAGGTGAATGGTGTAAATTTTTGTGAAGGGCGATCGCTGAGGGAATTTGGGTACGCTAATTAATAAGGACAGAAAAGCGGTGTAATCCCTGCGCCCGGGGCAATCCGAGCGCCCGGATTCCGCCTCTATCCGAGAAATGCCATAAATCTTTACTCAAACTACTGGACTTTTTTTCATCGTTATTTTACTATTAGGTTATGAAGTAGTTTAAGCAGGAGGGACCCCCCATGAAAGTCGCCATTAGTTCCACTGGTCGTAGCCTAGAGTCCCCACTGGACCCCCGGTTCGGGCGCTGCGCCTATTTTCTTCTAGTAGACTCCGACAGCGGAGAATTCGAAGCCATCCCCAACGAGGCGGCCAGTCAGACCGGGGGTGCAGGGATCCAATCGGCCACCACTGTGGTGCAAAAAGGAGCCAAAGCGGTTATTTCCGGCCAGTTTGGACCGAAAGCGGCGCAAACCCTGAGTGCGGGCGGCGTGCAAACCTACACCAGCAATGCAGCAACGGTTCGCTTAGCCTTAGAAGAATGGCAGCAGTCGTCCCCGAATGCCTAATCCGAAGCTTATCTCACTCCAAGGAGGGAGCGATGACATCAAAACGCAGCACCATTTGTATAGCCGGCGGGAAAGGCGGAACGGGTAAAACCACCGTAGCGGCGAACCTGGCGGCGACTCTAGCACAACAGGGAAATCCCGTCACTTATCTCGATTGTGATGTGGAAGAACCGAACGGGCACTTATTCCTGCATCCTACCCTAAACCGCCGCGATCGCGTCACCGTTCCCATCCCGCAAGTAGATAGCGATCGCTGTGCGGGATGCGGACAATGTGCCGAAATCTGCCAATTCAACGCCATCACCGTCCTCAACGGATCGGTGCTGGTCTTTCCGGAACTGTGCCACAGTTGCGGGGGATGCAGTCTCATCTGCCCCAACGGCGCGATCGCCGAAGTGCCGCAAGAAATCGGCACTGTAGAAACCGGCACCGCCCAGGGGATAAACTTCGTGCAAGGACTGCTCGATATAGGGCAAGTCAAAACCCCCCCGGTGATTAATGCCGTTAAAGAACATATCCCCCCCAGCGGTATCGCTATCCTCGACGCTCCTCCCGGCACTTCTTGTCCGGTGGTGGAAACTGTGCGCGATGCGGACTATCTGGTGCTGGTCACCGAACCCACCCCCTTCGGGTTGCACGATTTAAAACTGGTGGTAGACATGGCGCGAGTGCTGGAAATTCCCTTTGGCATTGTCGTCAACCGGTCGGGAATTGGCGATCGCGCCCTATACACCTACTGCGAAGCGGAAAAGATCGAGATTCTCGGCGAAATCCCCGACGATCGCCAAGTCGCCGTGGCCTATTCCCGAGGACAACTCGCCGTGGACGTCCTCCCGGAGAGGCGATCGCAATTCGCTCGCATTGCCGAAACCCTATCACAAAAGGTATCATTATGAAAGAACTGGTGATTATCAGCGGCAAAGGCGGCACGGGCAAAACCAGTGTGGTGGCCTCATTTGCCGCCCTCGCACCCCATCCCGTCCTCGCAGACTGCGATGTGGATGCTGCCGACTTGCACTTAATCCTCTCCCCCAGCATCCGCCATCGGGAAGAGTTCGTCGGGGGCAATCGCGCCTCCATCGACCCCTCCCGCTGTATCGGCTGTGGAGAGTGCGAAACCTACTGTCGCTTCGATGCCATCCATCCCGCCCCCGATGGCAATACCTATCGGGTAGACCCCTTGGCTTGCGAAGGCTGTGGCGTGTGCGCGCACTTCTGTCCTGCCGAAGCGATCGCCTTCGGTCCGGCGGTAAATGGGGAATGGTATATCTCCGATACTCGTCACGGTCCGATGATTCACGCCCGCTTGGGCATCGCAGAAGAAAACTCGGGCAAGTTAGTCACCCTAGTGAGAAATAAGGCCAAGGAAACCGCCGAAACTCTCGGTCTCCAGTTGATGATTACCGATGGATCGCCCGGGGTGGGCTGTCCGGTGATGGCCTCTCTCACCGGGGCGGATGCGGTGCTGTTGGTGACCGAACCGACGCCCAGTGGCTTGCACGACCTCGATCGCGTGGTGGATTTGTTACAGCGGTTTCAGCTACCAGCGATGGTTTGTATCAATAAAGCGGATCTGAATCTGGAATTGACAGAACGGATCGAAGAGTATGCCGTAAAGCGCGGCTTGCAAGTGGTGGGGCGAATTCCCTATACCCCGACGGTGACTGCCGCACAAACCGCGAGGTTAAGTGTGATAGAGTATGAGGAGAATGAAGCCGCCGTCAGCCTGCGTGCCATCTGGAACCGGGTGGCACATACCCTAGAAGCAATGGGCGATCGCTAACTGCCGATTCCCTCAATCGCATATAACATCTTCCGCGTCTTAATCGGATAACATCTAACCCAACGATAAATCAGGAGAAGAAGAATGAAAGTAGCCGTTCCAGTTTCTCAAGGCGTTTTGTCGCAACATTTCGGCCACTGCGAAGTGTTTTCCCTGTTCTCTCTCGATCCAGACAGCAAACAAATCCTGGACTCCCAAACCCTGACCCCACCGCCTCACGAACCCGGGGTGCTACCCAGATGGCTGTGCGAGATGGGGGTAGATTTGGTGTTAGCAGGGGGTATCGGACCGCAAGCGCAAAATCTGTTTGCCGCACAAGGCGTAAAGACGATCGCCGGTTGTCCCTCCCTGGAACCAGCAACCGTGGTGCAGCAGTATTTCAGCGGTACTCTGTCTACTAGCGATAATACCTGCCACCATTAATACGAACAAAAGGCGGGGAATTGAAATCGCGCCGAACCAAGCCTTAGCGTAGCCCGGTTGCGCCAGCGCTATAGTCCGCCTACGCAGACTATTTGATTCCCTCATTCCCCCCAGGGGAGAACGCCTCTTCCGAGGCGCATCCTCCCCAAAGTGGCCAAGTTGTGCGACTCCAAATCCTCACTGCTACGCCACCAACGCCCTAACAGAATTTTCCCCCAACTGGGGGATCCGACTCCCATTAATCGGCTAGAGTTCTATCCAATGTGATGAAGACCTATTTAGATTGTATTCCCTGTTTTTTGCGCCAAACCCTGTCGGCGGCGAAAATGGCCAGCGACGATCCGGCGCTGCACGAAAAGCTGGTGCGACAAGTGTTGCAGGAAGCCAGCACCATGAATTTCGATCGCTCTCCAGTAGAAATGGGGATGCAGATTCACCGCACCCTGCGGGAATTGAGCGGCAATCCCGACCCCTACCGGGCAGTTAAAGACCGCAGCAACCAGCGGATGATGAAGGTATATCCGCAGTTGTTGTCCCGGGTAAACGCCGCACCAAATCCCCTAGCAATGGCGATGCGCTTGGCCATTGCTGGCAACATTATGGACTTTGGGGCACAAGAGAATCTCGATGACGAAACGGTAGATAAAGCGATCGCCGAATCGATGGCCATTCCCCTGTCCCTAGACGCGATCGCCCAGTTTCGTCAGGAAGTAGAGCGCGCCCGGGATATCTTGTACCTCGGCGACAATACCGGGGAAATCGTCTGCGATCGCCTGTTGCTGGAACAACTGCCCCGGGAAAAAATTACCTACGTGGTGAGAGGCAATCCGGTGATTAACGATGCCACGATCGCCGATGCGGAATCCGTGGGCATCGCCGAATTAGTACCTGTCATTGACAACGGTTCCGATGCGCCGGGAACGATTTTGGCGGAATGCTCTCCGGCATTTCGCGATCGCTTCGCCGCCGCCGATTTGATTATCGCCAAAGGTCAGGGCAACTACGAGAGTCTCAGCGATACGGACAAAAATATATTCTTTCTCCTGAGAGCCAAATGTCCCGTCATCGCCCAGAATTTAGATTGCGCCATAGGCGTGCAGGTGTTGCAGCGCGGTCGGCGACGGTAAGTGCCGGCGGGGACTCAAAGTCCCCGCCTCATCGCTGAAGCCTTTGTGTAAAAAAATGAGTCCGGGTAGGCGGACGAAAGTTTGCCTCGGCGCGATTTCAATCCCCCGCCTTTCACTCCAGCGAACATGATATCACTCCAAGCGAATCAGTTGCCCATTCGGTTCGTCGGTGAGGACGTAAAGTGCCCCGTCAGGCCCTTGTCGCACGTCTCGCACCCGCTGACCGATCGCGATCGCCCTTTCCCCGGCTACCGCGCCCGCCGCATTTAGCTCGATATGGCGCAGGTCTTGAGAAACCAGCCCCCCGGCAAACAGATCCCCGGTCCATTCCGGTCGGCGATCGCTGGTATAGACCGCCAAACCGGAAGGGGCGATCGCTGGCGTCCACACCTGTTTCGGGTCCACCATTCCCGGGCGCGACTGTTCCTCAGAAATAATTCCCCCAGTATATTCCCGGCTATAGGTAACCACCGGCCAGCCGTAATTCTCGCCCCTTTGCAGCAAATTCAGTTCGTCCCCGCCCCGGGCACCATGTTCCGTCGCCCAAATCCGCCCGGTTTGCGAATCCACCGCCAGTCCTTGGATATTGCGATGCCCGTAACTCCACACCGTCGGCTCTGCATCGGGAGTGCTGACAAAGGGATTGTCCGAGGGCACGGAACCATCATCGTTTAGTCGCACAATTTTCCCCAGATGACTGTCCAGGTTTTGCGCCTGAGTGCGGATGAGTTCCCCCTCGATGCTCACTGGGGGATTTCCGCCATCCCCGATCGCCACCAGCATGGTCTCGTCGGGCAACCACACAATGCGCGACCCGAAGTGCTGGCTCCCGGGTTTCGCCTGCGATACTTGAAAAATCACCTCAAACTCGCTCAGGGCGTTCCCATCGAATTTTGCCCGCGCCACTTGCGTGCGGTTCCCGTCCTGGCTTCCGCTGGCATAAGTGAGATAAATCCAGCCGGTTTCCGCAAACCGAGGATGCAGGGACACTTCCATTAACCCCCCCTGTCCCACGGCGAAAACTTCCGGTACTCCCGGGATGGGGGTGGGGTCGAGGACGCCATCGCGCAGGATCCGCAGTCGTCCCGGGCGCTCGGTTATCAGGATTGCCCCATCCGGTAGCCACGCCATACTCCACGGATGTTCCAGGTTGTCCGCCAGAACGGTTTTCTGCAGCTCTGGCGAGCTAGCTACGGTATCGGCGGGAACCAGGTTCTGCGTGCGGGTGGGGGTCTGGGATGGGTTGGAGGTCAAGGCACAACCGGCGATCGCGCAACTGGCGATCGCGCTACCGATGATTGTACCGAGGGAATTGGATTTCGCGGTCATGGCTACAGGTTAAGTGATGGCAGTTTGCTAACTATTGTAGAAGCTTTTGCCCGCTTTTTGCTCCCCCGGAATTGCCGATGCGCCAAATTTTCTCTCCCTTTTTCTGGGAAAGAATAGCCGCTAATAGCTAAAGTCGGTTAAAAACTGACTGAACGGATTATCCTACCAGTTGACAATCGGCAAAATTTGCGTTACTATACGAATAATGGAAAAGGTGCGGCCATATATATAGGCTGGAGCCAAAGAGATTTGCTCGCCGCCACTCAAAGTCCCCGGCTAATAGCTAAAGTCAGTTAAAAACCGACTGAACGGATTATCCTACCAGGTTTTGACTCGTTCCGCGGCTCGCGGGAACCTCTTCCCCAGAAAAATGTCTCATCTCCCACCACTAACTGTAGAAAAATCCGTTTCCTCAATCAATCGACGTAAGTTTTGCCATTCTGGCAACCATTCCCATACGTTATCTGGTTTTTGCTCAATTCGCGTCACAATTCTTTCTAAAAACACTTCCTCTGGTGAGTAATTAGAGTTAGGGGAAGGTTCAAATCCAACTCCCCGGAGGTTATCTCTCATGGCGTATAGCAAATCTTTTCCTGCAAAATAGCAGAGATAATCCGCAAAACGCGAGCCACCCGGTTTAAATTGAGGAAGCAAGGTAGAAAACTTATTCTCAACGTCTGCTTCAGAAACTACGTGAAATCCCCCATATTCTCGAACGATTTCGGCGATTCTTTCTTGGCATGGTTTTTTCCCGATTTTGCGGGGAAAGCAATGTCCTTTCCTAACTTCTTCACCCCAAAAATTCTTAAATCGCTCGCAGGCTAAGGCTGTTCTGGCGGCTGAGTATGCAGCAATTTTTTCGGCTGCATTGTCTAAAGCACTCTGATATTCATTGGGAGAAGGTGCTTTTTTGTCTAATGCTTTTTGCACCACCACTGGGTCGATTAAATAGTTTTCAATCTCTTTTCTTTCTCATGACCAGCCAATCCAATTCTCTGCATAAATTAATCGAGGGGGTTCGTCAAATTTGTGGGAAGCGCGACAATCAAAATCGCGATCTACTAGACAAGCTAAATTCGGAATTCTGCGGCGATCGGCGATGATACTACCCAAAAAGTTTGAGGTTTTTCCGCCTATCGGTCGAATGTCGCATTTCGGGAGTAACTGACGAATGACTCGAATATCGATGCTTTTCGGATTTCCCTCACAGTAGAGAACGGTTACAGACACAATGTTCCTCCGGGCAAACGATAGGTTTCACTTTCTGCGATCGCATTGCTAATCGATTCCGAGTGAGTGGTAATAATAAACTGACAGGTTGGCTCAATTTTCATAAGCTGACCCACAAAATATTGAGCCGCCGACGGATGTAAATTGAGGTCAATTTCATCAATTAAAACCACTGAATAAGCAATTTGTTGTCTGACGAACTCGTATAACAGGGGAAATACAGACTGCTCGCCGGCTGACATTTCTGCAATATCGTAGGTTCGGTATCCATCATTAAGCAAGAAATAGGTTTCTTCATCAGTAGGAGAGTCCAAACTCGGAGATTTTTCTAACCCGGCGAAGGAGCGCTCTGGAAATACCTTTTTATAAAGTCTTTCTATCTGCAAGAGATAACTATGGGAATAATCGCCTACACCGGATTCCCGTTTTCGATACCAATCAATTAAATACTGTCGCAACCGCCCTACTCCTAGCTCAAATGAAGTTTCGCTACTGCGTTCTTTTACGTTGTTTCCGCTGCTATCTGGGTGGGAACCCGAGCCTAAATTCCGAAACTGGTCGAACCAAAAAACCCCGGGAAGTTTGGCAAAATACTCTCGGAAAGACTGCTCCCGCCTTTTGATAAACCATTGGGCATAATATCTGCCCATAAACTGAGCGCGTTGTGCTGGAGTATCCCCCGCTTTCCAAAAATCGCCGCTCAACACCAGGCGCACTTTTTGGCTATCTCCCGGTTCGACAAAATCGCGCATTTCTTTGAACTCAGACGGTTGAGCGTCGTACCATTTTCGAGCCAATTCGCGCGTGGCGTCTAGTTCATCTTGTTCGAACAAAACTTGCATCTCAATTCGCGGAGAACCCCATCTAAAATAGCGACTGGGAAGGAAACCAATCCAGTCAAAATCGGAGATATCGAAAATCCGACGAGTGGCTAATGCAAGTGGAATGGCGATCGCTTGTAATAGAGTGGTTTTTCCGCTCCCATTATCCCCCAAAATCAGATAGCGACTGCTAACTTCATCCAGAATACTATTCTTGAATGAAATCTCTATATCCTTAAACCGCTTAAAGTTTTGAATGTAAATAGATTCTACCTTCACCCGCTTTTCCCCTCTAACGGACATCATCTGTGGCGGTGCGTGGTTCGGAGGAGAAGCAGCAGAAGCCTCGCCATCCTTGTCCTTTCCCTGAAAAACGCCACCTCAAAGCACTAATCTTAACCTATCAAATTTTCAGACATGTGGCAACATGAGGCATGAGAATGGCTTTCCAGGGCGCACCGCCCCCACAATCCGCGTGACACTGTAGGTTGAGAAAAATACCCTGAGCCAGGGTAGGGTTAAATGCGAACAGAGCTGCTCCTACGCAGGCTAATTAAAAATAGAGGTTTGACCGGTAGATTTGGGATCGGTGTTCTCGCTACCGCGCGATCGCCGCCCGGGGTTTTGAGCAGTTTGGGGTGGTGACGGAGAGACTTATTTCGCCTCGGGAGGAGCCAGGAGGGGAGATATAGGGGCGCACCTATTCCATTATCTTTAGGCTAACACAAAATTTGTCAAATTTACCGTTAATTTGGAGAAATTTGGCTAAATTTGTCCCAGGGAGAAACACCCCTAGGGTGGGAAATAGGATTTTGAGGCAACATTCAGCTTGTTCTCAGGAGAGACTCATCTGCAGGTGATGGAATACAAAGGTGTGAAGTGCTTGGGGAAGAGCGGATGAAAGAGGAGATGCTGAATTGCGGGGAAAAGAGACGATCGCAGTGTAGATCGGTTTCAGCGAGACTGCGGCGACAATGGATAAAACAGGGGCGGCGAATTCAACAGTGGGGGCGATCGCCGAAACTGTGGGTAGCGATCGCCCTAGTGCTGTGTCTGCTAGTGAGTTGGTTGACCCCGCTCAACCGTCTCTTCGATCGCGCCTTTCTCACCGCCACCCTAGAACGGTGGGGAAATTGGGCGGTATTTCTCTTCGTGTTTATATACGTTGTTGCCACCGTTGTCGGCATTCCCGGCACAGTAATGACCCTAGCGGGCGGTGCGGTATTTGGGTTGCTGTGGGGAACAGTGTGGTCCGTTATCGGTGCCACCCTTGGGGCGATCGGGGCCTTTTGGGTAGCGCGGTACCTGCTGCGAGACTGGGCGGAACGACGATTCGCACATCATCCCGCCCTGGCAAGATTCGATCGCGCCGTCACCCACTACCCGCTTGCATTCGTGCTTGCCGTGCGTTTTGCCCCCATCTCCCCGTTTAACGTAGTTAATTTTCTGTTTGGGCTGACCTCCCTGCACTGGATACATTACGCGATCGGCACCCTGTTCGGAATTATCCCCGGCACCCTGGCTTATACCTGGCTGGGCGTCACTGGAGATCGCGCCTTGCGGGGAGGCGATCGGCTGCCATTTTTCCTAGCCCTCAGCGCGATCGCTTTGCTTTCGGTAATTCCGGTATGGGTGAAACGGAGAATGAACCCATAGGGTGAGCAATGCCCATCCTACAGCGATCGTTTTTTATGCCTAAGCTGGGGAAAAGTGAGCCATGCCCCCTACAGTTTAGGCGTAGAAATATCCGCGTGTTTTATACAGCGAATAATAATAATCGAGTCGGTTAAAACCGACTTCAGCTATGAGACGGGGGTTTAAACCCCCGGCGGACTATGAGAAGGGGATTTAAACCCCCGGCGGACCTCAGGGATGAGGCACCGCCAGAGTTCGGATCAAAACTGATAGGTGACGCCGATTTGCAAAACCGGATAGAAACGGAAGCCGTCGAGGTCCTCCTGGAGGTCTTCTTCTTCGCGCTGCAGTTCTGTTTGCAATCCCGGACTACCCGCGCCACCGGTGGCGGTCAAATTCACCTCGGGAGAGCGTTGAAACATCACGCCGAGGTCTACAAAAAAACCCCATCGCTTACCCGGGGTGACGGGATTGCCCCAACCCACTCCAATATAAGGAGCGAAATCGGGAAAATCCACTTCCGCCTCCAACGTGCCAACTTCAGCGGCGAGAAAGGTAGAATTGCCGATTTCGTAAGCTTCCACACCGTTGATAGTTGTCGGTTCACCACTTCCGGTCGCTTGATTGCCATTAAACACCAGGCCCCCCGTGAAGCGGAACCCCTGATTTTCAATCGGATAATAATCCACCAGGGCCGGAATAGTTCGCAGATCCACATCCGTATTGTAGTCAATCCCGCTTTCCTCAAAATCGGCACTAAAAGACAAGCCGTTATACCCGATTCTGGCGTTAAGATTGGGCAAAATTCTGCCCGTCACATTCGCGCCCAGGCCCAGGGTGCCCCCGGTACCGATAACGCCAATTCCGCTGCGTTCTTCTTCCAGGCGGATAGTGCGCGGTGGGGATGGCGGGGTGGGTTCCGAAGGCGGTACTGGTGCGGGGGGGACCGGGCGAGTGGGGGGCGAGGGGGCCGGTTCGCGGGGCACCTCGCGCCTGGGGGGCGGTGGGGTACCCTGACAGCGAGAATTTAAGGGGAATAACCGACAAAGGGTTTCCAGGTCAGTTTCTTGCGCCTGTAGGGGTTGCGATCGCTGCGCCTGCATCGCCAGGGCGCTGGTGATGCCAATCAAGAGATAAACGAGCTTTATGGGTTTAAATGTTTGGGGCATGAAATTCCTGTTTTCACCTGCTTTTGGGCTGGATAAACCTGCTTTGGCATCATATAGCATAAGGGCGATCGCGACGCAAGCTTTTTTCAGCACTGGCGGCGGTGTTTTTTCCCCTAGAGGAATCCCCGGTTTTATAATTAACTTAAGGCTGCAATTTTTTGCCTATTATTTTTTGGAGGTCAGTCAAGTTATGGCAGTTCGCAAAGACACCATCTTCGAGCGGTTTCTCGGCCCCGTGATGCGGCTGTTTCTGGATGAAGCAGAAATGCGACGGTTGCATGAAAGTATCGACTGGGAGAGAGAAATCGCCCAATTCCAGCGAGATATAGAGTATCCATCCTACTACATCAGCCAAAACTTTCACGGAATCGAAGGCGGGTATTTAACGGCAGATGCAGCGGTGAGTTACGACCCCATCACCCAATATGTCCTCCCGCCCAACGAAACCTTAGTGCGCCAAGGAGCGATCGATGCCATTAGCGGGCAACCCCGTCGCATTCTAGATCTCGGATGCGGCACTGGTTCGATGACCCTCATGCTGCAGCAAGCCTTTCCCGAAGCGGAAGTTATCGGATTGGATTTATCTCCCTATATGCTGTGTATAGCCCAGCGCAAAGCCCAAGCTGCCGGCTTAGAGATTCAGTGGGTACATGGGAATGCGGAAAAAACCGACTTCCCCGACGCCGCCTTCGACTTGGTAACGGCATCGTTATTATACCACGAAACCCCTCCCCGAGTCGCGCAAGCGATCGCCCGAGAAAGCTTTCGCCTGCTGAAAACCGGCGGCGAGTTTATCGTTTTCGATGGCAATCAAAAGACCCTGCGCCACACCGAGTGGCTGACCGACATTTTCGAGGAACCCTATATTCGCGATTACGCCAAAGGTAGCGTGGATGCTTGGATGGGGGCGGCGGGATTTGGCGCAGTGCGGACCGAGGAGCACTGGTGGGTCAATCAAGTGACGCGCGGGGTAAAACCGATCGCCAATTCCGCCTCGGAGTCACCCTCCTCCACCGCTGAATGGGTGCAACAACCCAGTTTCGCCTAATGCCGATTGCCTCACATGAAATGGCAGATAGGTCTGAAACGCCCTATCTTGGATCGGTGCGTGACCCCCGTAGCCAATGAGTGGGAGAATTGCCCGACTCGGTGGCGGGGGTCACGCACCCTACCTGGGGGGCTACGTGAGAAGCGATCGGGGATATGGGGTATAAAAGAGCGATCGCCCTCCATCGGAGAGTCGGTCTTAGGCGGATTTTCGGTGAGCTTGACGCAGGGGAATTTCGATAATAAACTCGGTTCCCTTGCCCGGAGTGGAAACGCACTGAATTTGTCCTTGATGCTTGTCTGCAATAATTTGGTAGCTAATCGATAACCCAATACCCGTGCCTTTTCCGGGGGGTTTGGTGGTAAAAAACGGGTCGAACAAGCGATCGCGCACCGACTCGGGAATCCCCGGACCGTTATCGGAAATGCGGATAGCCACCACATCGCCGCCAACGACTTCCGTGCGAATGGAGATAGTCATTTGTCCTTGGTCATTTGACTCCAATGCATCGATCGCATTAGCAATGATATTCATAAACACTTGATTGAGTTGTCCCGGATAGCATTCCACTGGGGGGAGGGAACCATACTCTTTAATAATATTGATTCCCGAGCTATCTGCTGTGGGTTTCAAGCGGTTGTGTAAAATCAGCAGAGTGCTATCGATACCCGCGTGCAGGTCTACTGCTTTTACTTCTGCTTCATCCACCCGAGAAAAGGTGCGTAAAGACTGGACAATTTCGCGGATGCGATCGGCTCCGATTTTCATAGCGCGCAGCACTTGGGGCAAGTCTTCCACGAGAAATTCCAGCTCAATTTCTTCTAAGCGATCGCGAATTTGGGGGGCGGGATGGGGATAGTGCTGTTGATAAAGGGCAATCAATTCGAGCAAATCTTCCATGTAATCTTCTGCATGAGGAAGATTGCTATAAATGCAACCCACGGGATTATTAATTTCATGGGCAACCCCCGCCACCAATTGTCCGAGACTGGACATTTTTTCAGTTTGAATCAGTTGCACCTGAGTGGTTTGCAATTTTTCTAACGTGCGTTGCAATTCAGTGGCTTTTTCCCGTTCTCGTTGTGCCGATCGCTGTAAATCTTGGTAGAGGTTGGCATTGTCCAGAGAAATTGCAGCTTGAGCGGCTAACAGGGATAAAATTTCCAAGCGATCGCGCGTAAATGCGCCCACCGTCAGCCGATTTTCCAAATACAAAACCCCAGTTAAAGTACCGCGATCGCGCACTGGAACTCCTACAATCGACTTAGGTTGATGAGTTGTGATATAGGAATCCTCCGCGAACAATTCCTCATTCACCGCATCATTCAGCACCACCGTTTCCTCAGTTCGCGCCACATAATTAATCACCGAAATCGGCAAATCCGGGCGTTCTTCTAGAGGAACAAATGGCATAACGATGACATTTTCTGGTTCCACAGAACATTCCGCCGCCAGAACCAAAGGGTTATCGTCGGATGCGGAAACATCCCGATGGCGCAACAGCAGCAATCCTTTTTGTGCCCCGGCATTTTCCATCAACACCTGCATCAACTTATCCAGCAAGCGATCGAGCAGAATTTCCCCCGAAATCGCCCGATAAGCTTTCAGGAGGGAAGATAAATCCAAGGCGGCGGAAGTGCTTTCCGTACTGCTAGATTTTGTGGTGCGAGTCACAGTGATATCCAGGGGTGCGGTTGCGGGAACGCGGGAGAGGAATTGGGGATATCGTTGTTCTAACTGACTCACTTTAGCCCCTGCGCCCCAAGTCATGTAAGCATAATAGGCATCGGTGAGATAAACCCGGGCAATTTTTTCTTTTCCGCGCTGCAAATAGAAAGTGCCGGCGAGTTCGTGAGCTAATGCTGCTTCCGGGAGATAGCCCGATTGTTGCGCGCCAGCGATCGCGCGATCGTATTCCTCCGCCGCTTCCGCATATTTCCCCTGAATTCGCCACAATTCTGCCGCCACCAACTCGTACTTATGCTGATAGTTTGCGCCCCCAGAAACCGCCCATTTTTTCAGTTTTTTCTGATTGCGCTTAACCTGCTTTAAGTATTTCTTTTGAGTCTTGGCATCCACCTGCGGATAATCTCCCAGCAGCGCCAGAGAATAGTAAAAATTATGCAGGGGAATATTCATCGTCCCCAAAGCGCCTTCTTCATAGTGCAAAGCGCAGCAAGCGTTTTCCACCGCAGCGGAATAATCCCCAAAGCAATAGTGCAAGAAAAGTTTAGCCAAATACACCGGAAACAGCACCATGCGATTGCCCGATTCGATTAATTGCGGCAGCATTTGCCCTTCATCAAAGCTCGGACCGGCCAGAGTTTTTGCTGTAGCGAATTGCCCTTGTAAATTCAGCACCACTTGATGCCAAATTTTGCCATAATAGAGCTGAAACGCTTGTTTGTACTCGCCCATCAGTTCCAGGTAATTGGATTGTTTGAGTTGTACGTCGGGCAGTGCTTCCCCACTCAAAAACAGGTAATTGCAATAAAACGCGGCACAGTGACAGGCAAATTCTTGGTCGCCGGTTTCTAACCCGCTGTAGATACCTTTTTGCAATGGGTCGAGGGTATAGCGCACATGTTCTTGCCAGTGGCGGATAAAAAATTCGCGGGTGAGGTAAACTTTGGCAGCGATGGGTTTGGCGTTGAGTTTTCCTAACAATTGTAGCCCCAATTCACCAAACCGAGAGCCTTGTTTGATATCGCCAACAATGCCGCACAAAATCATCCCATAGGCGGCATAGGCATAGGCGGAAATCGGCGCATTTCCGTACTTCAGGCTCAGCTTAATCATAGTGAAGACAATGAGCGGAAAAAGCTCGGGTTTGGCGATAAAAACGGGCGGAACGGAATTCATCAGAATTCGCATAGCGGCGATTTTATCCGGTTGGGTCATTTCGGGCAGTTGTGCCAAGTCTTCAATGCGTTTTCCCGCCATTGCAACTTTGGTACTCAGCAACCCGGCGATCGCGCGCATATCCCCGGCGTTTTTCGGCAGAGAAATGCCCAACATTTCCAGCACTTCCAGAGCGATATCCACCGCTGCTGCCATTTGGTTTTGGGCGATATAAAACTGGAGTTTCTTTTCGTAAACGCTTGCGCGATCGAGCAGAGTTTGAGCGCGCTGTAACACGATATCCGCAAGCTGGTTTGCTCCCTGGAAATTCCGGTTTAAATATTCCGCTTCTACCGCTTCTACATGCAGGTGCAAGGTCAGTTGATATTGCGCGGTCCAACTCTGTGGCGATAACAGATTCAACCCCTCGTTTAAATAGCGCACTGCAGCTTCATAGGCGGTTGCAGCTTTAGCTTTTTGACCGGCAATCAAATTGAGCTGGGCTAATTCCTCTTTTTCAGTTTGCAATTCTAAGGTATCCGCACCCACATTTAATTGGTTCACCAAGGTGAAGATATTGGCTTCTCGGTCCTCGGGGGGAATGCTTTGCAGGAGCAATTGACCGATGTTGAGATGGGTAGCTTTTTTCTGCGTTTCGGGGATTAAAGAATAGGCAGCTTGTTGCACGCGATCGTGGAGAAATTTATAGGAAATCGAGCCTTGCAGGGCGGGAACTTTTAAAGCAAAAGTTTCCCTGTCTGGAGTTTCCCGAAGGGTTTCCGGGGCAATTTCGCCCAGCATGGGAATTTTATAGGCATTGCTCGCGGGTAAAATTAATCCCGCCTGTAGTGCTGCCCACAACTCCGTAGCGGTTTCGCTCTGGGATTGATGCCTTGCAATGGCGAGGACTTCTAACGTAAATTGATTGCCGATACAAGCGGCTAGCTTCACCAGTTCTTGGGTGGATTCGGGCAGTTTTTCAATGTTCCTGGCTACTAATTCTATTACGCTTTTATCCGTGATGCCAATAGCTTGAATTTGAGCGATATTCCACTGCCAATTGCCGGAAATAAAGTCAAACTGCAATAGCTTTTCAGTGGCTAAAGATTGCAGCATTTGGGTTAAAAAGAAGGGATTGCCCCCGGTTTTGTGGAAGAGAAGTTGGGCGAGTTCTGCGGATGGGAGAGAAGCGGCGTTTCGGTCCGATAAATCGCGATCGCTCTCTAAGGTATCTGCCACTAATGCTTTGACATCCGACAAGGATAAAGGTGTCAGTTGAATCGAATTAACCACTGCACCGGCGTTTTCCATATTTTCAATGCACTGCATCAACGGATGCACCGCACTGACTTCGTTATCTCGATACGCGCCAATCCACAGCAGATATTGCGTGTCTGGGGTACTCATCAGGGAGTCGAGAAACTGCAAAGAGGCGCTATCTGCCCACTGCAAGTCATCTAAAAATAAAACCAGGGGATGTTGTTTTTGGGTAAATACCCGAATGAATTGTTGGAAAACTCGATGAAAGCGATTTTGCGATTCTGTCGGTCCGAGTTGGGCCACCGGGGGCTGTTTGCCGATAATCCGTTCTACGGTAGGAATCACATCAATAATGAGCTGCCCGTTATCTCCCACTGCAGCGAGGATTTGTTGTTTCCAGTAGGCGATTTTGCTGCGATTTTCGGTGAGCAGTTGCCGAATCAGTTCGGCAAAGGCTTGAATTAAGGCATCATAGGGAATGTTGCGCTTGAATTGGTCGAATTTGCCTTTGATAAAGTAGCCGCGCTTTTTGACGAGGGGTTTGTGGATTTCTTGCACCAAAAAGGATTTTCCGATACCGGAATAGCCGGCGATCGCCATCATTTCTGCTGCACCAAAACTCACCCGTTGAAATGCCTGCATCAGGGTAGCAACTTCCCGTTCTCTACCATATAATTTTTGCGGAATTAGCAGTTGAGCGGATTTATCTCGCGCCCCCACTTGAAACGGCGCGATCGCCCCTTGACTTTGTAGGCGATCGAGACTGCATTGCAAATCATACTGAATCCCGGCGGCACTTTGATATCGTTCTTCGGCGGTTTTTGCCATTAATTTCATCACGATATCCGACACCACGGGAGGAATTTCACGGTTGAGGTGATGGGGGGGAATTGGCGTTTTCGCCATATGTGCGTGAATCAATTCCATCGGATCGGCGGTGGTAAAGGGAAGTTGCCCGGTGAGCATTTCATAAAAGCTCACGCCGAGGGAATAATAGTCCGTGCGATAATCTATGCAGCGATTCATTCTCCCGGTTTGTTCCGGGGACATATAGGCAAGGGTGCCTTCCAGTAAGTTCGGATCCATCGGCGTGGGATTTTCTTTCCACAGGCGCGAGGCAATGCTAAAATCTGCAATTTTAACTTGACAAGTGGCGGGATTGATGATAATATTTGAAGGTTTGATGTCTTTATGAATGATTTGTCGTTCGTGCAATTGGCCGATAATTTCTACCAGCATCATGCCCAAGTGCAGGCACTCTTGAAGAGAAAGGGTTTTCTGAGATAAAAAATCTTTCAGGGATTCGCCGCCAAAGTCTTCTAAGACGATCGCCTGAATTTCGCGATCGCAAATAAATTCCAGGGGATTGACCACCCCAGGGAGTTCTAGGGAATGGGAAATTTCATATTCATATCGCAAGGCGGCGATTTGTTCCAGGGTGGGATAATCCTGTTTGAGCCGTTTAATAATCACTGGCGAACCATCGGATTTTTTGATGCCGCGACAGATGACGGTATTGAGTCCTTCTTGCAGGATTTCTCCGATTTGGTAGCCGAAAAGTGCCTTCATTTCTTAAATGTCCTCCTTTACGGGTGTGGTGGAACGAGCGTTTAAATAATTTCCTCTCGATTGCGTTAATGATGTTACGGAATTAACAATGCACTGGATTGTTAGGGTGCGATCGCCATTTCAGCAAAGCCACAAAATTTTTCTGGGTAAAATAAAATTTGTGTTATTATTTTTTCGGCTTAATTTATTGTTACCTTCTCCGCTTCACTTTTGCATCAGCAAATCCACCACACCGACTTCCGTAAAATTACGGAGACCCTCCCTCAGTAAATTTACTGAGCTGACCGATGCTGCCCTGCAAGGAGGCAGGTGGCATTCGGGGGTGCAGTGGGGGCGAATTCCCTTTTCCTTGGGGGTTTGCGCCCCTCAGAACCGCAATATTGTAGCACAGGGGCAGGTTGTTACAAAATTTAACCCCCGTCCCTCCCGAAACCAGGGGAGGACACTGGGGGTGCAACATTGCCGAGAGTTGGCGATTAAACGCCGGACAAACTACTCCGGTTCGTGTTCGAGCAATTCCGCGATCGCCCTGCCTTCTTCGGGTGTATCGATGGGCAGCACTTGACGCGCATCGGTAATCAACCAATCCAGGGCCGCCGCTTGCACGTCAATCGAGGCCCCGGTTTTATCCACGCAGTAGCGACCAAACACCAGCTTATCCACCAAACGCACCCCAGGTCCCAAGCGCGAATATTCAAAAATCACGCTATTTTCCACCGTCGTCCCACTCGAAATCTGACAACTCGGCCCGATCATCGTCGGACCGACAATTTTCGCTCCATCTTCAATCCGCGTCATCGCCCCAATGTACACCGGACCTTGAATCTCCACCTTATCCCAGTCCATCACCACATTTAAACCAGTGTACACCCCAGGTGCCACTTCTTTCCCCGGAATCGACACATTTTTAATTTCCCCCAGCAACACGCCGCGAATCGCGCGCCAATAATCCGGAACCTTTCCAATATCCACCCATTGGAAATCCATTGTAATCCCATAAAACGGTGCCCCCATTTCCACCAACTTGGGAAATAAGTCGCCGCCAATATCAAATTCTTGCCCGGAAGGAACATAATCGAGAACCTCTGGCTCGAAAATGTAAATCCCGGTGTTAATGCTGGTACTCATCGCTTCGTCCACCGACGGTTTTTCTTGGAAGGTCTTGATGCGATCGTCTTCATCGGTGACCACCACCCCGTAGCTAGACACTTGCTCCCGGGGGACGGATTTCATCACAATCGTGGCGATCGAACCTTTTTCTTTATGAAACCGCACCGCCTCGCTGATATTCAGGTCAATCAGCGCATCCCCGCATAACACCACAAAGGTATCGTCAAAAAAGGGGTAAAAGTCTTGGATTTTCTTCATACCCCCCGCACTTCCGAGGGCTTCCCCAACCAGTTGGCCATCCACGATTCGCCCTTCAAAGGAATAGGCAATTTCTACCCCAAATCGCTGACCATCGCGAAAATAGTTTTCGATTTCGTTGGCCAGGTGGCTGACATTGACCATAATTTGGTCAAATCCATGTTGGCGCAGCAACTCGACCAAAAATTCCATCACTGGCTTTTGCAGGATGGGAATCATCGGTTTGGGAATCGTGTAGGTGATGGGACGCACGCGGGTACCTTTACCCGCTGCCAGAATCATGGCTTTCATGATAACCTCCGATACGTTTGGAAACCCCCGTGCTTTAGCCGGGGGAGGAAAAACGAACATGCGGCTTTAGCCGCCGTCAAAACTATATTGAGAATTGGGTGTGCAGCGGGTTCGGTTGCCCCTGCACATAGAGATA
>NZ_JAJENT010000678.1:0-8986 GCF_035615515.1 Phormidium sp. CCY1219
CTGCCGAATAGTCCCAACCGCGCTTGCACCTCCGAAGTAAAAAATTCGTTACCTCACCCATATGAGAACTGCTATATTTCCTAAAATCCTTGCCCCGATCGCAGATTGCCCTGGGTTGAAATCTGAGGCCATTTCAGCGCCCAAGTCAGCGTGAAGTTCTTCGATGCTTTGAACTGCTGCATTTTTCCGAGATCTGTATCGTACTGTTTAAATCCTGACCTTGCCGGGAATTGTCCCCTGTCTCTACTTCTATAACTTTTTTGATATTGGCAATCTGCAATAAGCCGAGGGTGGCGCAGGTGCCACTGTAGGTAAATCAGGCAAAGAAGGGAAAATAAATTAAGGAGTGCTTGCAAGGGGTCTGGAGAGGGAGTGCTTGCAACAAAGCACAGGAGTGAGTAACAATAAAAGTTTGCAGCCATTGCTGCCCCGACTCATTTCGCCGATTGGATTGACACAGCAAAATGCTGCAAGCGGGTGAAACGGAAGTTGTTTTTTGCTAAATTATCGCCACTGATGCCCTACGAACCGCTGCACCATAAATATCGTCCCCAGAGTTTTGCCGATTTGGTGGGACAAGATGCGATCGCCACCACCCTAACCAACGCCATTCGGCAAAATAGAATTGCACCCGCGTATTTGTTTGCCGGACCGAGAGGAACCGGCAAAACGTCCAGTGCCCGGATTTTGGCCAAATCCCTTAATTGCCTGAACAGTACAGCCCCCACAGACGCGCCCTGCGGGAAATGCGAAGTTTGCCGCGCGATCGCCAATGGTTCCTCTTTAGATGTAATTGAAATTGACGCTGCGAGCAATACCGGCGTAGACAACATCCGAGAACTCATTGAAAGAGCGCAATTTGCCCCCGTACAATGTCGGCAAAAAGTTTATATTGTGGATGAGTGTCATATGCTCAGCACCGCCGCATTCAATTCGCTTCTCAAAACCTTAGAAGAGCCACCCGATCGCGTGGTATTTGTATTAGCGACCACCGACCCGCAACGAGTATTACCCACCATTATTTCTCGCTGTCAGAGATTCGATTTTCGGCGCATTCCGTTAGAAGCAATGGTGCAGCATTTAACCCAAATTGCGGCGAAAGAAAATATCGACATTGCCGAAGAAGCGGTACGAACCGTGGCGCAAATCGCCCAAGGGGGACTGCGAGATGCGGAGAGTTTGCTCGATCAGCTTTCCCTGCTAGAGGGGCAAGTTACCGTAGAGCGGGTGTGGGATTTAGTCGGGGCAGTACCGGAGCGAGATTTAATTCGGTTGTTGCACAGCATTGCTGCAGATGATGGAGAAGGCGTGTTGGACAATGCGCGAGAACTGATGAATCGCGGGCGAGAACCCTTGGTCGTGCTGCAAAACCTTGCCAGCTTCTACCGAGATTTACTGATTGCCAAAACCGCACCCAGCCGTGCGGATTTAGTTGCCCTGACGCCTCCCACATGGGAAGAACTGTGTGACATTGCGGCGCAGGAGTGGGAACTCGGGCAGATTTTAGCCGGACAGCAGCACCTACGCACCTGCGAAGGGCAGATCAAAAACACCACTCAACCTCGGTTGTGGTTGGAAGTGACATTATTGGGATTATTGCCAGCGGCGATTCAAGCTCACACAGAAGCCCGAACCGTAGCGACGCCGAAGACGAGAACAGCGCCGAAGACGCGATCGCCCCAGACAGCCCCAGTGCCAGCCGCAAGCCCACCGCTCAGCCCTGCAACCCCGGTGCCGGATCGGGGGATTGCCGAATCCTCAGTAGCGCAACCGAACCCCTCACCGATGCGCCCTCCCGAGGGGGAAGTGGGGGGGCAAGATCCGGCAGCCACTTCCCCTCCTCCCCCACCGAGTACAGCACTGGAAACCGAGGAGAGTCCCGCGCCGGATCTCGAGGCCATTTGGCAACAAGTCGTGGGGCGGGTAGCAATGGGGTCTACCCAAGCGTTACTCAAGCAACATGGAGAATTGATCGCGATCGCGGGTCAGCAGGCGCGAGTGGGCATTCGTTCGCAACCCTTGCTGCAGATGGTTCAGAAAGGAGTAGACTCCCTGCAAACCGCCTTTGAGCAAGTGGTCGATGGGCCAATTCACGTCACCCTAGAAGTGACCAGTCAGATGAAAGCGAAATCGACAACCGGCCCCAAAGGCGGTGAAAATCTCTCTGGGAGTTCAGGGTCTTCTGGGCCGGCAGTGGATCTCCCGAGGGAGCGCAGCGCCGGAAGGGGAGCCTCGCCGCCATCAGCCACCCCCCCGGTTCAGAGGATGCAAAAGGCGACCGGTGAGAGGGAAAAACCGTCCAACCCGGTTAAAAAATCTGCCCTTTCATCGAGGCAGCAAACCGCAGCACCAGCCGATAGCCGTGAAGAATCGGGGGAGGGAGATTTTGAGGAAACGCGGGTAGCAGCGAAACGATTTGCCGAGTTTTTTAATGGAGAAGTGGCGATTTTACCGGAGGATTGGGATATTGCCACCGTTGAGCTGACAGAGGAGAACGAAGGTTCTGCGTCGCTACCGGCACAAGAGGCACCGATCGCGGAGGATACACTCCCTTGGCACAGGGAAGAAGCAACCCGCGAGGCGTCGCCTTCCATGCAGGTGAGGGAGGCAGAGGTATCCGAGGAAGAATTACCGAAGCAAGCTGAAGTCGAGCAACCTGCCGAGAGGCAAGAGGGAGAGGACTTGAGCGAGGATCCGTTTGGTGGATTAGAGTTTTGATGCCTTGCAGTTTTGGGGAGAAGTAGGGCTGGGAGGGCTCAGAGAGGGTGTTTGAGGAGAAATGGGTGATGGTGCGAGGAGGTTTGCCCTTCCAAGGCGTAGGCATTGGTGGAGGAATGAATCTCGCGAGTCAAGGGAGAGTTCCTGGGAGGGGGTGAAAAGACAGAAGGCGAGAATTTGCAAATTCTCGCCTTCGGGGGTGGTAGTTAGGGGTGAAATTGTCAGCTTCCTTGATGGAGAGTTTTGACCCATTTCAGACGTTTAGGTCGCACCGACATGCGGATGGCGATACTGGCAACGATACCTAACCAGTGGAACATGTAAACAGTGCCGCGTAGGGTTTGGAGGAGATGGATGAACCGACTAGAAGTTGGTTGCGATCGCGATTGGCGCGAGGAGCTGGTTTCGATGCGCCGCAAACCCACAAACATGGCCACCAGGGACAAAGCGATCGCTAAACTGGTTATCGGCGCGAACACCGGCAGACGGTTGCGGGCGATCGCCATCAGCAAATCCGGTACAGTGGCGGCGGGAAGGAAATACTGGATCGTCCAAAAATTGAACATATCCCAAGTTTTGCCAATGCCCATGCGATTGCTCAAAATCAGACGCCAGTAGTCCAGATAGCGCTGGTAGCCGCCTTCTCCCCAGCGGTTGCGCTGATGCCAGAGTGCCAAGGGTTGGGTAACGCCTTCTTCCCGGACCGGGACCATGAGAAATTCAATGTCCCAGCGATCGAGATGCAATCGAAGGGTTAAATCGAGATCGTCGGTAATCGTTTCTTCATTAAAGCCGCCGCAGCGTTCTAAAGCGTGACGGCGGATAAACTCGCCATTGCCGCGCAGTTCTCCAATGCCGCCGAGGGCCGTGCGCTGTTGTTGAAAATAGCTATCGAGAGCCATTTCAGCCATTTGACCGCGCGTCAAGAAATTAACCGAGGGATTGGCGATCGCCTTTCGCATTTGCACCGCCCCGACTTGGGGGCGATGGAAGGCGGGCAATACCCGTCGCAGCACATCCGGCGACACTTGAGCGTCGGCATCGAACACGGCGAGAATTTCACCGCAGGTGAGGGGTAACACCTGATTGAGGGCACCGGATTTGCCCCCGGTGGCGTCAGCAGAGCGACGAAACACCTTCAGATTGTCGTATTTTTTTTGCAGACGCTCCAACACCTGGGGAGTGCGATCGCTGCTGTTATCGTCGATCGCCCATACCTCATAGAGAGTTTTGGGGTAATCCAGATTGCACAGGATGTCAATCAGCTTTGCGATCACCGCTTCTTCATTTTTCGCCGCCACCAGCAGGGACACCCGGGGCCAATGTTCTCGCGTTTCTTCCGACAAAGGGGGTGGAGCGTCAGCGGGGCGGGTCAGTAAGACTCGCAGGGCATGAATGCCCATCACGCCGGTGAAACCCAAGACGATCCAGGAACCGAAGGAAAGTAAATGAAGGGCAACGGTGCCACTCCAGACAAACACGAGTAAAACCGCAGCTTTGCGTCTGCGACCCTTGTAGCCGCGATAAACATCTTCTGCTGCTTCTGACTCGGAATCAGACCAGGCAGACAAGATAGAACTGAGAGGCTCGAACTCCGGAAAGGAGTTGTTTTCAGGCCAGGAATTCGCTGGCATAGGTAACGTGATTGAAAAACCAATATTTGTGCGTCATGCTCGAGCTGACCAATGGCAAGCGATCGCCCCTGGGGGGTGCTTTGGTGGTCTGATGCGGGGGCGATAGCCATCGCACCGACATCGGCGTTTCTCCGCAAAGGGGGAGGAAGCGACGGTTAGGGTCAGGAGCGGCGATCGCTGCCGGCTTCACTCGAGACTAATGATGCTTTATTGTATCCAAGATTGGTATATTTCTGGAAAAATGGGTCAATTTCTCTTTCCCACTCAGCCGCAGAGGGTTGCCAGGGCGATCGCGCGAGTCGGGGTGGGATAAACTGGTCGCGGCAATCCCGTTGTCCCACTTGCCACAGTTCCGTTGCTGGATTTACCCCCTCGTGAAATAGCCAGAGGGGTTGACAGAAAGAACCAATCGCCGGTTAAAGCCGGAAATGGGGCATCCTAGAGAGGAGCGGAATCACCCAGCACTCGGGGGGGATTGCGAACACTTGTCCACTAAACTTCGTAATCGAGATCGCAAATCAAGGAGCAGTGAGTATGGCGATTAACCTAGATCGACTTCAGCCAGCCGAGCAACGTGAAGTAGGCGTTTATCTGCCGTACTACCAGGGAAACAAGCGAGCCGTGTTACCGAGAGCCATCAGTCTCTATCGACAGGGCAATTTGGAAGGAGAGCGCAAAATCGAAGGAGGCGACGACATTTCTTTTGTGGCAAGCTGGCACGTTTCCTCTTTGCCTGCAGACTTAACCCGTTGCCGCATCCAGTTTGATGGCGATGCGGATCTCAGCTATGAAGTGACAATGGCAAATTTTGAGTTCATCGACCATCTCATCGAGGTCATTATCACTCATAAGCGCTATCACAAGGTGGATTTTTCCAAAGGGTTCTACCGTAAATTGCTACAGAGAGATGACTAAAATAAGGACTAGGGACTGAGGAATTGAGGAAACATTTGATGAACGAATCTGAGGAAGTTGGGAGCCACCCTTACTGACTCCTTCATCCAGTGTCATCCTGACGCAATCCCCCAGTCCCCGATTTTTGAATCGCTAACGAGTAAAAACTTTAGGGAGTGAGTGCGTGCCACTATCCGCAAAACAAACATCTAAATATTTATTGGTTGGATCCACCAAGGCTTACAGCGGTAAGTCCTCTATTGTCTTGGGCATGGCGCAACAATTCCAGCTCAGAGGACTTGATATTGCCTATGGAAAACCTTTGGGCACTTGTGTGAGCGCTTCTCAAGCGGATGGCATTGATGAAGATGTCCGTTTTTTAGGTAAAACGTTAAATTTGCCGCCCAACCGCTTGGGGCAAACCCTGCTTTTTTTGGAGCCAGAAACCCTGGAAAAACGCTTGCAAGGCTTTGACCGGACCGATTACAAGCCGCTTTTGGCGGAGTCGTTGCAGAATCTTGGGGGAGAGCTGATTATCCTGGAAGCAGGAGCCACCCTGGAGAGCGGACGATTATTCGAGCTGTCCGTGCCGCAAATGGCACAACAGATTGATGCCTCGGTGTTGTTGGTCGATCGCTTCCATTCGCTGACGGAAGTCGGGGAACTGGTGGGGGTGAAACAGCGCCTCGGCGATCGCTTGCTGGGAGTGGTGTTGACGGATATCCCTCCGGAGTCAATGAGCGCAACTGAAACCCTGGCGCGCCCTTTCCTGGAAGAACGGGGCATTCCCGTTTTCGGTATGATGCCCCGCAGTCAGTTGCTTCGCAGCGTCAGTGTGGGCGAACTCGCTTCGCGGCTCAATGCGGAGGTTCTGTGTCGTCGCGATCGCCTGGATTTGATGGTGGAAAGCCTCAAAATTGGCGCGATGAATGTCAACTCGGCGTTGAAATATTTCTCGGAAGGGCAAAATATGGCCGTGGTGACTGGGGGCGATCGCACCGAAATTCAATTGGCAGCTTTGGAAACTTCTACCCAATGTTTGATCCTCACCGGTCACGTGCCCCCGAGTCCTTTGATTATCACTCGCGCTGAAGAAGTGGAAGTTCCCGTGTTGTCGGTGGATCTCGATACCCTGACTACGGTGGAAGCAATCGAAGATGCTTTGGGTCACGTCCGCCTGCAAGAACCGATTAAGGTCGAATACATGCGAAAGCTGATGTCCCAGCATTTTCAAATCGAGGGCGCGATCGCTGCTCTGGGATTGGAAACTGCTGTCACTACGCCCTAACGCAACTGAAACCCTATGCGCGAAATACGCTATGACTGTAGATAGGGAAAATTGGTCTGTAGGGTGGGCCTGGCTAGGCGATCGCGATTTCCGCTTTGGTGGCGATCTCCAGTCAATGTCCACCCTTTTGTGCACCAGTCCCTACCCTGCCTATCCGCCATCCGCTTTCCGATGCCCGCTTCTAGGGCGGCAATTGCGCACACCCTCCACACTCCCCCGGATTCCTCAAGGCAAGCGGATTTTTCTGCCACGAAAGAGGGCGCTACACCTTACCCATTGCCCAATCCCTGCAGGTGGGTGGCTACCGCGATCGCAGTTTCGAGGGACAAAATAATTTAAAGTGTCTTCTATTTGCTAAGATATCTAAGTTGTTCTGTTTAATTCTGTAGCGTCTTTGAGTCAATCAATAGACACCGCATCCAATATCGATACTCTCGCGCAAGAACTAGCTACGATCCAGCAAACTGGCTCGAAACGAATTGCGCTGTTGGGTTCGCGTCACGTTCCCATTACCCATCAGACCCTCATCGAAATGATGAGCTATGCCTTGGTTTTACAAGGTAATCGGCTGATCACTTCGGGGGCCACAGGCACTAATTCGGCGGCGATTAAAGGAGCGATGCGGGCCGATCCGAATATGCTGACAGTCATTTTGCCGCAAAGTCTCAATCGCCAACCCCGGGAATCGCGCAAGCAACTCGAAAAGGTGATTCATTTGGTGGAAAATCCCACCAATGACCCCATGTCTTTGGCAGAAGCAAGTTCCCTGTGCAATTTGGAAATTATCTCTCGCTGTCAGCAGCTTATCTGTTTTGCGTTTCACGATAGTCACACCCTGTTGCAAACCTGTCAGGAGGCAGAGGAGCAACGCAAGCTGGTGACTTTATTCTATTTTGATTGAGGGTCAATCTCTGGCTGATGCTCTGGACAAAATGAGCGCAATGAGATACAATTATTTCCTCATTTTGGCACGGGGGAATCTCAATTTTCCACCGGACACTCTCAAATCAATCGGTTGAGCGCTCCGTGAGCGTCGCAACCATTCAGTTGAGAAGGGTTGGGGTGGTTTTGGTCAGCGCAGTGCTGATGGCAAGGGTCATCGGCGTGCCACCCCGAATAGCAGCATCGCCAGCGATCGTCTTTGTGGTGGCGGATTTTTGATTCGCCGTTTGCGCTCCGCGTGAATTGCCTTGGAACAAGGATGCAGGTGGGTCGTTAAACCCGATCGCGATCGCAACTCGATTCGGCTCGAGCCTCATTCCATTGCCTGTTATCTTTATTTATCCTGTACGCATCGTCGTCCATCATTTCGGATTTATGGCTTCTACCTATTCCTTTGATATCGTCAGCGACTTCGATCGGCAAGAATTAGTTAATGCGATCGACCAAACGAATCGCGAATTGAACAGCCGTTATGACTTAAAAAATACCAACACCTCGGTGGAACTCCAAGAAGAAAAAATTGTTATTGAAACCGATAGTGAATTTACCCTACAGGCTGTGCATTCCGTCATGCAGCAAAAAGCCGTAAAGCGCCAGCTATCCCTGAAAATATTTGACTATGGAAAGGTGGAATCTGCCAGCGGAAATCGCGTGCGCCAAGCGATCGCCTTGAAAAAAGGCATCAGCAAAGAGCTAGGGAAAGAAATTACCAAGCTGATTCGGGATGAATTAAAAAAGGTTCAAGCTTCGATTCAAGGCGATGTGGTGCGGGTGTCGAGTAAGTCAAAAGATGACCTGCAAACCGCAATGCAAGTGGTGAAACAAGAAGATTGGCCCGTGGCGTTGCAGTTTACCAATTATCGCTAACCCCTGCGGTTGATGAGTGGTTCCCAGGCGCACTCTGGGAGCCAATGCAGAGAGGCTCTCCCTAAAGATTTGCGATCGCGAGCTTGTGCATCTTAGGGGGCTTCTCGGCGTGCGGTTTATTAATATCGCCTTTTGCAAGCCGGATCTGGTGGGATATAACCTCCCGTGCATAGTCGATGGCGACAGGCGATTGAAATCGCGCCTCGCTCAGGGTTAATATCCCTAGGTTAAGGCTATCAACTGGACTCCCCTGGAGGCTGAGCGCAGTGGAAACCTCGTCAACCTCCTGCGGACATTGGATGAGTCGGTCCTGGGTGCGCTTAAGCGTTGCCATGCCCGTCGATTCCTGAGGATTGCCCGATCGCGGAGCCTACTACTATAGCATTCCCGCCCAATGGAATGATAGTCTGGGCGAAGCGCGAACCGCTAGCTTGTTTGACCCGTAGGAATCGATAACCTGGCACTCCCCAAAAATCTTTGACAAAACATTGCAAAAATTGAGAGCTACCGAGGGTCTGACAGGGATTGCTCACTTACGTTTTTATATAGCAATTGCAAGTTGTTCAATTGTGACGTACTCCCGACGCCGACCGCTTAGGCGGTACGGCGCGGGCTTCTGGGCCGAGACCTTTGAGATCTGGGT
>NZ_JAJENT010000679.1:0-1784 GCF_035615515.1 Phormidium sp. CCY1219
TAGGCTGGTCAGGTGGTTAGAAGTACAAGCCCCTGGCTTTAGACATGGGGTTGGTTTCTACGGAGTCCCTGACAGAATAATCTTTGCTCGATCGCGCGATCCCTTGCGCCTATCAGTCGCGCCGGGTCGCCAATATTCCCACCTCGGGGTGCCCAACCACCGGATCTTCCCCGATCGCCCCCTTTCACCCGTGAGGCAACAGAATCGGCAACGCGGGATGCATTCCAGGCTCATCGTGCGGACCGTGGGCGGTTCACTCTACCCGGGAAAACAGCAATTCTCCTTGCGTGACCAGTTGACCATCCACTTCAGCGCGAGCGTGCATTTTCGCGAGGCGACGTTGGGACACCCGCTGCAGTTCGGTGGTCATCACCAGTTGGTCTCCGGGAATCACTTGACGACGGAACCGCACCTTATCAATGCCGGCAAATAAAAATAAACTGCCTTCCATGTCCGGGAGTTGGGTCAGGACCACACCCCCCACTTGCGCCATTGCTTCCACAATTAACACCCCCGGTAAAATCGGACGTCCGGGAAAATGTCCCTGAAAATGCGGTTCGTTAAAGGTGACATTTTTCAGACCCACGGCGCGCTCTCCGGGCACGTATTCGATAATCCGATCCACCAAGGCAAACGGATAGCGGTGGGGGAGCAGATTGTGAATTTCTTCTAGGGTAAAGGTAGATTTTTCCTCTACCTGTGCGCCATTCGGGTCAGTTTTAGCGGTATTAGCGGTGGATGAGTTAGCAGAATTTGCACGGGCGTCGAGGGATCTGGACATGGGTAGATGTTGAATGATAGTGTTCGCGGTTCGCGTTTAGAGCGAGTGTTCCAAACGCTTTGACTTCGACTCAACCAGCAACCGCGCGAGTTGGACGTGCAGGTGATGGCTGGCTTTGTAGGCGATAAAATGAGCCACGGGAAATTGTCCCAGCAAGCTGATATCTCCTACTAAGTCTAAAATTTTATGACGCACGGGTTCATTTGCAAATCGTAGGGGCGGATTAATCCATCCTTCGTGGGAGCAAACCAAGGCGTTGTCCAAACTTCCGCCTTTGATTAAACCGAGCCGTCGCAGTTGGTCCACTTGGTGTGCCAGACCGAAGGTACGCGCCGGGGCGATCGCGGTGGCGAAGTTGCCACGGGCGGGGGACCAACTGTGCCACTGATTGCCGATCGCATCTACATCGAAGTCGATGCCGTAACTAAAGCGCAATTCTGGAGAAGGCAAGGCGGCGACAAAGGCATCGCTTTCGCGAACCCACTGGGGGGATTCCACGGCGATCGCCGGCTTTGGGGAGCTGATGCCACTCCCTTCCCGAATACCGACCTGGGCGATCGCTTCCACCCAGGGCCACGCCGATCCGTCCAGCAAGGGGATTTCGGGGCCTTCTACCTCAATTCGCACATCATCCACCCCCATCCCCCCTAAAGCGGCTAACAGATGCTCCACCGTGCGAATTGTGGCGCGATCGACCCCCAATTCGGTAGAGAGGGTGGTTTGGCGGACGCTCTCCACCGTGGCGGGGATAATCGGGGCCTCGGGCAGATCCACCCGAACGAAATAGCGCCCTTTCCCCACCGAGGCGGGTTTTAAAGTAACTTTAGTGAGTTCTCCCGTATGTAACCCAACCCCCGATCGCGTCACTGGCGCGACTAAGGTGTAGGGGGCAGAACCGTTCCCATCGTGCAGTCTATCCGTGGTGGGATTCATCAGAAATTAGGGTTGGTAAGGGGGAGAACGGAAACCCTCGTCATTTATGCGTAGGGAGGAGTTCTCCCCC
>NZ_JAJENT010000680.1:0-11029 GCF_035615515.1 Phormidium sp. CCY1219
CCGTTCGGTTTAGGCTGGTCAGGTGGTTAGAAGTACAAGCCCCTGGCTTTAGACATGGGGTTGGTTTCTACGGAGTCACTGACTCTCTATGGCTGGTGTTCACTTTTCTCTCACCCGGACTTCTCTAGCTGAAGTAGTTGGCTTCGGCTTCTAGCATCCGCAATAGGTTCTCATCCCCTTGTTGTCTCGCCACTTCCATCCGTCGCTGCAAGTGCTTTTGGATGGCTTCGCGATGAGCGGCTGCCGCTCTTTTAACTGTATCTTGATTGATTTTGTTCAGCTTGGACATTTTTCTACTCTGTGTTAGTGTAAGATGGCCTACTTTTAAAATAGCATCTGTAACTGAAAATGGTATCAAATTTGACCAAAACTTTATAAAATCTCCATAAATCCGGGGGCTGCGGGTTTCAGCCACAAGCCCCTCACCCTAGCCCGGTGGAGGTTCGCGGAGAAAACTCACCGAGGCGGGCGCGTTGAAACGTAGCTGTGATGCTCAATTCTCAATTCAACGGGGGCAGGATGCACGACGGAGGAATACTGACGCTATTAACGGATTTTGGCTATAGGGACGTTTATGTGGGGGTGATGAAGGGGGCGATCGCTCAAATCAATCCCCAAGTCACGGTGGTGGATCTGACCCACGATATTCCGCCCCAGGATGTGGTGGCGGGTCGGTTTTGTTTGATGAATGCGGTTCCCTATTTCCCGGAGGGTACCGTGCATGTGGCGGTGGTGGATCCGGGGGTGGGCAGTCAGCGTCGGGCGATCGCGGTGCAATTGGCAAATGCGGTGTTCGTGGCACCGGATAACGGGTTGTTAACTGCCGTTTTAACCGAGGAAACGGCGATCGCGGCGGCGGTGGAACTCACCAACCCCCAATATTGGCGCACCTCCACCCCCAGCACCACCTTTCACGGTCGAGATATTTTCGCTCCCGTCGGTGCCCACATTGCTAGGGGTGTGCCCTTAGCCAAGCTGGGCAATCCCATCGATCCGAGAATCTTGGTCAAACTGGATTTTCCCCAGTGGGAACCGACTTCCGAGGGTGCCCGGGGCTGCATTCAGTATGTCGATCGCTTTGGCAATCTCGCCACCAACATTCCCGGAACTGCGGTCCGAGAACAGCGGTGGTCTGTGGTGGCGGCGGGAACCAAGATTCCCGGGGGCACAACCTACAGTGATGCCACCCAAGGAGGGGCGATCGCCCTGGTGGGTTCTCACGGGTGGGTAGAAATTGCCGTGAATGGGGGCAGCGCCAGAAGTCAACTACAGCTTGAAGTGGGCGCAACGGTAGAGGTTAGATGGCAATAAGCATGCCATCTCCTCGGTGGTGGAAAAATTTAATAATAAACCAACCACAGGTAATAAGTGCCGAATAACCGGGAATTGCTCGAGGACTCATCCACCGCCTCTAAATTGGATAACGGCATGGTAAACTTGCGGCGATCGCTCGTGCGCTCCACGATGACAAAAAGTCCCTGTTCCTCATCAATTTCATCGGCGAATTTCACCCACTTAAACGTATCTTCATAAGAAGGATTGGTTTTTTGCTTTTTGGCATATTCTTTCTCGCTCCCCGAACCGGAGAGGTAATACTTTTCCCACTCAAACTCCTCAATTCCCCTGAGATAGCAGGGCTTGGTCATTGTTTTTTTCAGATAATTAGAATAAGTTTTTAAATTCCGTTCGTTGACCTCAATGTCCTGGGTGCCTAAAATATTCGCAATATTTTCCTCAAATTCCTCTGGCTCGCAAAAGGGAGTTAAGTCAAAATTTCCCGAGACATTTTCGTCGTCGTCATCTTCCTCTGTGAGCAGGATCCTTATCCCGGGGAAGTCGTCATCTTCATCGGAGAGCATGATGTCTATCCCGCCGAAACTGTTGGGCACCAAAGTTACCCCGTTGCTTGTGGACATCTCCCCACGCTCGGGCCAGTCTGAGCGCTCGGATAGCCGCGTCCCAAACACCCCCTCATCTATTTCTATAATACTCTCGGGAGGCGGATTATTTTTGGAGGATTTTTTGGATTTAGCCATTTGTCAAATCTCTGGAACCGTTCATAATAAAGTTTAGCTTAGCAAATGTTTTTTGTCGTCAATCGTTAGCCATCCATTATGACTCAGGCCAACTCTGTTGAAACCCCGGTTTACCAAGGACAGTTTGGGGAATTTACCATTACCGATCGCGATCGCCGAGAGGTCATCATCTACCGCAGTGGGTTGATGGTGGCGGCACTCAGCTTTGCGATTGGCACCACATTGGTTCTGTGGCAAGGCACCTCCCCGATGGTTTTAAATGCCTCGAGCGCGCTCTATGCCTGTTTTTGCATCGCCCTCGGGGTGAGCTTGCTCACCATTCACATCTATCTCGGGGCGCTACACCGCCTGCTACAGCTATTTTGGCTGGTAGGTAGCGCGGCGGCGTTGTGGTTTGCGCTCAACTACAGCACGCCCCTCGCCGTAACCTTGTACGATCGGCCCGCCGCCTTGTTCGGTATCGGATTTACCTTCGCCGCCCTCACCGGCATTTACTTTAAAGAAGCATTCTGCTTTAATCGCCTGGAAACCAAATTGCTCACCCCCGTAGTCCCCTTGTTAATTTTAGGCCATTTGTTCGGCTTTTTGTCTCCTTACGGGGAAAAAATTTTACTGGCAATCTGGGCGGTGTTATTTTTAGTCTTTGGATTGCGAAAAGCCTTCCAAGCGATTCCCGACGATATCGGGGATAAGAGCGTGTTTGAATACCTCAAGAAACAGAAGAAGGCTCAGGCTTAATTGCGGGGAATGGGAAGGGGATAATTTCCCCTTCCCCATCGCCTGGATTGAGGGTAAATTTTCCAACTTTGTCGGACAAAACGATGCCATAATGGAGATTTTAATTGTTGAAGACGAACGCACGATTGCCGAGCTAATCCAAGAGTCTTTAGAAAGTGAAGGATTTGCCTGTCGTACCTGTTACGATGGCTTAAGTGCCCTAGAATTATTTCGGGAACGGCAACCGGATTTAATTATCCTGGATTTGAGACTTCCCGGGTTAGACGGATTGGAAGTTTGTGCCCGGATCCGACAACAAACGAATTTAAAAGATCCCTATATTTTAATGCTGACCGCTCGCGGGGAGGAAATCGATCGCATCGTCGGTTTATCTACGGGAGCGGATGATTATTGCGTCAAACCGTTTAGTCCGAGGGAATTAGTTGCCCGGGTGCGTGCGTTGTTGCGGCGCAGTCTGCGTCACGGCGGACACCCGCAACAGATTTACTGTACCGAACATTTTACTGTAGATTTAGAGCGGCATATTGCCACTCGTAATCTGCATGGGGATAAATCCCAACAACTCGAGTTAACCAGTTCGGAGTTTAAATTATTAACCCTGTTTGTGAAAAATCCGGGTCGCGTCTGCGATCGCGCTCGATTGATAGAACATCTGTGGGGCGATGACTTTTTTGGCGATGAGCGGGTGGTGGATACTCATGTGGCTCGACTGCGGAAAAAAATCGAACCGGATCCGCGTCAACCGAGGTTTATTAAAACGGCGATCGGGGTGGGATATAAGTTTGACGATGCGATGGAATCATAAATCATCAGTAACTCTACAAACGAGTGGGTTTCTGGTGGGAAACGCTTCGGAATCGCGTTTCTACAAGCGGGTCTATATTCCCTAAATCCGATTAGTCGGCTCCGAACTGTTAAAATTTTCAAATAATATGCTCGGTTTAAATCATCTCATCCCCCATTCGCTGTCCCTATCCTCCCGATTGTTTTTCTCCCATTTTTTGGCAACTTTAGTGGGAGTGGCCACTTATTTCATCATTGGCAAAACGTTTTCGCCGCAGTTTTTCGAGTTAGAACTGGCTCAGTTAGAGGGAATTGGAGTAGATGCGATCGCGGCGCGGGAAGAACTGATTCGGGTGTTTGAAATTGCCTGGAATCGCAGTACCTTATGCGCGGCGATCGTCAGTACCTTAGCCGCCGTTGGATTGAGTTATTGGGTCGCCAATCGGATTACTCAACCCCTAACGCAACTCGAAGACATCACCCATCAATTTGCCGCCGGTCATTTGTCGCAAAGGGTACCGCCCAGTGAAATTCCCGAACTTCACGATTTGGGGACGAGTTTTAATCGGATGGCGATGCATTTAGAAGGAGTGGAACAACGACGTCGGGAAATCATCGGGGATCTTACCCACGAATTGCGAACGCCGCTGACAGTGATTCGCGGCTATTTAGAAAAATTGGCCGATCGCAGCATCGAACCTTCAGCCGCTATCTATTATCAACTGATTACAGAAACCCGCCGCTTAGAGCGGTTGGTGAAAGATTTACAACTGCTTTCTAAAGCAGAAGCGGGATATTTACCTGTGAATTTAAACCCAGTGCCGCTTTATCCCCTGTTAGCATTACTCGCAGAAAAGTTTTCCGAGCAATTACTGGAAGAAAAGACGCAGTTGCAGTTAGACTGTCCCCGAGATTTGCCTGCGGTTGTTGCCGATATCGATCGCCTCGAACAAGTGTTAGTCAATCTGCTGGGAAATGCGATTCGCTATACGGAAAGCGGCTCGATTTCGCTGCGGGGGTGGCGGGAAGCGGATCGGGTTTGGGTGGCGGTGGTGGATACCGGGTTCGGGATTGCAGCGGAAGATTTGCCCCATGTATTCGAGCGGTTTTGGCGATCGGCTCAATCCCGGGCGGAACATTCTCGCGGAACCGGTATTGGGTTGGCGATTTGTCGCCGCTTAATCGAACTACAAGGGGGAGAAATTTATGTGGAAAGTCAGGTTGGGGTGGGGAGTACGTTTAAGTTTTTTCTGCCTGCTGCAGAGGGAATTTAGGGGATAAGGAACTACAGCGATCGCGCCGTTCATAACCCAGACTTAACGCCGGGTTTAATCATTTCTAACCTGACAACTCCCGAGACCCCCGCGCCCACCGAGTAGGGCAGAAAACCGTACTGTATCGGTGGGACTTCACCAGAGAAAACACCCCCGTTTGTCGAGCTATTTTTTCTCGCAATTCCAGGCTCCGTAAGCGGTTCGAGGTATTTGTTAAAGAATCCTGACAAAACCGACAAGGGATTGTCATCTGTTTGTCATAAAAAGCCGAGAGGGATTTGATAATCTAAAGATGTTTCGAGAGAGGGCATGGTTTTCCAACCCTCCGAAACGATTCAGAAGAAGCGCTAGAGTTGAATTCGGTAACGGGTTTTCCTCTACCGCACTGTCTGGCAAAAAATCCGGCAGATGCGATCGCGATTTCTTCAACATTGCAGCTAGGGGAAGTTGCCGCTTGAGAAACCCCGGAAAAGCCGGAAAAAATTACCGCAGTTTTCCCAGGGGTGAAGCAAGATACATCGGCAGACCTTTGAAAACAACGGCCTGAAACGTTGTACCCAATTGCCCGGGTTTTTAGAGAAACTTAAGCGATTTGGTTCTAGCTGTTTTCGATTGAATGGTAACATAAACCCATGAAAGATACAAAGCGAATTGCATTAATATCCGTTCACGGCGATCCTGCAGTTGAAATTGGAAAAGAAGAGGCGGGAGGTCAAAACGTTTACGTCCGGCAAGTGGGGGAAGCCCTGGCCAAACAAGGGTGGCAAGTGGATATGTTTACCCGCAAGTCCAGCGCAACCCAGGCGAGTGTGGTAGAACATCATCCGAATTGTCGCACGATTCGCTTAGTTGCCGGCCCGGAAAAGTTTATCCCCCGGCAGAAAATTTACGACAACCTGCCTGAGTTTGTGAAATCTCTGTTGAAATTTCAACAAGCAGAAGGGATAGAATATCAATTAGTTCATACCAACTACTGGCTGTCTGCGGCAGTGGGAATGGAATTGAAGAAAGTGCAACCCATCAAGCAGATTCATACGTACCACTCTCTCGGGGCGGTGAAGTACAATTCCGTTTCCACGATTCCGTTAATTGCCAACACGCGCCTCGGGATTGAAAAAGCGTGCTTAGAAACGGCGGAGCGAATTGTGGCCACCAGTCCGCAGGAAAAAGAACACATGCGATCGCTGGTGTCGAAAAAAGGTAATATCGAGATTATTCCCTGCGGCACGGATATCGAGCGTTTTGGATCCGTATCGCGGGCCGAAGCCAGAGCGCAATTGGGAATTTCCGAGGATAGTCTTGTGGTCTTGTATGTAGGCCGATTCGATCGCCGCAAAGGCATCGAAACCCTGGTGCGAGCCATGAGTCGCTCGACCCTGCGCGGTGAGGCGAACTTGAAGCTGATTATTGCGGGGGGGTCTCGCCCGGGCAAGAGCGATGGTCTCGAACGCGATCGCATTGAGGAGATCGTGGATGAAGTCGGGATCCGCGACTTGACGGAGTTTCCGGGACGAGTCAGCCATCAGGAGCTACCCAACTACTACGCTGCTGCTAATCTGTGCGTGGTTCCCAGCCATTACGAACCCTTTGGGTTGGTGGCGATCGAAGCAATGGCAAGCGGTACCCCGGTGGTGGCGTCGGATGTGGGAGGTTTGCAGTTTACGGTGGTGTCGGAAAAAACCGGCTTGCTCTGTCCCCCGCAAGATGACGCGGCTTTTGCGGTGGCGATCGACCGCATTCTGTCGCAACCGTCGTGGCAAGTGGAGCTGGCAACAGCCGCGCGAACCCGCGTGGAGAGCCTGTTTAGCTGGCATGGCGTCGCGGCGCAATTGAGCGAACTCTACGACGAGGTACTCTCTGAACCGATGGAAAGTCGCGGTCCGGTGAGCGCCTAACCCCCGCCCTGAGTAGAACCGCGCGACTCACTTCCCCGGAAAATGGCGGGGAGGTGAGTCGCCGATTCGAGTTTTTGCGATCGAACCGGAAGGGGTAGAAAAGCGAAAGCTGGAGTTTGTAGCTATTTCGCTCTCGTGTCTTCGCCTACCAGGGATGCCGTGGTGACGGTATAACTGGTAGGTTGGTTGTGTTAGGAAGGTTTAGCTGGTGCCGATCATGCAACAGGTATTTATCGCGTTGTTTTTGGTGAGTTTGGTGATGCTCTCGGGCGCGGGGGCGATCGCCTACTTGTTTCCGCAGAAAAAACCCACTAAAAAATAACTGCCTTATTTCCCAAACTATCTTGACATTTCCCTGGGTTTGGCTAGAGATTATAGAGTGAATTATCGCCCCGCTTTCCCGGGGGGTTTGAAAACGCAAACCCCTCGATCGCAGAGGCTGACTCTCAGTCTGTGCGTCTGGCAAGGTTGCGGCTTTATTTGTCTCTCTAGCTGTTTTTATGTGCAATCCGAATTTTGGTTTCAGTAAAAAAGGAAAAGCGCCGTCTCAATGGTATCCTCAAAGCCCTCTAGGGATTCAGTTGGCTGGCATGTTGGTGGGGATGGGCGTGTCTTTTCCGCTGTTATTTTTATTGTTACTGTTCGTTGAGCCGATTTTATTGAGTGAAGAGTCCGAACCGCCAAAACTGGAGCGCATGGAAAAGGCAGTTCCTGCTTCTCCCCCGCTGAAATTTTCTGAGTCGAAAGCGTTACGGGAGATTGCAGAAACCAGTGGGTTATCCGAACGGGCTAAAATTGCTGTATGTGACCTAGAGCGCAATTGCTGGCACTTGCGCGGGGATGAATTGCCAGAAAGTCCGGCGAGTTTGGCAAAAATTCCGATCGCGGTGGCATTGATGCACAAAGTGGTGGTGGAGAATATTAGTCTGGAAACGCCGATTTATGTGGAGGCGGGGAATTTCACCGAGGATGGTTCGGAGATGGAAGTGGAAATTACTTATCCCCTGTGGAAGATTTTAGCAGAAATGCTGGTTCACAGTAGCAATATTGCGCCGAACCAACTGATAGATTATTTGGGGTGGGATTATATCAATGAGGTGTTGGAAGAATCCGGGTATGGGGTGACAAGGATTCGGGGAAAGTTCACCGGGGACAGTATCGTGCCGGAGAACCCGGGAACGGATGTCAATGCGTTAAGCAGTGACGAACTGACGGGAATGATGGTGAAGATTTACAACCGGGAACATCCGGGAGATAATGTGCTGATTTCTCTGCTGAAATATCAGCGCGATCGCGAATTGGGATTTGCGGCGTTGGAGAATTCAAAAGCGAAATGGTTAGGGGAAAAAACCGGGCAAAATTCTTTGGTTATCGGTACGACTTTGGCGATGGAAGTGCGGGGGAAAACCTACATCTTGAGCGCGATCGATGATGGGTTTTATTCCGATGTGGCGCTTCGGACGGCCATTGCTCAAATTGCCGATCGCCTATATCGTGCGCGGGGATTGGGGAATTGACAATTGACAATTGAGAATTGAGAAATCTGGCAATTTTTAATTTTCCATTGGGTTTCCCCCGCGCCTTCGGGAGAAGCGCCAGCAGCGATCGCCCTCGCAGGGGCAAACCCCCTACCGGGGCAAGGGATCCCACGCGGTGGGGGCGATCGCCCTATGCATAAAATGAGAAATTTCTCGTTTTTTTAAGCTTTTTTTTAACGTAGGGTTTATCCTGTAACTATAGACACCGATTGCCAACGGTGGATCCTGATGAGGAGGCGATCGCCCTCGGCGGTTTTCTCCGGTGCGGGGGACGAAGATATGGCCCCACTGCCGCGAGGGGAGTCCAAAGCAGAATAACACAGGTAAAATACCCATGCGAATCAGAAGATATTACGATCGAGAAAATCCCGATATCGCGATTGAAGACCAATGGATGAATGAAGCGTTAATGCAAGCGTTAACCAAACGATTTTGGCAGGGATTAGATCCGGGGACGCAAAAGTTATTGCAGGGATGTTTGGCCGATATTTCGGGACGTCCGGGCAATCTGATGCTGACGCTGGATTGTCCGAATGAAGAGATTTTTGCCCGCTTGAGTCGGGAAGAAAAATGGCTGGAAATTGTGGGAGAACGGATCGAGGAACTGGTGGGCAATATCCGGACGATCGCGGTTTTTCACCCGCAAAAACAATGGCTGTTTTTCCGGCGCTTGTCTAATTCGCAGTCGAGACAGTCAAAATAATCATGCAAGGTAAGGCGATCGCGGGATGGAAGAGGAACGGATATTCTGGGTAGCTTGGGCGCAAATTCCCGGCGTCGGATCGATTTTGCTCCAGCGGTTACAGCAGCATTTTGGTTCTTTGGCTGTGGCGTGGTCTGCGTCAGCGATGCAACTGGCCCAGGTGCAGGGATTTGGACGACAACTGGGGGCAAAAATCACCGCAGAGCGATCGCGCCTCAACCCCGAAACCCGCTATCGCCAACACCTGCAAAAAAACCCACAATTCTGGACGCCCGCCGATCCAGACTATCCCCGCTTGCTCTTAGAAATTCCCGACCCACCGCCCCTGCTGTATTACCGAGGACAAATCGATCGCGAGGAAAATCTCGGCATTCGTCCGCTAGTGGGCATCGTCGGCACTCGTCACCCCTCGGAGTATGGCAAGCGCTGGACGCGCCGGATGAGCGCCGTTCTCGCTAAGTGCGGGTTTACGGTAGTCTCGGGCATGGCTGCCGGCATCGATAGCGAAGCGCATATTGGTTGTATAGAATCCGCCTGTCGCACGATTGCGGTATTCGGCACCCATTTAGATAAAATATATCCGGTTGCTAACCGCACTTTGTTCCAAAAAATTGTCAGCCACGGCCTGGTTTTGAGCGAGCATCCCTCCGGCACGCGAACCAGACCGGAACACTTTGCTCAGCGCAATCGCATTATTGCCGGTTTGAGTCGTGCGGTGCTGGTGATGGAGGCACCGCAGCGCTCTGGCGCGCTGATTACCGCCCGGGTGGCCAACGAATTCGGGCGGGATGTGTTTGCATTGCCGGGGCGATTGGAGGATTACACCTTTCAAGGTTGTTTGCGATTGTTGAAAAACGGCGCGGAGATGATTGTCAATGAAGAAGAGTTGGTGGCTATGCTGGGGGGAATGCCAAAACTCGACCACCCTCAGCAGCTCTCTTTGTTCCAGAAAACCCCCGCCTCGGAAACCTCGGAACCCAGTGCCTCACCTGCGGCATCGATGCCGGAGTTGGAACCGCAACTGCAGCGGGTTTGGAAAGCGATCGCCACTGAGGATGCTCCCTTTGACGCGATCGTGGAAGCTGCCGCAATGGATGCCGCCACGGTGTCTAGTGCCCTGTTGCAGTTAGAGTTATTGGGATATGTCGAGCAGTTACCCGGAATGCGCTATCGGCGCAGTTAAATGGCAGGGGGGCGATCGCGCTCATCCTGGGAAGCCCTGCATCAGACGGAATTGGGCTGGCAAACCGCCGGTGAACTCGACCCCCCTGCGAAGCGATCGCCTCGAACGTACAGACCGCTTGTAAAGACAGGATAAATCCCATCTCTACAAGCGGTCAAATTGCATAACCGGGGGGCTAACCGAGGTTTTGATACAGGAGGTGGCAGGGGTAACGCACTGCTACGGTGGTTGTTGGGTGGGCATGGCGGTGCTTACATTCTCTCGCGAGTGTCTACCTGAGACGCGATCGCTTAATAATGCACCACCACTGGGGTGCCCACATCGGCCCAGTTAAACAGCCATTCGGCGTGATTGACGGCGACATTGGTGCAACCGTGGCTGACGGGGGTGCCGAAGTTATTATGCCAGTACGCGCCATGAATGGCATAACCGCCATAATAGTACATGGTAAACGGAACATCGGGAACGTCGTAATCATCCCCTTGCATGCGGGTTTCTTCGTGCTTGGTTTGAATGGCGAAGGTGCCGGTGGGGGTGGGGGTTTCCGTTTTGCCGGTGGAAACGGTGACGGCGTAAACCACATCATTTCCTTCCCAAGCCATTAACTTTTGCTGGGTGAGGTCGATTTGAATCCAGCGGTCTTCGGATTCTTGCAGGTTCAGCATCATTCTGGCGATGCGATTGTGGCTGACTTCTTCCGACAATGCGACGGGAGACCACCCCCAACCCGCCGACAGGGTTAAAACAGCACCGGCGAGGAGCATTCCAGAACGACGCAACCAAATTAAGGGTTTGTTTTTTTTCATGATGATAACCTCCGATACGTTTGGAAACCCCCGTGCTTTAGCCGGGGGAGGAAAAACGAACTTGCGGCTTTAG
>NZ_JAJENT010000681.1:0-4307 GCF_035615515.1 Phormidium sp. CCY1219
GCAATGCGGCAGCAAATATTTTGAGAAAAGTAGCGGCAAAATTGGGGTTCAATCTCAATGGAGTCAGTAGGGGTGTGTTGATTGCGCCTTTAAAAGTCCGACTTTGGACTCTTTAAGAATCCCTCGGATTTATCCGTAGGGAGTATCAAGATAAAATTAAAGCCAGAATAAGTTGCTAAATATCGAGAAACCCACTATGACCCCCAAAGTTGAAATCTATACTTGGAGCTGGTGCCCTTTTTGCATGCGGGCAAAAGCACTGTTGGATCGCAAAGGCGTAGAGTATCAGGAATACTGCATTGATGGAGATGACGAAGCGCGCGAAGAAATGGCAAAACGCGCCAATGGACGCCGATCGCTGCCCCAAATCTTCATTAGCGATCGCCACATTGGCGGTAGCGACGAACTGTACGCTCTGAACTCGGAAGACAAATTGGATCCAATGCTCCAGCCATCCGCCTAGTCCTTCCCCGGGGAACAGTCACAATAGCGATCGCCCCAAATGCGCGATCGCTATTTTCTTTCCCCTGACAAACAACAAATGACAAACCACGATCGCACTGATGATGGCGATCGCAAACTACCCCAGGCGCTTTCGCTTCTGATAAATTAATGAAGGTTATCAGCGAAACCGCATGATTGCAAATTACAGAGGGGAACAGGCGTGAAAATTGTTTCGATCGTAGATCCAATCGAGAAACTCGATCCCACCCACGACACCAGCATCGCACTGATGGAATCCGCCCAAGCTCGGGGACACGAACTGTGGATAACCCAAGCGGACCAACTCAGCGTAGTGGATGGCAAAGCATGGGCGCTTTTAGAGCGCGTATCCCTGAACCCCGTGGAACGAGTAGACGAACGCTGGATCGCAGCAGATCCCTGGTACGAAATCAAACCAGACCGACTATATCCACTCGAACAGATGGATGCACTCTTCATGCGAACCGATCCACCCGTCACCATTCCCTATCTCTACGCCACCTACATTCTCGACTATATCGACCCGACAAAAACCCTGACGATGAATTCCCCCCGGGGACTGCGGGCCGCAAATGAAAAAATGTACGCCCTCCAGTTTACCAACGTCATTCCCGAAACCATTGTCAGTCAAACCAAATCCGTCATTCGCGATTTTGTAGAGCGAAAAGGAGCCGGCGTGCTAAAGCCATTAGGCGGAAAAGCAGGAGAAGGTATTTTATTCTTGCAACCAAACGATTCTAACTTAAACTCATTGATAGAAATCAGTACCAAAAACGGTAAAGAACCGGTGATGGTGCAAACCTATTTGCCCGAAGCGCGTCAAGGGGACAAACGAATTATCCTCCTCAATGGCGAACCGATTGGCGCGGTGAATCGCGTCCCTAGCGGCACTGAATTTCGCGGCAACATGGCAGTTGGCGGTAAAGCTGTCAAAACCGCAATCACCGATCGCGAACGTCAAATCTGCACCGAAGTCGCCCCGAAACTGCGCGAAGATGGCTTATATTTCGTCGGTCTTGATGTCATCGGCGGCTATTTAACCGAAGTCAATGTCACCAGTCCCACAGGTCTGCGAGAAATTGACAAATACCAACCCGATGGTTATCGCTTGGGGGATAAAGTCATTGAATGGGTGGAAAATTATGTCTCTAAGTTAAAATAAACAGTCATCAAAAAATCGGAAATTTCACGGGTTTTATTTGTTGAAGAAATGCGGGGGAAAATGAGGAAAAGCTAATTTTTACCTCGTCTTTCCCATCCAAGGGATATTGTTGTTCACTGTGTTTTGAGAAGGTTATGAGCTATTCATCCACTCGAGGAGCGTCTAATCTAACGACAGCAGAAGGTCAAGGAACCGTTCGCGTCGCTATTGTGGGAACCGGGTTCGGCCAAAAGGTTCACATTCCGGGATTTAAAGACCATCCGCGCACTGAAGTGGTGGCGGTGTATCATCGCGATATCGATAAAGCAGAGGCGATCGCCAAAACCAATGATATTCCCTTTGCGGTCAATACCATTGAGGATATTGCCAAGATGGAAAATCTGGAGGCGGTGAGTATTTCCACGCCCCCTTTTTTGCATTATGAAATGGCTAAACCGATTTTAGCCGCCGGAAAGCACTTGTTATTGGAAAAACCGACAACTTTATCGGCAAGTGAAGCAAAAGAATTATATCAAATTGCCACAGATAAAAATGTGGTAACGGCGATGGATTTTGAATTTCGCTTCGTTCCCGCATGGCAGCGGTTGAAGGAACTGTTAGAACAGGGATATTGTGGCACACTGCGGTTGATTAAGGTGGATTGGTTGGTTGCTTCCCGCGCCGATGCCAACCGCGCTTGGAATTGGTACGCGCAAAAAGACAAAGGCGGTGGCGCATTGGGGGCGATCGGATCCCACAGTTTCGATTATATTCCCTGGTTGTTTGGCCCAGTGGGTCGTTTGTGTGGGCATCTGAGTACCGCAGTGGCACAGCGCCCGGATCCCGCCGCAGGGGGCCAACTCAAACCGGTGGATGCGGACGATACGGGGATGTTGATGCTACAACTGAGGGATGGTACCCCGGTGCAAATTACCTTGAGTTCCGCAACCTATGGCGGCAGGGGCCATTGGGTGGAAGTGTATGGCGATCGCGGTACCTTGATCCTCGGTAGCGACAATCTGAAAGATTACGTGCATGGGTTTAAACTGTGGGGGGCACCCGCAGGAGAAGAGTTGACTGAGCTCGAAATCCCGTCACGTCTCGCATTTGAGAAAACTTATCCCGATGGACGCATTGCGCCGTTTATCCGCACGATCGACAACTGGGTGCGCGGAATTGATGCCGCAAAAGCATCCGCGCCGTCGTTGTTAGACGGGGTGTATTCTCAGCTTTTGATGGATAGTACCCATGAATCCCACGCCACTGGCAGATTTGTTGAGATCCCGACAATTGAGGCATTTATGGCGGGTGGATAGCGATCTCTCTTCCCTGTCTGTGTCTCGATCGGTGAACGGCGATCGTTAAATTCCTGTTTGGCCTAATGTGGAAGTCCACTGCTTCCACCTTAGGCAATCTATCCCCTTCTTCGGGCATTCACTCGGCTATTTTTAGATAGATTTAGTCGCAATCAAAGCAATCTAGGGGTAATGCTATAACTGGAAACAATAGCGCGACAATCGGCAATCTTTATGCTATAATGGAAATTTAATTGTTTCTTCGCAAGACCGCTTGAAGGGCATAATAAGACGGTTTTGGTTTAAAGGATTCATCAAAAATTAAAGGATAATTGGGGTTATCTTCAATTTGTCTCATCCATGAATGAGCGTCGGTAAATCCCCAGAGCACGAATGCTTCGCAATTGCTGGCATCCAAGCAAACTTGCAGCATATCGCCGTAAAGTTTGGCTTGGGAGGCTAATTTTTCTTCCAGGGTGCCCTTGCCTTTGTGAAGTCCCACATCCATCTCGGTAATTTGAACCTCTAGGCCCAATTCTCCGAGTCGCTGCATATTTTGCGCCACCTTTTGCGGATCTGGGAATTTGTCCACATTCCAGATGTGCATTTGCAGACCCACGCCATCAATGGGGATGCCGCGTTGGCGCAAATCTTTGACGAAGTTATAAATGGCATCGGATTTTTTCCCTCGTCCTTCGCCGCCATAGTCATTATAGAAGAGCAGGGCATCCGGATCTACTTCATGCGCCCATTGAAAAGCCATTTCTACGTATTCCGGACCGATGCCGCGCAACCAAATGGTATCTCGGAAGTTGCCATCATCGCCGATCGCTTCATTGACTACATCCCACACGGCAATTTTGCTTTTATAGCGACCCAGCACGGTTTGAATATGCGATCGCACGATGTCGATATATTCATCCCGCGTAAATTCCCCCTCAGTCAACCATTCTGGTTGCATCCTATGCCACACTAGGGTATGACCGCGCACCTGCATCTCATGGGAAAGCGCAAACTCCACGATCGCATCGCTTTTGGAAAAATCATACACCTGGGGCTGAGGACTCAGCAGACCGAATTTCATCGCATTTTCTAGCGTGACCATGTTGAACTCGCGCGCTAGAACCCTGCGATACATGGGGTTTTCCTCTAGGGGGCGATAGGGTACCGCCGCACCTATAGAGATCCCCTGGGTAGCAGCAAGCGATCGCAACGATTCCCCAGTATCTTGCAGCTGAGAAATTTGCCCCATCCACAGGATTCCTGCCGTAGCTAGCACAAGCAGCAACAACAGCCAGAGTGTGCGTTTTACTCTCATCAGAAATTAGGGTTGGTAAGGGGGAGAACGGAAACCCTCGTCATTTATGCGTAGGGAGGAGTTCTCCCCC
>NZ_JAJENT010000682.1:0-3106 GCF_035615515.1 Phormidium sp. CCY1219
ATTTCCACTAATCCCTTTCAGGGATTGAAACCTACTCGATCGCGGGGAGAAATCCCTAAATCCTCTTTGTCTCAATTTCCACTAATCCCTTTCAGGGATTGAAACTAGGTAAACTGTTTCCATTTCTAAACCCCTACTTGTCTCAATTTCCACTAATCCCTTTCAGGGATTGAAACTTCAGGAGGATTAAAGGTAAGGATATCTGTATTGAGCATGTCTCAATTTCCACTAATCCCTTTCAGGGATTGAAACGTATTTCTATGAGATTTCCATAGCCACCTGTATTCGTCTCAATTTCCACTAATACCTTTCAGGGATTGAAACTCTATACCTCTAATGGGGAAGAAATTAATTTCGAGTCTCAATTTCCACTAATCCCTTTCAGGGATTGAAACTAAGATAACTTCCCAGACCCAATCTCCGTATAGGTGTCTCAATTTCCACTAATCCCTTTCAGGGATTGAAACTCAATGATTTTATTGAGCTTTCTTCTGACTAATTCAGCCAAGTCTCAATTTCCACTAATCCCTTTCAGGGATTGAAACAGATAAGGCGTGTTTATCTTCTAAATCGGGCAAAGAGTCTCAATTTCAACTAATCCCTTTCAGGGATTGAAACTAGTGATACATTACCGGGACTCTCCGGCGCGTAGTCTCAAGTCTCAATTTCCACTAATCCCTTTCAGGGATTGAAACTTAATTGTCACTAATCCCTTTCAGAAATTGAAACAAACAAGTCAAAATGTTAGAGGGTAAGGGGGAGGCAGAGACTGGGGGATGGGCGGTGAGGGGTCAAAGCCCACTCACGGAGGGAAGGTGATATCGATCGCACCCCTACCCCATCTCGATCGCTGAATTCCATTGAAAACCCTCCTACCATAAAGAATAAGCATCAAACCCCGAATCGATGGAAGGAGGACATCAGAATGTCAACGGCAAATAACGACAAAACACTGCGCCCAAATCCCTATCAAACCTATCGGGATCCCAGCAGCGGAAAGTGGATCGTTGTCACGGCAAATGAAGGGAGCAACTGCAACCAAACACAACAAGCGGCTTAGAATACGCGCTTTTTTCCCATGCCTCATCCCCATCCGGGGAAAACAACCCCAAGGGTTCTCGAGCCGCAAGAGGCGACAGGAGCAATTATAAGTTTGTTTGAAAAATAATCTTGTCAGCTACCCAATCTCCCCGAAACCATTCAATCTCCGCCTTGAGGCGAGTTGATTATTTCGCGTAGCGCTTTGCTTGGGCGATTCGGATTACAAATCAGTGGTGTCACGTTCGGCTCGATAAAGTAAAAGCGTGGCGCAAATTTGCGTTACTAGAGCCAGTTTATTTAAACTCGGTCCTCCCTAACTTTAAAATCTGGGCAAATTTGCCTGTGGGTACCGAGTTTTTTTCTGTGCAAACCACGTCGGCGATCGCCCTCCTACCGCTTCTGGGGTTGAGCCATACCGCTGCAAAACCATCGCCAACCCCACACAGGGTCGGTTCGATATGGCAACTCCCTCCCTTGGGCGGCGTAGCTTTCCACCAGGGAGTGTCTCCGGAGCAATCAACGAGTTTTCATCCGGATAAACCCGCCGATCGCGCTAGTCAATTCAACGGAAATGCCCTTCAATACTTGAGAAAGTACCACCATCATGGTAGGCTAGTGATGCGGGAGTTAGTCCAGAAGACTCATCGAGTTCAAAACGCATTACTTATGCTCGAAAGATTTATTTTAGCCATGTTGCTCACCCTTTCATTACATCTGTTTATGGAAATCGGGTTAGGGCCTGCTTCGCAATCTAGTGCGGAGTTTTCTCATACCAGCCAATCGATTATTATAAACCAATATCGGCAATAAAACGGTTCGAGAGAATACATTAAAGCAAATTTTAATCGGCAGGGAGCTTCTGTTGGTTTTCTAAAACGTAGAATGGCGCAATCCAGCCCCGATTGGGTTGGTTTGAGTGTGAAGCTCAAGGGTTTCGTGAATCCCACTAACATGAGACGAGGGGAGTGGAATCACGGAGGGTGCAACTTGGCCGATCGCGCAAGGTGCCAGGGGCAAAAACCGCAGGTATTCTCTAAATCGAAACATTCACCACTGGGGCGATCGCCCACTGTGTATCGGTGGCGATATTGGCCAACTATCTCAATTTAAAATTTCTCCCCAAGACTGGCTACAGGCTTTCTCTCAATCGAACATGAAAGGCAACCTCCCCCCCCCCACTATGGTGGGATTGGCCAAGGGCTGACCCGAGAATAAAAAGCCCGACAACCGCGCGATCGCCGTGGCTTTATCCGGCAGAATACTTCGGTTATAAAACCGCAGGCGATCGCGCCTGGGGTAGCGATTCAAAGGTGGAAACCTCCACCCCGACAATGGAAAAACGGCGATCGGCAAGGACAAGCAAACTGAAAGAGGGGCGATCGGTTGCGGTTATCCTCACCTAGAGGAAAATCCACACAACGATAAAATAAAACTGTTCAACCCCAGCAAACTAAGGATGAAACGATGGTTGAGAAAGTCCAAAAAAGCGAAGCCGAATGGAAAGCGCAACTGAGTCCCGAAGAGTTTCAGGTGACGCGCAAGAAGGGAACCGAAAAACCTTTCACCGGCAAATACTACGACAATAAAGAAAAGGGTGTCTACAAATGCACCTGTTGCGGCGCCGAACTATTTAGTTCCGACACCAAATTCAATTCAGGCACCGGATGGCCTTCATTTTGGGCACCCATCGATGAAGAACACGTAAAAGAAGAAGAAGATAACAGTCTATTTATGCGCCGAACCGAGGTGTTGTGCAATGCCTGTGAGGCTCATCTCGGTCACGTCTTCAACGATGGCCCCCAACCCACTGGCTTGCGCTACTGCATTAATTCGGTAGCGCTGGATTTTGAGAAAACCAGTTAGGCTCAGAGAAAAAGGTCTGCAAAACCGCAAGGTGGCGACGCCAATCTTGGCTCTGAGCCGCACTGGGGAACCATTATAAAAATTCCCGCTCCAGGAACGGGGCGGGAAGCCATCAGGGTACATCTAATTAGGGGTCGATGAGGGCTTCGCAACCCTCACCTCCCATTCAGAACCGGACATGAGACTTTCACCTCATCCGGCT
>NZ_JAJENT010000683.1:0-9064 GCF_035615515.1 Phormidium sp. CCY1219
CAAACATTTTCTTCACCTCCTTATGATATTATACAGCACCAAGCCTTATCATGTCCAACGAATATAATTGCGGGGGATCGGGGGTCAGTCGCTCGGCTTATATCCCCACGGATAAATCCGGGGGCTTTACGCCGATTCTCGGTAACCGCTCAGCCGCCCCCTCTCCCTTATCGGTTTCCCCACTCACCGCATCAGGGTTGAGGGGTGGGCATGGCATTGATTGGTCAAATCGCTCTGTGCTTCTGCCCCGGCAATCATACATCTAAATTGCACAAAAAATGGATTAAATATCGCTTTTAATACGCTGAAATTTTTACTGCTAAAAACCTGTCATTTCCGGCGGGAAGGGAATCCAGAAAGCATTTCTTTGCGAACCCATCTGAAAACCGCTACCAATATGATTTTACTGTGTTGATTTCGTACTATTTTGGCAAGGTTTTTCTGAGCAATACCGTAGCTAACGACACCGAATTTGGGATAATTCTCGGTTTACACAAAGCTCATAAAGCGCCAAGAAGAAGAGGTCAAGACCTGTGAAGGGAAATCCCAAGGTTGGCGCTGGTGGGAACGAGCATCACAGGTTTAGCAATTGTCTGAGTGCATAGGCTACAGTCTGCATCGCTGCTTATTTGTAATAAAAACGGTATGCAAACTAAGTGTATAAGATTAAATTAAAAAAACTCCCCACAGCTTGGGGGAGCATGAAGGTAAGGCGATGCAAAATTAAAGAGCCTCAAACAGCTCCCTCTAGAGAGCCTCAAATCGCTCTCTCTAATAACTCTCTATCAATTTTTGCAGTAGGATTTCACCCTCCCTATCAGCTAGCCAGCAGTTTCTTCAACCAGAGCGTTTTGCTTCCTTTTGCCATAGCGAAACGCACCAAGACCCACCAGTAACAGGGCAGTTGCCGTGGTTGGTTCGGGGATTTCCCGAGGTTGTGGCGTGGGTGGCTCCCAACTGACAGTACCTCGCCCGGTTCCGCTTGCGCCCACCATACCATTACCATCAATACTTTGGTAGCGCACGCCGAAGTTATTCAAGGCGAACTTTTTCACGTCACCAGACAATGCCAGGGTAGCGGTAAACTTTTGCGGCTCATCATTGGTTTTCACGCCGCCATCTTTGCCGCCGGTGCAGTTACCGTCGCTAAAGCAGACATCTAAGTTTCCGAATTGATTGGGTAATTTGCCGTTAGCAACGGCATTCTCAAATAAGCCATCAATGCGGGTCAGTTCAGCGGTTGTTTCGTTGTTCTTGCCCCTTCCTTGTCCTGGGCCTGTGGATTCTTCCGCAAATAGCAAGGACAACTTCCCGTCGGAAAAGTCCGTGACGTTAAACCCTAAGCCAGAGGTTCTAGAGGTGATTCCATCGCTGGAGGTGTTGTCGAGGGTAATATCAAATTTTGCCTCGGTGTTACCTCCAACCGTAGTAAAGCCGAGAAATTTGAAAATGGCTTCCGAGGTGAGTTCGATAACATCACTTTCGTTGACGTTGCCATCAAAGATGATTGTGAACTCTTCATTTACATCGTCCTCGTCAATTCCGATACTGCCATTGTCTATCAAAGTAAACGCTGAGGCAGCGGGGGCGACAGCGAACGAATAAACCCCAATGGAACCGAGGACAGTTAGTCCTACCGTTAATTGTTTCAATCGTTTTAACATAATCTTTACCGAATCCTACCAGCATCTTGTGTCCAACCGAATTTTTTGCCGGGGTGGTGGATGAGCTTTGACGATTGGGAGGGGGACATGGGATCCCATACGCCCGCCTGACTCATCCCGCTGTGTGATTAAAGTCAATCACCTCCTCCGGTTGCGCGCAATGGAGAACCAAACTGATGTTTGCCTCTCTCCTCCACTGTATCTGGCTCAACCACTGCTCGTCGAGGCTTTGGACGAAACTTTGTAAAATCTTTACGTAAAAAGTTTAATTGATTAAGTTTTGATGTGTTTTAGGATCCAGGATAAGGTTTTTGTAAAAAATAATCCCGACTGTAGAAGCTGTAAACTCGGAAAATGCAAGGAATATTGATGCATTTACCTTGCAATGTTTCTGACAATTTCATCCCCAAAGCTGGCGATTCCAATTGTCACGATCGCCCCTTGGGGTGGGGCGGCTCCCATACCAGGGCGATCGCGCTCTTAGTAACGAGGCGGTTTTCTCCCCACTGTAGCTCTGTTCCCCGCTTTTCCCCGGTTGGGGGGAAATTTAAAATAGAGCGTCGAGACCAAAATGAGTACAAATTATTAATTGTTAATTTGTCATCCTAATTTATAGGGTCGATTCACAGGAATCGACCCTATAAATTAAAGTTTTGGTAAAGAACGAAAAAATCGGCATTTTTATGGTATGAGGGGCGCTGTGGCGGGGAAAAGCGATCGCGTCATGCACGGATTAGCGAGGAGCCACGGCATATTGAACCAGTTGTCCGAGTCGGTGACGCAGAGTTTCTAACCCCAGACTTCCCTTGGCGGAAATAAACACAGCTTGGGGAAACTGTGCTCGAGCGATCGCCAAAGTCTGGCTATCCACACAATCGATTTTGTTAAACGCCACCAGGGCCGGACCGGGCGTCATTGGCATTTCCCTTAAAATCTCCATCACTGAGCGAATCTGACTTTGCCACGCCGGATGAGACAAATCCACCACATGCAGCAAAGCATCCGCTTCGGTCACTTCTTCTAAAGTCGCGCGAAAGGCATCCATCAAAGAAGGTGGCAACTCGTGAATAAATCCCACGGTGTCGGTTAACACGATGGACTGGGGTTTTCCGGTGGCCATATCGGGAACCACTAAGCGCCGGGTTGTGGGATCCAAAGTCGCAAATAATTGGTCGGCGGTATAAATTTCCGCATTGGTCAGGGCGTTGAGAAGAGTAGATTTGCCGGCGTTGGTGTAACCGACGATCGCGATCGAAGGAACTTCTTGATGCTGTCGGCGCTGACGCATCCGCGATCGATGCGCTTGCAATTGGTTCACCTCTTTTTGCAAGCGGGCGATGCGCCGTTGAATGGCGCGTCGTTCCGTTTCCAGCTTAGTTTCCCCCGGGCCTCGGGTACCGATACCACCGCCTAAGCGGGACATTGCTTGACCTCGACCGGTCAGGCGCGGCAACATGTATTCCAATTGCGCCAGTTCTACTTGCAATTTACCGGCACTGGATCGGGCGCGTTGGGCGAAAATATCGAGAATCACTTCCGTGCGGTCTACCACGCGGACGCCGAGAAGCATTTCCAGGTTGCGAACTTGCGCCGGCGATAAATCGCGATCGAAAACGATTAGATTTGCCCCGAGGGTTTGAGAGCAGAGGGCAATTTCTTCCACTTTTCCCGCGCCGACAACCGTTTGCGGGTGGGGACGGGAACGCTTCTGCTGCAATGTTTGGACCACCGTTGCGCCAGCGGTGTCTACTAAGCGGGTGAGTTCGGCGAGTTCATTTTCAAATTGTTCTGGGGTCATGGAGTCGGTCATTACCCCTACGAGGACCACACGATCGCGATCGGCATCCACTTCTAAGGCGACGAATTCCCGTTCGAATTGAGCTTCGAGTCCTTCTACCAGGTCGAGGAAGTCCTGTTTGGCGAGCATATCTAAGCTCATCGGCGGCGAAACGCTCCAAGTGGCGATCGCGCGATCGCTTTGCTCGGGTTCCATTTCCGTGGGCGGGGTCAGATGGGCTAAATGGGTTTCTTTCACATAACCGGTCGCCCCGCCGCCGCGCCGTTCGAATCCTTCACCGGTGAGGGTGAGTACCACCAAGCTATCCAGGCGTTGAATCGCCATAGCGGTTAATGCGGATTGATTGGGTGCGTGGGATTTGTGCTGAGTTGCAATGCAGCGAATCCCGCTGAGACGGCCCGCACCATACCGGGGTAATTCTAGGGGGGGAATTTGGGTTTGACGCGGCGAACCCACTCCCACGCGAATCACTTGTCCCCGGCGATTGATGTAGGCACAAACCGATTCTGCGATCTCCGTAGCGATCGCAGCTACACGCTGAGCAAATTCCGGCGTAGTGATGGAATCTACCGGCAGCTTTTGATGATAAAGCCGTTGCAACTGCTTGAGCTGGCTGGATTTCAGACCTTTTAAGTTTCCGTAGATAGTTTCGATAGGCGCTTGCGACCAGTGCCCTGGCCCTCCGAATGCGTTCCCTGCCTATTTTATCGCGATCGCGGGAGGAATGGCATTAGGGGTTGGTGGTTAGTCATGGGTGATTATTTGCTTTCTTCCTGGATGGTGATGCGGTATTGAGTGGCGATGTAATAGAAGAGTTTGTAATATTGGGCAAATTTATCGTTGGGCGATCGCCCTTGCAGGTTGTAAATGATGTGGTCGGTTTTGAGGGTGAAGGTCATCCGGGTTTCCTCTTGACCCACTTCCACGTCTAAGTAGGCGGGGAGTCCTTGTTCGGTGGTCAGGTTAGAGTCGGAGGAGTTTGGTGGGTGGAGGGAGGGGGAATTGGGGAGATTGAGGTGGGTGAGGTTGAGTCTGGCCCATCCTCTGACTTCTATGTTTGGGTGTTCGGGGTGACGAAATGCCCGTCCATCGAGATTGGTGGGCGGATCGAGGGGGATCCAATCGGTGGGATAGGGAAATTGGAAGTGAAAGCGAGGATTGTTGTAGGTGTTCCATTGGGTTTGCAGGGGAGTTCTGGCTACGGTGCAACCGGCGAGGATGACGCTGAGGGTAACTGCTGACGCCCAGCGGGTGATAGTTTGAGTGCTGATGTACGCGGAAAAAGGCCCCATCGCGATTGCTCTTTGTACTCTTTCTTTTATATTGGCATTTGCAAATGGGGGCTGGATGCTGGGGAGGCGATCGCCTAAGTCTGGGCCGACTCCTATATATGGAGGGGGTGAATGAGACGGGTGAGGAGAAGGGTGGGATTTAGAAAGGGGTGCTGGATCCTTGGGAATCGCGATCGCCCAACGATGAGACTCCTCATAGGGGGGGGGGGTGAATGGGACTGTAGGGGATTTTGGATCCTTTTTTCGGATTTTGCGGGTGCCCGAGGGGGAAAAACGCCATTTTTTACAATTTGCGATCGCTTGGTCGGGTTGACACTACGGATAGTGTTTTTCGTGTCAAATAACGCTACCCGTGATGTTTTAGGGGCAGGTTTTCGGCTTTAACTATTTTTTCTCTGGCGAGAGATTGTAACGGAATATTACAATAATGCCATTAAAGTGGTTTAGCATCTTGACAGTTCAAAAAACAGCCGCTACTATGGGTGACATACCCGGGTAAATCAATTCAGCGTCATGCAAGATAAGCAAAAGGTAACTCTGTATCTGCCACCAGAACTTCATCGCCAGCTCAAAATTCGAGCGGCAGTAGATTCCGAACCGATGTCATCCATAGCCGAAAGAGCGATTGATTTTTATCTAGCTCATCCGGGCGTGGTAGACGAAGTAGAGGAAGCGACTTACGGAAGAACCCATCAGGTTTACACCTGTCCAGATTGTTCTAGCTCGGTGGTGATGCGCGATGGAGAGATGGTATCCCTAAAAAACCAGCCAAGCGTAGTGGCTGAAGAGGGGTTGACCGTTGAAGAGGTGCAAAAGATTCAATCGAGCACCGATCAACAAGGCGAGGAACAATTAGTTCCCTGCTAACTGAAAACTTCCACCAGGGAGAAACTTGTGCTCCGCATAAAAAAACAGAAAGGGGCATTAAGATCTAGCAATAATGTTGTAGGCACCGTTTAGAGAAGGTCGATGGTCATGAAAGAAGAGCTCAATATTTTAATCCAAGCTCAATATCCTTTAATCTACCTCGTGACCTCCGAGGAAGAACGGGCCGAGCAGGCGATCGCAACGATTGCTCAGATCAAGCCCCAAAGAAGAGTCTTCGTATGGACGGTTACGCATGGAATTGTGGAGTACGGTCAACCCCGAAACGTAACCCAACACAACACGGTGTCGCCAGAAGCGGCAGTGGAGTGGGTGGTAAGGCAGCGAGAGCCTGGTTTGTTTATCTTCAAAGATTTGCATCCGTTTATTGATTCTCCAGCGACGACGCGGTGGTTGCGGGATGCGATCGCGAGCTTCAAAGGAAGCAACAAAGCGATTATCCTGATGTCACCGATACAGGAAGTGCCCATCGAGCTGGAAAAAGAAGTGGTAGTCCTGGACTTTCCATTGCCAGACATGGGAGAACTCAATCAGGTGCTATCGCACCAACTGGAGTCGGGTAGAAATCGTCGAATCAATACCGAAACGCGGGAAAAATTACTGAAAGCCGCATTAGGGTTGACGAAAGACGAAGCCGAGAAAGTGTACCGCAAGGCACAAGTGACCAGCGGAAAGCTAACCGAATCGGAAGTCGAGATTGTTCTGTCCGAGAAAAAACAACTCATTCGCAGAAATGGGATTCTCGAGTATATAGAAGAAGACGATACGATCGATTCAGTGGGAGGTCTCGAGGAGCTGAAGCGGTGGCTGAGGCAGCGTTCAAACGCATTTACCGAACGGGCGCGAGAATATGGTTTACCCCAACCGAAAGGGATGTTGATTCTCGGAGTACCGGGTTGCGGTAAGTCGATGATTGCCAAAACCACGTCTCGCCTGTGGGGTTTGCCCCTACTGAGGTTAGACATGGGTCGAGTATATGATGGCTCGACGGTGGGGCGATCGGAGGCGAACCTGCGGAATGCCTTAAAAACCGCCGAATCGATTTCACCTGCGATTCTATTCATAGACGAATTAGACAAAGCATTTGGTGGAAGCGGAGGGTCTGCGGACTCAGATGGCGGAACATCTAGCCGGATATTCGGTTCATTCCTAACCTGGATGCAAGAAAAAACCTCGCCAGTGTTTGTGATGGCAACTGCCAACCGAGTGGAAAGACTGCCTGGTGAGTTCTTGAGAAAGGGGCGTTTCGATGAAATCTTCTTCGTAGATCTGCCCAACGATGAAGAGCGACGAGCAATTTTCACCATTCACCTGACCAAACGACGTCGAGACCTCGATCGCTTCGACATCGAACAATTGGCAAAGGTGTCCGATGGATTTTCCGGGGCAGAAATCGAGCAAGCCGTCATCGCTGCGATGTACGAAGCTTTTGCCCAAGATAGAGAATTTACGCAGTTGGATATTATCGCTGCAATCAAGTCAACGCTGCCACTGTCGAAGACTATGACAGAACAGGTATCGGCCCTGCGCGAATGGGCCAGACAGCGGGCGCGACCAGCTGCATCTTCTGTCGCCGAATATCAGCGACTGGAGTTTTAACAGGCTTTCTCCTGGTCCAAACAGGAGCAAAGGCTAGCAACTTCTTGCTAGCAGTTCGAACAAATACCGCCATTATATGCGGTTCCCTTCAAATCCAAAACGTTGTCGTATCTAAAAACCTACTTTTAGGAGGAAATCCCAATGTCTCACTTTAGCACCCTGCGTACCAAAATCACCGACGCCGAAATCCTGAAAAGCTCTTTGCGCGATTTAGGCATCAACGTCAAGAGCGAAGCTGACGTCCGTGGTTACAATGGCCAGCGCGTCCGTGCCGACTTAGTGGCAGTTCTCGAAGGCGAATATGACCTCGGCTGGTCTCGCAACAGCGACGGCACCTATGACCTGATTGCCGACCTGTGGGGCGTTGCTAAGAAGCACAATCAAACTGAGCTGATCAACGCCATCAATCAGAAGTACGCTGTTAACAAGACCTTGGCCGAAGTGCGTCGTCCCGGTCTGCAGAACGCTAACGTCAAGCTCGTGGTCCAAAAGTAAAGTAACTGAGCGCGTTCCCAAACTGGCGGGTTAACCAAATGCGGGTTAACCCGTTTTTTTTTATCCTGACATATCTAGAGGGATTTGTAGAGAAGGCCAGAGGTGGGGATATCCCTACAAAGTCGCTACAATAAGCCAGAAGCAAACCCGATAGCGATGTGGATATGGAAACTTTTACCTTAGAACGGGATCCAGAAATTCGGCAGTTGATGCGCCAGTGCGGCACGCAGGCAGAAATTCTGGCCAAACAACAGTATGTGGTGGAGAAAAAGGGTCCGGAAGACTACGTAACGAGCGTCGATCGCGAACTCGATCGCCGGCTGACCCAGGGTTTTGCGCGGCTATTTCCCTGTGATGGAATTATTACCGAGGAAAACCAGCCATCGCGGCGGGCGTTTCGTGCTGGTTATCGGCGACTGTGGTGCATCGATCCCCTGGATGGCACCGATGGGTTTATCAAGCGCAAGCCCCACTATGCGGTGATGATCGGGTTACTCTGCGATTTTCAACCGGTGGCGGGGTGGATCTATGCCCCCGCTTTAAAACAAATGTACTATGGCGGTAAGGGGTGGGGTCTGTTTCAGGCGATCGGGGAAGCAGAGGTGGAGCCACTACAGCCGGTGGAGGCACCCGCACCCACGGACTCTTTCTGCCCGATTATTATTGGCGACAAAGACGAGCGCAATTTTGGCGAGGCGATCGCCGAACTGGTGCCAGGAGCCACATTTTCTTCCCTCGGCAGTTTTGGTCTGAAGGTGATGGAGGTCATTTGCGGTCGCGCCGGTCTGTACCTTTATCTCAATGGTCGGGTAAAATTGTGGGATACCACCGGCCCGATCGCTTTAGCCCAAGCAGCGGGATTGGTCTGTTGCGACTTGGAGGGAGAACCCTTGAGCTTTCACCCCAGTGCGATCGCTCCGGATACCTTGATTCACCATCAACCAATTTTAATTGGGTGGCCGCGTTATGTGGAAGCCCTGCGATCGCGCATCCGGGAGGCCGCGATCGGCAATCGGTAGCCACAAGTATAGCTTTAGTGAGATATACTGTTTAACGCGCTAAAAAAATCGGCCGTTATCTCACACTAAAAGTATATTTAGGCGGTTCTCCGATTCCCACCCATCGCTCCCACACAATCCCCTCCCTCTTCGCCAGTTAGTGGCTGGCGCATCGCGATATTATTTGCGTGATTTAGGCAAAATAATCGAAATTTTGGCTTATGCCCTGCGAACCAACATGCTGAGTAATGCTAAAGAAAAGAGGTGACAGTTATGAGCGCGATCGCAATCAATTTAAACCCAATTATTCAACTGACAGACGAACAGTTTTAT
>NZ_JAJENT010000684.1:0-10899 GCF_035615515.1 Phormidium sp. CCY1219
ATGCCGCAATCGCCCGTTCCAGATTCTCCCCCCGCTCTCCCCGGATGCGGTATAAATAGGCACTTGCCAGATTATTTTGCGTTTGTGCCCATTTTGCGGGTTTCCGTTCTCGGGGACGAACCGTGAGAACGAGTTGGTAGCCGGCAATGGCAATTTCCAGACAATCCGCCCGACTTCCCCGGGGAAACACATTAATATGGATACAGGTATTTTCGATGATTCCCGCGAAGGTATCTGCTTGTTCTGCATCGGAGAGCAACAGCCGACTCACTTCGAGAAACGCTTCTTTAAACCGGGGATTGAGTTTATCCCGATGTTGGTCTAAAAAAGGATAAACCACAGCTGTATCGCTATTGCTTTCCCGTTCGAGTTGCAGCAATTCTCGGGCTAACTGCCGATACACTTCTGCTTCCGAGTCAGGGGAAGCGTTCTCCCCCCGGTTGGCGATAAACCGCGTTACCTCTGCAGCTAATTCCTGCAAGCGGGCGGCGAGTTCTTCACTCCCTTCTGCTGCTGCATTCTCTGCCAATTGCCCCATCACCTGCAACAGTTGCTCGTCCACCCCCTCCTCCTGTTGTGCCAGCAGGGTTTCTGCCTCTCCTGCATCGCTGGAAAGTAAGGCTTGGATGATTTGGATATACCGTTGCAAACGCGCATCGTTCATGGTGGGTCACCCCCTCGGTTCGGATTATTATTGAGCATAGCATAAGTTGGGCCAAATTTCACGAGCCGCTCGATGATTTTTGACTCCTGTTCCCCCACTGACTCGTTCCCTGACTCCGCCTGGTAATGCTTCATCAGAGGCCCTCTGATGGGGTGGTGCGTCACCGGCGCAATTGTGTCGTGGGCGCGTGGTTGGGTTGCGGGGGATGGTGCGTGACCCCCGCGCCGGATTGTGCGGTGGGTGCCTGGATTGGCGGCGGGGGTCACGCACCCGATGGCGTGGGTTTGGCCGGGGTTGGGTTGCCGGGGTCACGCCCCCGACGGAGGTTCATATAAAATTGGGGTTAAATCCAACACAAATCCCGGCAATACCGATTCCCCGGATAGGGTAGCGGGAGTATCGATAATTTCCACTTCTTCCCCCGGGCGATACACTTCCACTCCTTGATTTTGGCAGTCAATTAACCACCCCAACCGCGTACCATTGGCGATATATTCCTTGAGTTTTTCTTGTAACGTCGGTAAAGAATCGCTAGGGGAACGTAACTCTACCACAAAATCCGGACAGAGGGGAGCAAACTGCTGTTTTTCTTCAGAAGTTAAAGCCTCCCATCGCTCTTTTTGAATCCAAGAAGCATCGGGAGAGCGATTTGCACCATTGGGCAGTTTAAATCCCGCCGAGGAATCAAAAGCTACCCCCAAATCGTTGGTATCGGTCCAATTAAATAACTGTTGAATCAATCTCCCATTTCGATTCCCCATATCGCTGCCCGTCGGTGGCATAATTATCACTTCTCCATTCGCAGTGCGCTCAAAGCCTAAATCTCGGTTATTTTGGCACAGTTGAAAAAACTGCTCGTCGCTTAAATCGAGGCAGAGTTTCAACGGGAAAATTGTTTCGCGATTTGCTACTTCCATCGTTTAATTCCATTCGATTGGTTTGATTAAGCAAGGGTGCAAATTATTTTGCACATTTATTGGGGCGGGGAGGCGGAACCTCGTGAGAACCGTTCCCCCCTGGGGGGAACGAGTTAAACCCCCATGACATACAATTAGTCCGCGTAGGCGGACTTTACCTGCCCAGGCGCGATTTCAATCCCCCGCTGATTTCGCATGTTAGCACGGGTTTGGTTGCGGTGGGTGGTGCGTGACCCCCGGGCAGAATTGTGCGGTGGGCGCGGGGATTAGCGGCGGGGGTCACACACCCGATGGCGTGGGTTTTATCTGTGGCGGTCGATCGCCGTTTTATATACTCGTTCGTTTGCCTTTGCTGAGGCGAACAAATCGACTATGGGTGGAGGATAATCCACGCCAATTTTTACCCCAAAGCGCTGTTGTTCTTCGGGCAATAATTTCCAGGGTTCGCGAACTTTTGCTGCTGGAATTTGAGCCAATTCGGGCAACCAATGCTTGACATATTCTCCCTGGGGGTCGTAATCTTTGGACTGTTTGATAATATTAAAAAATCGGAATCCTCGGGCATCGTTCCCCACCCCGGCGGTATAGTTCCAATTCCCCCAATTGCTGCATACATCATAATCAATCAACAGAGACTCGAACCATTCTGCGCCCATCTGCCAATTAATCCCCAAATTTTTGGTGAGGAAACTGGCGACATTTTGCCGCCCGCGATTGGACATAAATCCGGTAGCGGCGAGTTCGCGCATATTGGCATCTACCAGAGGAAAGCCAGTTTTTCCTTGTTGCCATAAGGCAAATTGCTGCCAATCTTCTTTCCAGGGAATATTTACCCCTTGCAATCCGGATTGCCGAAAAATCGCATTGCCATGTTTAGCGCAGATCAACCGAAAATAATCGCGCCAGAGCAATTCAAAGACTAACCAATAGGTAGAGTCGTTTTTCACTCGTTGCGCTTCGTATTCGCGCACTTGTTGGTAAATATAGCGGGGAGAAAGGCAACCCAAGGCTAACCAGGGAGAAAATTTAGAAGAATAATCTGCGCCAAGCATTCCGTTGCGGGTTTGCTTGTAACTTTGCAGTTTATCTTGCTGCCAGAAGTAAGTTTGCAGGCGGGCAATGCCGGCAGTTTCTCCCCCGTGAAAGGCGAGGGCGACGCGGGAATCTGGCAGGGGTGGGGTGAGATTAAAATCTTCTAATTGGGGGAGAGAACCGATAGGGATATCTGGGAGGGGAGGTACATAGTTCGGTGAGGGAAAGGGGGGAGAAACGGTGGATTTTTTTTCGACTTGCTTGCGAAAATGGGTAAATACTGCGGGAATTTCTGAGATAGGGTAGGGCAATGCTGAGGGAGGATAAAGGGTATGTCCCCAGAAGGAGTGGAGTTGCAGGTTCAGGGGTGCGATCGCCCGTTGCAATGCCTTTTCCACCGCCACTTCTTCGGCGGTGACTTCCCGATGAAAATATATCGCCGAGGCATTGACCTGGCGGGCAATTTGTGGTAAGATAACTTCAGGCTTGCCGATTCTGACGATAAGATTGCTACCCAGGTGTTGCCAGGACTGGCGCAAGTTGGCGATACTTTCGAGCAAAAACTGGGCGCGAAACGAGCCGGTTTTGGGAAAGCCATAGGCGGTGGTGCCAAAGTGCCGGGGGTCGAAGCAATAAACCGGGAGAATCGGCGCGGCAGTTGTGAGGGCGCGATACAGGGGTTCGCTATCGTGCACTCGCAAATCGTTGCGATACCAGAGGATAATCGGGGGATGAGACATACTGTAGGGATAGCAGAATTAATCAAAGCGGGCGATTGTGCATCGCCCGCCTTTCTCGCAGGTGTGAGGAGCAGTGGGGAAAGGACGGGGGGTGCCCGCACCTTTCCCGAGAAACAGAGAGCGAGAGATTAGCGATCGCCCTCCATCGCCTCGATAGCTGGCGCTTGTAGCGGATTCATCATCGCCACAGGAGCTTGTGGAGACAAGCTAGGAACCGACTGGCGCAATTTCGCGTTTAACTGCACCGTAGTGGCATCGTAAATTTGCGTGACAATCTTGGGATACAATCCAATCCCGACAATCGGCACCAACAAACAAGCCACAATAAACACCTCGCGCGGTTCGGAATCGATCAGCGCTTCATGTTCCACCAACTCTTTATTTTCCGGTCCATAGAGCATTTCGCGCAGCATGGAGAGCAGATAAATCGGGGTGAGAATCACACCCACTGCTGCCAAGAACACCACCACCACGCGGAAAGTGAGGCTATAGGCATCGCTGGTAGCAAAGCCGACAAACACCATCAACTCTGCCACAAACCCGCTCATTCCGGGCAGGGCCAAAGACGCCAGGGAACAAGTGGTCCACATAGCGAAAGACTTCTTCATCTTCTGGCCCACGCCGCCCATTTCATCCAGCATCAGGGTGTGAGTGCGATCGTAGGTTGCGCCTACCATAAAGAACAGACTCGCCCCAATCAAGCCGTGAGACACCATTTGCAGCACCGCACCGCTGAGACCGAGGTCAGTAAACGAACCGATCCCGATCAGCACGAAGCCCATGTGAGAAATCGACGAATACGCGATTTTGCGCTTCAAATTGCGCTGGGCGAATGATGTGAGAGCGGCATATACTATGTTTACCACCCCGAGAATCACCAAAATCGGGGCGAGAACAGCGTGAGCGTCAGGCAGCATGCCCGCATTCATGCGAATCAGGGCATAGCCACCCATTTTCAGCAGGATACCCGCGAGCAACATGTGAACCGGTGCCGTAGCTTCCCCATGTGCGTCCGGGAGCCAAGTATGCAACGGGAAAATCGGCAACTTCACCGCATAGGCAATAAAGAACGCACCATAAAGCAGCAGTTGCGCGTTAATCGCCACATCCTTCGAGGCGATCGCCCGCATATCGAACGTTACCGTATCCCCATAAAACGCCAGGGCCAACCCGGCAATCAAAATAAACAGGGAACCGCCCGCCGTGTACAGAATAAACTTAGTCGCCGCATAGAGGCGCTTTTTCCCGCCCCAAATCGACAGCAGCAGGTAAACCGGAATCAGCTCCAGTTCCCACACCAAGAAGAACAACAACATATCCTGCACGGCAAAAACCGCAATCTGACCCCCATACATCAGCAGCATCAAAAAGTAAAACAGCTTCGGTTTGAGAGTCACGGGCCAAGCGGCTAACATCGCCAGGGTAGTAATAAACCCCGTGAGGATAATCAGGGGCATGGACAAACCATCCGCCCCCACCGACCAATTCAAATCCAACGGCGCAACCCAACTGTAGCTTTCAAAAAGCTGCAAATCGGGATTGCTCAACTCGTACTGAGTACAAAAAGCGTAAACAATGAACAAAAAATCGATCGCTCCCACGACCAAAGCGTACCAGCGTACCGTCCGCCCCTTAGTATCGGGAATCAGCGGTAGTAGCAAAGACGCCGCGATCGGGAACAGAATAATTGTGGTTAACCACGGAAATTCAGCCATATTCGTAAATAGCTTCCAGAATTCACCATTGAGAGAACCCACGCTCAGACTCCACAAGTCAGAATATACCGAGCTTCGGGAAACCCCCAGGGGGAAAAGCGATCGCCTCGGATTTTCCTACCGCGCGCGATCGCCTGTGCGGGAGTTGCGCCTCCAGATACCCCACGCCGAGATTCCCAGATAACGGTCATTCTGACTGAGTGAGTGCTGAGTAGAGGGTTAATTCACGCCAGAGAGAATCACTAATCCGAGAACCCCGACAAACACGATCAGGGCATAAAACTGGGCGCGACCATTCTCAAAATACTTCAACCCTTCGCCAGTAATCACGGTAATCAACCCCGTGAGGTTGACCGCGCCATCCACCACCCGGTAGTCCACTTCCATCACCTGGCGGGCCAAGCGGCGAGAACCCCGGACGAAGAGGAAATCGTAGATTTCGTCGAAATACCACTTGTTGCGCGAGAGCTGATACAGGGGCTGGATTTTCGCCGCGATCGCCTTGACGTCGATTTTCCCTTTCAGGTACATCAGCGACGCCAGGGTAATCCCGATTAACGCAATCCCCACGGAATTGCCCCCCATAATCAGAAACTCGGCTAAATCGAATTCCCCGGCATGTTCTGCCGCTTCCGCCACGGTTTCGGGAGGAAAGATAAATTCCTCAAAGTAATTCGCAAACGGCGTACCCACCAATCCAATCAGCACTGACGGAACCGCCAGGGCCATCAAGGGGAAGGTCATCGTCAGGGGAGACTCGTGCGGGGTGTCGCTGTGATGACCGTGAGAATGGTCGTCACCCGCCTCCGCCAATTCTTGCGGGTCCATCGCCCCAGGACCAAACGCCAGGGCCGGTTCTCCCATTTTCGCTTCCGTGAGGATATCCTCACGGATTTGCTTGTCCTGGCCGCGAAACGGACCGCAGAAGGTGAGGAAATACATGCGGAACATGTAGAAAGCGGTCATCCCGGCAGTTACCCAACCCACTAGCCACAAGGCGGGATTGGCTTCAAACGCCGCACCGAGGATTTCGTCTTTCGACCAGAACCCGGCAAACGGCGGAATGCCGCAAATCGCCAAGGTGCCGATTAAGAAGGTGGTGGCGGTAATCGGCATGTATTTGCGCAACCCGCCCATCAGTCGCATGTCTTGGGCCAGGGTGGGGTCGTGACCCACCACGTCTTCCATGCCGTGGATGACGGATCCAGAGCAGAGGAAGAGCATCGCTTTGAAGTAAGCGTGGGTCATTAAGTGAAACAACCCGGCGCTATAGGCCCCGATGCCCATTGCCATGACCATGTACCCGAGTTGGGAGATGGTGGAGTAGGCTAAGCCTTTTTTGATGTCGTTTTGGGTAATCGCGATCGTGGCTCCCAAAAAGGCGGTGAAGCATCCCGTCCACGCAATGGTGTTCATTACGCTGGGGATGGGTTCAAATAGGGGGTACATCCGCGCGATTAGGAAGACGCCGGCGGCAACCATTGTGGCGGCGTGGATCAGGGCGGAAATTGGGGTCGGCCCTTCCATTGCGTCCGGAAGCCACACGTGCAGCGGAAATTGCGCCGATTTCGCCACCGGTCCGAGAAAGACTAGGATCGCAAACAGGGTGGCCATTCCCGCCCCGATCGCCCCGGATTGCACCAGATCTACTAGGCGATCGCCCACTTCGTTGAATTCAAAGCTGTTGGTGGCCCAGTACAGTCCGAGTATCCCCAGCAGCAGGCCAAAGTCTCCAACCCGGTTGGTGATAAAGGCTTTTTGGCACGCATCCGCCGCCGCTGGGCGATCGTACCAAAACCCGATCAGCAAGTAGGATGCCATCCCCACTAGTTCCCAGAAAATGTAAATCTGAACTAAGTTCGGGGAAATCACTAGCCCCAACATGGAGGAGGCAAATAGGCTCAAATAGGCGAAAAAACGCACGTAGCCGCGATCGTGTGCCATGTAGCCATCGGTGTAAATCATCACCAAAAAGCTAATGGTGGTCACGATCGCCAGCATCAGCGCCGAAAGCGGGTCAATGGTGTAGCCCATTGCCAGATGAAAATTCCCCGCCGCCGCCCATTCGATGGTGCGGGTGTAGGGCTCATGTCCTTGGATTTGACTCCATAACAGCCCAAAGGCCATTACCATTGCAGCGCCCACCAGGGACACTAAAAATACGGCATTCTTTTGCCGCAGGTTGTTCGTCGCTTTGTTATAGGAAATCAGACCGAGGCCAACCAGCATCGCCCCGGCTAAGGGCAAGACTGGAATCAGCCACGCATACTGATACAGGGGTTCCATTGCTGACTCCCACTTAATAGTTCTTTACTCAGTCAACACAATTGTTAACATTTTGACACAGGAGTGCCCCACAAATTGCTCGATTCTTTACTCGGAATGCTTGCACTCTGAGGTCATCCACGGCTTTTTCTCTCTGTCTCGTTTGAATTTACCACATTTTTTGTGTTATAATTAAATATTTTCTTGAAAAATTTTGTCGGCCTCCCGCTCTGACCCGTGAAGAACCCCATCCAGAAACCCTCTGGATGGGGTTTGGGTTTGCCCAATGCGAGCCTTTGTTCTGGCAAAAGCCCGACACCAGCAAACTTGATGTTTTAATTTGCTGACAATGAAATGGCGCTCAATCAGACGGAGGAGGAATTGATGAGATGCTCCAAAGAACGGGTAACAAACCGTTTTTGCATCACCTCTCGCATCCGCGATCGCAACATCGCCTGTAGGTCATCGCGCCCGTGAAATCCTTCGATCCGATGCAGCGCAACTCCGCTGTCAAATAAAATTAACGTCGGTAAGGTGGTGATTCGATATCCACTGGCTAGCTTTAACGTGCGATCGGCGTTAATTCCCACCAGTTTTATCTGTTCTCCCCATTCTTGTGCAAATGCATTCAATATCGGATCGATCGTTCGACACAGCCCACACCAGGGTGCCCAAAAGTTTACCAGAACTGGCGTGGGAGCTTCTAAAACTTCTTCTTTAAACGTTTGTTCGTTAAGAGACAAGACCATGTTCCCTCTCTGCTCAATGGCTTTTGCGATCGACACCGGGATCATGCTACATCGATTTGGGATCGTCTGACTATCCCCTTTCGATATAGATTTGGTAAAAAAGTCTTGATTGTAAATAATAGTAAATTTTATGAGAGATTGTTGATTGTTAATTGTTGATTGCTTATAAAAAATTTCACCCCCATAATTCCCCCCACCGGGGATTATTTTTCCCTCCCACCCCGAAATTCTTTACATTTTTTTAACATTTACTGTAACCAAAGATACAGTTTTTTATCCCCCACTGGTATCCTACCCGGCTTTACCGCCTCAAACTGCCGCGATCGCCCCCACCCGCAAAATCAGCAATTGTCAATTAACAATCTACACAGGCTGCAATTTCCAATTTTCAATTTTCAATGACCAATTACCAATTTACCAGCCCACCTGGGCGGTGGCACGGAGCAAGAGAGGGTGTGCCCACCAGAGGAGGAAAATAAACCCCGTCACCCCGAGATAGCTCAAGCGGATAAATTCGTCCAGTTTGAGGGTTTGACGCCCTTGGAAAATGGCCAGGAAAGGAATCACCGAGGTGCGAGCTTTTACCGCCTCGAACGCTTCTCCATAGCGATCGCCCCAGCGGCGATCGCCGTGCCACACCGCAAACAAATGATGCAGCACCAGGCCCAGGGAAGTCACCACCATAAAACTGGTACCAATCCAGAGGGTATGGGCCACACACCAGATGACCTGACCCACCATTTGCGGGTGACGGGTAATGCGAATGATGCCAGTTTCGTAAAGATGAACCTGGGGTTTTTCGATCGCGGCAATTTCGAGCAGATTAAAGGTAGCGGGGTAGAGAAAAATAAACGAAATCGCCGAGAGGATCCAGACCAGCGGTTGCACCCAAGGCACCCCCTGAACCTGCCAAAGTTGCACCCCATCATAGCGATGGTTGAAGAAATAGATAATCAGCACCACCGCCAAAGGCAGACTCACCAAAGCGAAGAAAATGCGGTACAGACGCGGGCCGACGAAGTGTTCCCCAACCGGGCGCACAGCCGCCAAACCGCTATGGGCGATCGCGAAGACCAACAGCAAACCGACCATCATCAAATGGCTCGGCGTCAACCAATCCCAGGACATTGCAGATAACAGAATTTACCGACGGTGAACCAGACCTAACCCCTGCCGAGTGCCAGACAGAGCCGACCGCGCCCCAGTAGAAGGATCCACCCTGGCCGAAACAGGCTCCAACCGCAGCCCCAGCAGAAGCAAAAAAGATGACGTGGGTAACATTTTAGACCAGAGGGGGACAAAAAGCGACAACCCGGGAAAAACAAGTCGGGGGGCGAAGTGAAACGCGATCGCCCCCCGAGAATCGCGCAGAAGGCCCAAAGAAAAACCCCTGTCGCGATCGCACGGAAGTCAATCGCAGGGGATAATGGGCAGTGGAGACTGCATGGGGGGATTGCTAGCCAGTGGATTTCCCCGAACCGATCGACGGCAAACCCAATCCAACCTTAAATAGAACAGTAGGGTAAGATGCCGCGATTTGGTAAACTGCAGGACAACGGGACGAAGATGAGCGGGTTGGCACCGGTGGGCGATCGGATTATCGAGGTCCCCGGAATCAAAAAAACCACTCATACACCCAGTTTTTTTGAAATGCAACCCGTTGAATCCGTTAGTTGTCACCAGACTCCTTGCCCCTTTCAGGTTTAGCAGTATGTCCGATCTACCGTTCACTTTAGATCAGTTACGCATTCTCAAAGCGATCGCCGCTGAGGGGAGCTTCAAACGCGCTGCCGATAGTTTATATGTGTCTCAGCCTGCCGTTAGCCTACAGGTGCAGAATTTAGAGCGCCAGTTGGATGTGCCATTGTTCGACCGGGGGGGGCGAAGGGCACAACTAACAGAAGCAGGGCACCTGCTGCTGAGCTACGGCGAAAAGATTTTAACCTTATGTCAAGAAACCTGTCGAGCCATTGAGGATTTGCAAAATCTTCAAGGAGGCACCCTAATTGTCGGTGCATCCCAGACCACCGGCACCTACTTGCTGCCTCGGATGATTGGCATGTTTCGGCAGAAATACCCCGATGTCGCCGTTCAGTTGCACGTTCACTCCACCCGTCGCACCGCCTGGAGCGTAGCCAACGGGCAAATCGACCTGGCGATCGTCGGCGGAGAAGTGCCCCCAGAACTGCAAGAATCCCTCAACATTCACTCCTATGCCGAAGACGAACTGGCGCTAATTTTGCCAGTATTTCATCCTTTTGCCAAACTCGAAACCATCCAAAAAGAAGACCTTTACAAGCTGCAATTTATTGCCCTAGATTCCCAGTCCACCATTCGCAAAGTCATCGACCAAGTGCTTTCGCGCTGCGATATCGATACCCGCCGGCTCAAACTGGAGATGGAACTCAATTCCATTGAAGCGATAAAAAATGCAGTACAGTCCGGCTTAGGAGCCGCATTCGTCTCCATTTCGGCGATCGAAAAAGAATTGCAGATGGGGATTTTGCATCGAGCCACCATCGAAGGGGTAGTCGTCAAGCGGATGCTGTCAGTGATTTTCAATCCCAATCGGTATCGGTCCAAGGCAGCAGAAGCATTTAGCGAAGAAATTTTACCCCAATTTGCCACCCAGCCGTTTTTGGATGTGGAGCCAGCGCAATCCGTGGATGCCGAAGAAGACACCGCCGCGTCGGTGGAGTCCTCAGAAGCGATCTCCCCTGCTGCATCGAATTCCACCGTCAGGTGACGTACTCCCGACGCCGACCGCTTAGGCGGTACGGCGCGGGCTTCTGGGCCGAGACCTTTGAGATCTGGGTT
>NZ_JAJENT010000685.1:0-1373 GCF_035615515.1 Phormidium sp. CCY1219
GAACGGTCTGGACAGTCCAAGAAAGCAAGGCATCTTCAAAGACTCTTAAGTAAGTCCTATTACGCGAAGCTCTTGGCAGTAAGGAAAATAACCCAAGACAATCAGGGCAAAAGAACTGCCGGGGTAGACGGAGTAAAATCCCTCTGGCCTACACAACGACTGGAATTAGCCCAAAAACTTGGGAATAACTACAAAGCCCGCTCCTTACGTAGAATATGGATTCCTAAATCAGGTCGCGATGAAAAGCGTCCTTTAGGGATTCCGACGATAAGAGATAGAGCTGAGCAAGCTTTGGTTAAACTGGCACTAGAACCGCAATGGGAAGCTCGATTTGAGGCAGACTCATACGGATTTAGGCCAGGAAGGTCGGCACATGATGCGATTGATGCCATATTCAAAAAGGTGCATAAGAGACCAAATTGGGTATTAGATGCAGATATTGCAAAATGCTTCGACCGAATTAACCATGATTACCTGCTGTCCAAACTAGATTGTCCATCCGTGTTCAAACGGAAAATCAAACAATGGCTTAAAGCCGGCGTTCTGGATAATGGCGTATTTGAGGCAACAGAGTCAGGAACTCCACCTTGTGGAGTCATTAGTCCACTCCTGGCCAACATTGCCTTACATGGGATGATAAATTCGGTTGTTAATGCTTTTTCCAAGACTAAGACCATTAACGGAAAACAAGAACGAAACTATCGCCCGAAAATCATTCGATACGCCGATGACTTCGTGGTTCTCTCGCCAGTTAAAGAAGTCATACTAAAAGCCCGTAACCTGATTGAACAATGGCTGGAACCAGTTGGATTAAAGCTTAAGCCCGAAAAGACAAGAATCTGCCATACCCATGAATTCTCAGAAGAAGGGGGAGAGGCAGGTTTTGACTTTTTAGGTTTCAATATCCGCCATAAAACAGTTGGCAAGTACAAGGCCACAAACACTGGGGCTGGCAAAGGATTATTCCAGCTCAACATAAAACCAAGCAAGAAGTCAGTCAAGGAACACTACAAGGCAATTAAGGCGGTCATAAAGGCTCATAAAACAGCCCCACAAGCCGTATTAATCAAACGACTGAATCCAGTCATAAAAGGATGGAGTAATTATTACAGCACAGTAGTATCCAAAGAAACATTCTCCAAACTCGACGATAAGGTTTGGGGGGCCTTAAGGGCATGGACAGTATCAAGATGCGGAAAAGCGTCCATTAATAAGCTCAGAAAGTATTACCATCATGGAGCCAATGGAAAATGGACGTTTCAAGCGCAAGATGGGCTGAGACTATTGAAACACATGGAAACGCCTATCAAGCGACACATCAAAGTCAAAGGTGATAAGTCTCCATTTGATGGAGATTGGGCTTACTGGAGTAA
>NZ_JAJENT010000686.1:0-244 GCF_035615515.1 Phormidium sp. CCY1219
GCAACTCTCGTTGGAACACCAGGTTGTTTGCCCATTCTTGTACTCCAATATTTGAGATTGCCGTCGTATGGGCTGGCTTCGCCTTTGACTTTGACGTGTCTGACAATTGGAGTCTCAGCATGGAGTTGCAATTTGATTGGGTTTGATTCCGCTCGTGTTGCAAATGTCCATTGCCGATTCCCTATAGCTTGCCAGTATTTCTTGGCTACCCACTTTCCTGTTTTGTTGGGATGTCTTCGGTTTC
>NZ_JAJENT010000687.1:0-38324 GCF_035615515.1 Phormidium sp. CCY1219
TAGGCTGGTCAGGTGGTTAGAAGTACAAGCCCCTGGCTTTAGACATGGGGTTGGTTTCTACGGAGTCCCTGACGGGGGCGATCGCGCTGTTGCCGTGGAGCCTTTCCCCCTCTGGGCTATGGCATCGCTTACTCTAACGCGCTTCGTTTCCCCAACTGTGCCCTCAAATTGCCCAGTTTTGGTTCAAAGGGAGATGAGCTGGATTTGATAGTACCATTTTTCGCGGATGATAGAACAGTTGATGGAGGGGAGAGGGGAAAACAAGGCGACTCCGCCGGTGCAAGGGTTGGGCGATCGCAACCCTTGAGAATGAAACAGCCCCCTCATCACCCCGAGGGGCGAGTTCTCTGTGCCCCCCAGCATACCCTCATATGAACTCGCCCCCACCGGATCCTCCTAACGCCGACGAACAAAACCGCGTGCCCCATTGAGAATTCCTCGAGAACACGCGCCGTAATGGTCCGGTTAACGGCTTTGAAAAGCGGGGGATTGAAATACCGCCGTGACCCTGCAAGAGGCTGAGTGGCGTCGCTTTTTTGAGCCTGCTTTGCAATTCAATGGCATCGATTCTGTGGCGTTAAACCGCATAACTTTCCCCGATGCGATGCACTTTTATCAAGTTAGTCACCCCGGTAATCGGGAGGGGCAATCCCGCAACGATCGCCACCAAATCCCCCTTCGCGAGCAATCCATGTTCCACCACCGCCTGTTCCACAAGGGCGATCATTTCGTCGGTACTAGATACCTCTTCCAGTTGCAGGGATTGCAAACCCCAATAAAGACTCACCCGCCGCCGCACTAATTCATCGGTGGTGACGGCGATCGCCGGAATCGCTTGCCGATACTTAGAGAGCAATCGCGCGGTGAAGCCATGTTCGGTAAAGCAAATAATCGCCTTAGCTTTCAAATTCTCTGCTAATTGGCAAGCCGCATGAACCACGGAATTTCCGAGAACCTGTTCCTGCACTCCGTTAACATACTTTGTAGAAGCACTCAACTGCGCCTCTGCGGTTTCGGCAATCCGCGCCATCATTCTCACTGCTTCCACCGGATACTGTCCCACGGCGGTTTCCCCAGACAGCATCAGTACGTCGGTGCCATCGAGTATCGCATTGGCAATATCGGAAACCTCGGCGCGAGTCGGGCGCGGGTTGCGGATGATGGATTCGAGCATTTGCGTCGCCACGATCGCCGGTTTGAGGTGCGATCGGCAGGCTTGCAAAATCGACTTTTGAATCATTGGCACTTTTTCTAAAGGGATTTCTACCCCTAAATCTCCCCGCGCCACCATCACCGCATCGGCAGTGGCAATAATTCCATCCAGGTCATCGAGTGCCTCGTGACGCTCGATTTTGGCAATCACATGGGCATCCTTTTCTTTGCGCCCGATCGCCCCTTTCACTTCTTTGATATCCGATGCCTCTCTAACAAAAGAAAGCGCCACGTAATCCACATCATGCTCCAAGCCAAAGTCCAGATCGTCCATATCTTTTTGGGTCAGGGCTGGCGTAGAAATCGAGGAATGACGCAGGTTAATTCCTTTGTTGCTTTTCAACGGCCCGCCATCAATCACCGTGCCGTGAATTTCTTTGTCAAACACGCGATCGGCGAGAATCGAAATCAATCCATCATCGAGTAATATCGTGTCTCCTTCCTTCACGTCATTGGCCAATCTTTTATAAGTAGAACTAAATCGTTCCGCATTACCGATGACTTCCTGCATGGTAATCACCGTGGTTTGCCCCGGTTCGAGAACCACGCCGTCTTCCATTTCCCCAACGCGAATTTTTGGTCCTTGTAAATCCTGGAGAATCGCGATCGGTTTTTTCAATTTAGCAGATACTTCTCGCACTAGGCGAATGTTTTGCTCGTGACTTTCGTAGGTGCCGTGAGAAAAGTTCAAACGCGCCACATCCATGCCAGCCAGCGCCATTGCTTCGATAGTTTTGCGATCGCAACTAGCAGGACCGAGAGTGCAGATAATTTTTGTTTTACGCATGACCGTTAAATTGCTCTAAACGAACGACTTCAGATATTGACAAGCCAATCAGGATAACTCAGGCTAACGAATTTAATTTTAGCAAATCCTCGTTTATCCCATGAAACCCGATAACCTCAAAAATACTATTATAATTTTCTAGCGATTAAGTGAGTGTTCGCTGCGCTACATGAAGGGAAACGCGAGAAAGTTGTTTTCCCCAGGGGAAAGCCATGCCTTCCCCGCCTCTTTGTTGTTTCGGCGAATTTTTCCCTTTCAACTATCACCCATACCTCCAGAAACATAACCCGATTGCATCCAGTGTTTATTACACTAACCCAACGGGGCAAACAGGTTAAAAAAAATTTTTCTTCTGCCATAAGATTGCGTAAGGTTTTCGCTGAAAATACAACCCTTTGATAGACACCGCTCCCTAGACCCCCCATAGTTACCTCGACTAACCGTTTGCACAAGCGACGGTTCCCATCCGATCGCAGATCCCTGAGCTAAATTATCAAGATTTTTTGCAATTTCGAGACAATTGCTTCTAAATTTGTTATAACTCTAACCAATCAACCGACAAATCGATGGTTTGAGGCTCTAACCCCACTCATTTTCAAGTGTATAAACCATTACAATGATGACAAACCCTTGGATCGGCATCAGTGTGGTGCTCGCCATTCTCGGTACCGCGATCGCCGCTTTAACCGTATTTAAGCGCAAGGCAAATCCGCACCCGGAACTGTTGCGGAAACTGCTGCACGTGCAGATGGGATTGGTGACGATCGCCTTTCCCTGGATGTTTCGCGAATCTTGGCCGGTGTTTCTCCTTGCCGCGATCGCCATTGGTCTCATGTTGGCGCTCAAAACCATCAAATCCTTACAGCAAGTGGGCGAGGTGGTTCATCGCGTGGGGCGGCGATCCCTGGGAGAAATATACTTTCCCCTTTCGGTTGCGGTAGTGTTTTGGTTGGCCCAGGGTCACTGGATTCTGTACTGCATTCCCATCCTCGTCTTAACTTTAGCCGATGCCGTCGCCGCCGCGATCGGCTTGCGCTATGGCACCGTGCGCTATACAACCACCGACGGACAGAAAAGTGCCGAAGGTTCCATTGCCTTTTTTACCCTCGCCTTTCTCACAACTCACGTCCCCTTGCTGCTGCTGACGGACACCCCGCGCGCGCAAACCTTGCTGGTGAGCGCGATTCTGGGACTGCTGGTGATGCTCATGGAGGCGATCGCATGGCAGGGACTGGATAACCTCTTCATCCCCCTCGGCAGCTTTGTCGTGCTGAAAATGTATCTCCCTTTAACCGTTCCCGAACTCACCGCCCGGGCGATCGGTGTGGCGATTCTCGTCGCCTTCGTCCTCATCTGGCGCGATCGCACCACCCTCAACGACAGCGCCTTACTCGGCGTCGCCTTAGCCGGTTACGCCAGTTGCTTTCTCGTCAGCTTCCAGTGGATACTCCCACCCCTGATTCTATTTCTCAGTTACTCCCTCCTGTGTCCCTGGACGAAAGTCTATAACCAACGCCGTCACGATATCTACGCGGTGATGAGCATTTCCTTTACCGGCGCGTTATGGTTGCTGCTGGCCAGAATTTTCCACCAACCCCAACTTTTTTACCCCTATACTATCGCCTTTGCCGCCCATTTGGCGATTATCGATCTGGTTATCCCCAAGGAACATCCCCGGATGCCAAAGCGCAAATTTCTTACGTTTGCCCTCACCGCTATTCTCAAAAGCGGACTGCTGTTGTTCGTTCCCTATGCGATTCTCGAAGGCGCAATCCTGCCCCATCTTCCCCTTGCCTTCGCCGCGATCGCCCTTGCCGCATTTTCTCACTGTTGCGCCGAGTTCCTCCTGCGCCAATGCCCCCACCATCTGCCCCTGTGGGTGATTCGCGCCGCGATCGTTACCCTATGTTCGGCGATCGGGTTAATTCCCCTTTATCCGATTCCGGGGTAAGGAGGAAAACGAGAATTGAGAATTGAGAATTGAGAAAATACTTCTGAGTTTTGGGGCAATGATTCGCTTAACTTACAAATTAACCGCTTGTTTCTTGGATCGGCCTAGAAACGCCACTTTTGAGGCTCTGCTTCTTTGAAAAACTCTCCCCCATGCCCATTAAATGAGCAAACAGGTATGACCTCATCCCCAACTGCGCCAAGGTAACTGTCCGAAAATTGTCAATTTGCCATAAAATTAAAAGAAAACAGCCAGGAAACATGACCAGCGATCGCCTAATTTCAATTCCAATCACTCCCCAGGCGCAACTCATTGCGTCTTGGCAAGAACATGCCGCCCATCTCACCAGCTTATCCCCCGTCAGTGGGCAACAGTTGCAGCAAGAATCCCCCGATGCCCATTGGATGCTGGTGAGGGACGATCGCGAACTGGTTGCCCGATGTTCCCTGTGGTGGAACGCAACCCCACCCCTAGAAGACCATCGCGTGGGGGCGATCGGGCATTATGGCGCTGTGGATGCCCCTGCCGGCGAGCAATTATTGCACCACGCTTGCCAAGAACTGAGCGATCGCGGTTGTACCATCGCCATCGGACCGATGAATGGTAACACCTGGCGAAGCTACCGCTTGATTTGCGATCGCGGTAGCGAACCGATATTTTTCTTAGAACCCAACAACCCCGAGGATTGGCCGCGCCATTTTACCGCCCAGCAGTTTACACCAATAGCACAATATAGTTCTGCTGTCAATACCGATTTAAGCCAAAGTGACCCCCGCCTGGAGCGCGTGCGCGATCGCCTAGAAAAGTTGGGCATTCACATCCGAAACCTGGAAATAGAACACTTTGAAACCGAATTGCAGCGCATTTACACTATCGCCAGTGTCAGTTTTCGCCAGAACTTTCTTTACACCCCAATTTCCGCAGAAGAATTTATCGCCCAATATCAAAAAATACGTCCGTATTTGCGTCCCGAATTCATCCCGATCGCCACCCATCGCGACCAACCAATCGGATTTTTATTTGCCCTGCCCGACTGGCTCGAAGCCGAACGAGACCCAGCAATCCATACCATCATCATCAAAACCGTCGCCGTTTTGCCCGGACGCCAGTATGCAGGGTTGGGGAATTTATTCGTTGCTCAATGTCAAGAAACCGCTAAAGAAATGGGATATACCCGCGCTATCCATGCCTTAATGCACGATGCCAATCCTTCCCGAAATCTTAGCGATCGCTACGCTAAAACCATCCGCCGTTATGCCCTATTTGCCAAACCGCTCAACCCCTAACCCACTGTAAAATTTCATTCATTCCCACTCCCAAAGTGTCTCCACTCCCCTAGGCAAATCTCATTGCAGCGCGATATATTTCAGTAGACGCTCTTTTCCCCGATTCCCCACCGATACGCGAAAATTCCCGTTGAAGAATTTTGAATTAAAAATTTCAAAAATCTGCATAACCAACAACCAGTAACCAAGGACAAATGACCCACGACAAATGACCAATGACCAACGATAGCTAAGTGCAAACTATTTTGCCCACCGCGTTATCCAATTGGTGCCGAGCGCTCATCCTCTCATCCACCCGCTTATCCACCCTCAGAGATATGAACATTGCCGAAATTCTACACAAACAAGTTGAAGAGTGCCCAGATACTCCAGCGATTCTGGATCTCACCCGAGGCAAAACTGGCACCGTGAGTTTTGCCGAACTCGAACTTGCGGCACGTCGCACTCAGACACTGTTGCGACAAAAGGGAGTACAGCCCGGGGATTCCCTGCTTTTGTTTCAGCCCATGTCGGTGGAACTGTACGTGGCGCTGATCGCGATTTTTCGGTTAGGAGCGATCGCCACTTTCCTGGATCCTTCAGCGGGCAAAGCCCATCTGGCTCGCTGCTGCACCCTGCGTCCTCCAAAAGCCTTAATCGCTAGCTTCAAAGCCCATTTTTTGCGCCTCCGCGCGTGGCAATTACAACAAATTCCCCTCAAATTTGCGATCGGATTTCCCTTTCCCGGAGCTACCTCCTGGAATCGTGCGAAAAAACTGGAACCCGACCCCCAGATCGAACCTTGTACCCCAGAAACGCCGGCGCTGATTACCTTTACTTCTGGAAGTACCGGCGAACCAAAAGCCGCTCAACGCACCCACGGATTTTTAATCGCACAGTACCGTGCCCTATCGAATGCGATCGCCCTTACTCCGGGGGAAACAGATTTGACCACCTTGCCGATTTTCTTATTAGCCAATCTCGCCTCTGGCGTCACCAGCGTGATTCCCAACGCTGACTTAAAATATCCTGGAGCGATCGCCCCCAAACCGATTTTATCCCAAATCAAAACACATCAACCCACCCGCACCGCCGCCTCCCCCGCCTTATTGGCGCGCCTCGCCCAAGAGTGCATCAAACGCAAGCAAACCCTGACCAATTTTCAAAAAATCTACAGTGGCGGCGCACCAGTATTTCCCCCCCTACTCGATCGACTGCATCAAATCGCGCCCCAAGCGGAAATCATCGGCGTTTACGGCTCTACCGAAGCCGAACCCATCGCCCATATTTCCCGCTCGGAAATCCACTCGAAAGATTTGCAAACCATGCAACAAGGTGGCGGATTGCTCGTGGGAAAACCCGTGGAAGAAATCCAACTAAAAATTATCAAAAATCGATGGGGAGAAGCGATCGGTCCGTACAATCGAGAAGAATTTTCCCAGCTCTGTAACGGGGTGGGAGAACCGGGGGAAATTGTGGTCAGTGGCGAGCATGTTTTGCCGGGATATTTATATGGCGTCGGCGATGAAGAAACCAAATTTAAAGTAGAAGAACAACCCTGGCACCGCACGGGGGATGCAGGATATCTGGATGAGGAGGGACGGTTGTGGTTGCTCGGGCGCTGCAAAGCCTGCATTACAGATAAATATGGAACCCTCTATCCGTTTGCGGTGGAATGCGCCGCCAATTTCAATTCCGACGTGCAATGTATTGCTTTTCTCTATTATAACTATCAGCGAACCTTGGTCATCGAAATGGCTCCGAAGAAAAGGCGGAAATCCGGGGTTTCGGTCGATCGCAGTTTGGCTTCCCTACTCGATTCCCTAAAATGGGCCAATATCGAAACCATTCGCGTGGTGGAAAAAATTCCGCTGGATAAACGGCATAATGCTAAAATCGATTATCCCGCATTAGAAAAAGTATTAGCTGAAGCAGAATAAGTGAGCTGTCCCAACCGCATCGCCGGAGGGTGCGTCACCCCCGCATTACATTTGGCTGAGATTCCACGGCTGGAAGTGCAGGGGTGACGCACCCTACTGTTATTGCGATCGAACCACGGGCTAGAGTCTCATATAAAAAATTGCCACGGTGGAATTTCTCACAAAAACCAGGCGTTGTTCCGCTAGATCCGGAAAATCACTGCCGCTTGTCTCGAATTTGCCCGCCTTTTTTCTCACTTAAGACCACCGTTCTATGCGCCCTTGGGATTGCCTCGCGAGGTTCATCCCTGACCACCCAGAGGCGCGATCGCCCGCGATGGATCCCGAATTGTCCTCACCCCCTCCCTTGCCACTAAAATAAAATAAAGAACCCTTGACAACATTTGACCCATGACGCCAAGCCCAGACATGGATACTGTTACCCAGCAAGATCCACCGAAACTGTACGACCCCGCCGACTATCAAGACCCGGAAGCGAATGACGAACTCGACGAGTTTCCCGATGAAGTGGAAATGTCGCTGTTTGACCACCTCGAAGAACTGCGGATGCGGATTTTTTATTCCATCATTGCCGTATTCTTCGCGATCGTCGGGTGTTTCTTGTTTGTCAAACCGATCGTGCAACTGCTCGAAATTCCCGCCCAAGGAGCCAACTTTTTGCAACTGGCACCGGGGGAATATTTTTTTGTCACCGTGAAAGTGGCGGGTTACAGCGGTTTGCTGGTGGCGAGTCCGTTTGTCCTTTATCAGATTATCCAATTCGTCCTTCCCGGACTGTCGCGCCGAGAACGCCGGGTTATCGGGCCGATCGTCTTGGGATCGACCCTGCTATTCGGCGTCGGTCTTTTCTTTGCCTATATTGCCCTGATCCCGGCTGCCCTGAACTTCTTTATTAACTACGGTTCCGGGGTGGTAGACCAGATGTGGTCTATCGATCGCTATTTTGAGTTCGTACTGCTGTTGTTATTCAGCACGGGATTAGCATTCCAGATCCCGGTCATTCAAGCCCTGTTGGGTTTGCTGGGGATCGTGTCTTCCGGGCAAATGCTGGCCGGTTGGCGGGTGGTGGTACTCGGCGCGGCTATTTTGGGGGGCGTTTTGACCCCGAGTACCGATCCCCTTACCCAAAGTCTTTTGGCCAGTGCGGTGCTGAGTTTGTATTTTGGCGGAATCGGTTTCGTAAAACTGATGGGGCGCTGATTGCTCCTGACCCCACTCGAACTCTGCCGCGATCGCGTTTTCCTGGGGATCGGATACCCCAGGGCGATCGCATTTTTTGCGTTTGAATTGCCCGCTTAAGCCTTGGCCTTCCCCCAGAGTTTCCCCCTTGAAAGCATTCCTTTCAGTTTTATGTCAAACTTCGCGGTGTTTGTAGTCAGGACTACTGAGCTAAAGCACGGAGATTTTCTATATTAATACCGTTGTCGTGCCAAAGCCGGGATCGATCTGCAAGCACACCCCGGCGAGGGGCAAGTCCCTCCGTTTCGCTCGCGGTTCGATCCAGACGCCGAAAGGCATTGGGTTCACCTGCATCTGTATTTCCACCAAAATTATTTGTTAGACGGGTTCAAGCTTTCATCCCTTATGGAGACTATTGTGACCGAGTTACCAGAGAAGCAGTGGGACATCCCACACAGAGTCGCTTTCCAGTGTAGCCATGTTCTGAACCGAGCGGCTGTGGGTATTTTTCAAGCCATTCCCCATCGGGGTTATGTTAGAGTCAATCAAACCCTGGCGCGAATTTTGGGTTACAATTCCCCAGAACAATTGCAAGCCAGCGTCACTAACAAAGGCGAGCAATTGTATGTGGATCCGAGGCGCTATGCCGAGTTGATGAATTTGTTGCAAGAGCGTCACTGGATTAAACATTTTGAGTCGCGGGTTTATCGCCAAGATGGGGAAATCATTTGGATTCGCGAACACCTGCGCCTCATTTGCGATCGCGACGGTCGTCCCTTGGGCTATCAAGGCATTGTGGAACCGCTGAGCGCACCCCAACAGACTCGAGAACCGGATGGCGTTGGGGAAACAACCCAACTGCTGTCGATGGTTTCCCACGAATTGCGCGCCTCTTTAACGGTGATTTCCGCCACCAACGATTTGCTCAAGCTTCACAGTCAAAAAATGACCCCCGAGCAACGTCTGAAATATTTTGAAAAAATCGGGGAAACTGTGAAAACAACCACAGAATTGATTGATGGGTTTCTTTGCCTCGGTCGAGCGGAATCTGGCCGGGAAAACCGCAAATTGGTTCCGGTTTGTTTTGCCAGTTTATGTCAAGATGTGTGGCAAGATGTAGCGGGAATTTCCGGTAAAACCCACCATTTTGTGCGGACGACTACTACAGAAAACGCTCAATTAACCAGCGACCCGACTCTGCTGCGGCAAATTCTGGTCAATTTGTTGGGCAATGCGGTTAAATATTCCCCCTCGGGGAGTACGATTTCTTGTGATTGGAATACGGTGAAGGGACAGTTTGTCTTCCGGATTAAGGACCGAGGTATTGGCATTCCAGAAGCGGATTTAGAGAATTTGTTTAACCTGTTTCATCGGGCTACAAATGTGTCGAATGCCTCGGGCACTGGAGTGGGTTTGGCGATCGTGAAGCGGGCGGTGGATTTGCTTGGCGGTCAAATCTGGGTCGCCAGTGAAGTGGGCGTGGGCACTGTCTTTACGATCGCCATGCCTCAATGTGCCGCCACGGAAACCATCGAGGATTTGTCTAAAACCGCTTGAGCGATCGCTGTCCCTCCGCTTGCCAGGGGTCTTACTGGTTTACAATTTGCAATAAGCAACTCATTTGAGATTTGAAGATGCCACTGGTGGCAACTGGAAATTAACAACCTGTGATTTTAAAAATTTTCCAACATCCATTCCGAGGCGCGTTCGCCTAAATCCAGGGGAATGCTAACGGCTTTTCCCAGGCGGGGGCGTTCCCGGGTTTGTTGGATGTAGGTTTGCACGCGATCGGTGCCTCCCCAAGCGTGGAGATAAAGGGCCACATCCTCCAAATGGGCCAGATATTCTGCCTCAGAGAGGGGGAAAGAGGCTTGTTCGAGGTATTTCCACATAATTTGCACGAAAATCTTGCCTTGAGTGCGCCGCATTTGGATGTCGTAAGAGCGGCCCCACTTATCGAGCAATAGCTGACGTAACTGCTGTCCGGTCATAGAGCAATCTGTCGAATCTGAGAACGATAGTTTACATTTTGTTACAATTCGGGGGGTTCTCCACGGTAAAAATGCGATCGTGCGCGACAAAGAATGTAATAATTTGTTGAGAAAGGCTCGATTAAGAGTCATTCTCTAATGATGGTCGCTGCCGAGGGAGGTAGTGGCTGAAGCGATATAGACGCATTCATTAAACTCCCGTTGACCAATTTTAGCTCTTTCCTGAGAGTCTAGGACATAGAAGTTAACACAGAGGTCGCAAATTCACTCATGGCTCAAGCTTCCGGAACTCCTGACGTACCCGGCATGGGGCGTCGCCAATTTATGAACTTCTTGACGTTCGGTGCTGTAACCGGCACGGCACTGGGCGCACTTTATCCAGTGGTTAAATACTTCATTCCCCCATCTGCAGGGGGTGCCGGTGGTGGTATTACCGCCAAAGATGCCTTGGGCAATGATATTAGCGTCAGCGAGTTTTTAAGCAACCACAAACCTGGCGATCGCACCCTAGCCCAGGGACTAAAAGGCGACCCCACCTACCTGGTGGTTCAGCAAGACGAAACCCTAGCGGAGTACGGACTCAACGCCGTCTGTACCCACCTAGGGTGCGTCGTGCCCTGGAACGCCAGCGAGAACAAATTCATTTGTCCCTGTCACGGTTCCCAGTACAACAGCGAAGGCAAAGTGGTGCGCGGACCTGCGCCATTATCCCTGGCACTGGTGAATGCCAACGTGGAAGACGATAAAGTCCTGTTCACCCCCTGGAAGGAAACCGACTTCCGCACCGGCGAAAAGCCGTGGTGGACTTAAGGCATCGCAATCTGTGCCCCTCGGACATTCGATTCCATTTCACCTGTTGTTATTTGACCGTTTAGCTGACATCTTCCCATTTCAGATGAAACTAACTTCCTTGTCGCGCATTTGGCGGCACAGCAGACAAGCGATCGCCAAAGGCATCCTGTTAGCTGTGGCAACCCTCGCCCTGTTCCTGATTTCCGACATTGCTGCACCCCAGTCAGCGGCTGCGTATCCCTTCTGGGCACAGGAAACCGCCCCGGAAACCCCCCGTGAAGCCACGGGACGCATCGTCTGCGCCAACTGCCACTTAGCGGAAAAACCCACCGAAGTGGAAGTCCCGCAAGCGGTGTTACCCGACACGGTGTTTGAAGCCGTGGTGAAAATGCCTTACGACACCAACGTGCAGCAAGTGACCGGTAGTGGCGAAAAAGGGCCATTGAATGTGGGTGCCGTTTTAATGCTGCCCGAAGGCTTCCAAATCGCACCGCCGGATCGCATTCCTGAAGAAATGCAGGAAAAAGTCGGCGGATTGTACTTCCAGCCCTACAGCGAAGACCAGAAAAACGTGGTAATCGTCGGGCCGTTACCGGGCGAACAGTACCAAGAAATCGTTTTCCCCGTGCTCTCGCCCAACCCCGACACCGACAAAAACATCAAATACGGTAAATATGCCGTTCACGTCGGCGGAAACCGAGGACGCGGACAGGTTTACCCTGCCGGCAACAAGACCAATAATGCCGTCTATAACGCCTCTGAAGCGGGAACCATTACTCAAATTACCAAACCCGAAAGTGGGGGTTATGAAGTCACCATCGAAATGGCTGATGGTGAAACCGTAGTGGATACCATTCCCGCCGGACCGGAATTGATCGTGTCGGAAGGTGAAGAAGTGAGTGCCGGTCAAGCCCTAACCGATAATCCCAACGTCGGCGGTTTCGGTCAAGTGGATACCGAAATCGTCCTGCAAAGTTCGGCGCGGATTAAAGGATTGCTCGCCTTCTTCGCGATCGTTACCCTGTCTCAAATTATGCTCGTCTTGAAGAAGAAACAGGTCGAGAAAGTTCAAGCCGCCGAAATGAACTTCTAAGTTCTCAATCGATTGGCTACATATCTTTGGGGGCACTGCCCCCCTTTTTTTTAAGCATTCCTGTAGGGTGGGCAATTCCTTGCCCACCCTACTGCTACAGGAATGCTGAAAAGACGGGCAGGGGAAATGCGGTAAGCTCAAAACGTTGACTATGGTAGTGACAAAAATCGTGGGCATTGAAGAGAAACGAATTGAAGTCGGGGGGCTGGAGTGGTACTATCTGGAAGCCAAGCCGGAGTCAGAAACTGACAAAGCGCCGGTGGTGCTGTTGCATGGGATACCGGCGGTGAGTTTTTGCTGGACCGAGGTGATGCCAGACCTGGCTCAACAAGGATTTCGGGCGATCGCCCCAGATTGGATTGGCTGTGGGTTGTCCGCGAAACCGAATAAAAGCGACTTTGCCTATACGCCGGATGCATTTGTGGAAGCCCTCGATGGGTTTTTGACCAGCTTGAATCTCGATCGCTTTCATCTGGTGGTGCAAGGCTTTTTGGGATCCGTGGGATTGCAATTCGCCCTGCGTCATCCGGAGAAAGTGGTGCGTCTGGCGATTCTCAACGCCCCCGTGACCCCGAAGGCGAAGTTACCCTGGAAAATTCAGCAACTCGGTTTGCCCTTAGTGGGAGACATGATGACCCAAGACCCCCTATTAGTCGATCGCACCCTGGAAACCGGTAGCGGGTACACCATCTCCGAGCAAGATTTAGATATGTACCGCCGCCCGTTTTTGAAAAGTTCCGCCGCAGGGCGATCGCTGTTGACCATCGTTCGCAACCTGCAACTGAAATCGGCAATGGGGGAAATTGCCAGCGGATTTCCGGAGTGGAGCCAACCCACCCTGGTGTTGTGGGGGACTCGCGACCCTTGGCTGCCCATCGACGACGCCAAGGCTTTCGCGCAAATTCTAGAGGATGGGGAATTTATCGCCATCGAAGAGGCGGGTCACTATCCACAAGAACATTGGTCCGAACCAGTCATCGAGGCGCTTGTCCCGTTTCTGCGGCGCATGGCGGTGTAAATCAGGGTTGGGGTTGCGCTGAAAGCCGAATTAATGAACAATGAACCCAATCTTGATATATTTTTGTTGAATGAATCAGTTAGTGAAAGGAAAAAACCACGTTATGGGACGTTTTCGGTCAATTCTTGCTTCTATTCTGGCATTGGTGATGGTGTTTGTGGTGAGCTGCGCTCCCCAACAAGCGGCCAAACCCCCGGTTTATTCGCCCAGTCAGCTCGAGATTATTGCAGAATATAAAGGAGACCTGCTCAGTCTGCGCGATCGCATGAGCGAACTGGAACAGTTAATCGTGGATCGCAAATGGGTTGATGTGGAAACCTTTATCCACGGTCCGCTTGGCGATTTGCGCCGGGATATGAGCTATGTCACCCGCAATCTCGACGATCGAGAACAAAAAACCGCCCGTCGCAAATCCCAAGCGCTGTTTAGCGATTTAGAGGCGATCGATGCGGCGGCGGCTGAAGCTGACTACAGCGAAGCTGTGGAAAAATATGGGGAAGCGATCGTCGATTTTGATGCGTTCTTGGATTTAATTCCGAGTGCTTAATCCTCGAATCTAAATATTTTCCCGGGAATAACCCCTGTGGGGGCGGGCTTAGCGCGCGATCGCCCGCTTCGCGCCCGCCCTGAATTTTTCTCGGAAAACCCCAGGCGATTGCTTGGGGTTGGGGAGAAGCGGCGGTTATGAGTTTGGCTTCCCCCCTGGTTTATCCGATGACTTTTATTGGGGGACAAAACAATGACTCGCGTTGTAATTGTTGGATGCGGTGTGGTTGGTGCCGCGATCGCTTACGAATTGAGTTTGATTCCCAACCTGAATATTACGGTGGTCGATCGCCAAGAACCGGCGCAAGAATGTACCGCCGCCGCATTGGGGGTGATGATGGGCATCATCAGTCACAAAGTGAAAGGGAGGGGCTGGCGGTTACGCGAAACCAGTCTGCGGCGCTACGAAACTTTGATTCCGGAGTTAGAAGCGATCGCTGAGGGTCATATTCCCTACAACCGACATGGCATTCTCAAGCTCTGCTTTCCCGGTGAAGATATGGCTAAATGGGAACAATTGGCTGCCACTCGTCGCGATCGCGGCTGGCAATTGGAGATTTTACCGCCTTATGAGGCGCGAATGGCCTATCCCCAGCTTGCGGATTTAGACATGGTGGCGGCGGTGTATTCGCCCCAAGACCGCCAAGTGGATCCGGTGGCCTTGACCCGCGCTTTGGTCGCCGCCGCCGAACGCAATGGGGTTTCGTTTCAGTTTGGCGTCGCGGTGGAGGATGCGAATTATACTGAAAAAAGTGAGACACAAAGTATCTGCGATCGCGTAGAAACCAGCAACGGCAGTTTAGAACTCGATTGGCTCGTGGTGGCCGCCGGACTGGGTTCTACTCCCCTCACCGCACATCTCGAACGCCCGGTAGACATTCGCCCGGTTATCGGACAAGCCTTGCAGCTTCAGATGGATAATCCCATCGGCGATGCCACAGAGCAACCGGTGATTACGGGAAATGACGTACATATTGTACCCTGCATTGGCGGTTCGGAGGCGATTACGGACTATTGGGTGGGGGCAACGGTGGAATTCCCGGAACCGGGTAGGGATATCGCAGGGGATCCGGCATTGTTAGAAGAACTCCGCACCCAAGCATTGCAATTTTGTCGCGCATTAGCGCAGGCCAAAACGGTCCGCACCTGGTCGGGATTGCGTCCGCGTCCGGAAGGGCAACCCGCCCCGATTATCGGCCCGTTAGCTGGATTTGAAAATGTTTTGTTGGCCACTGGGCATTATCGCAATGGGGTGTTGTTGGCACCGGCAACCGCTTTAGAGATTCGCGATCGCATCGCCGCCAGTGAATAAAACGCCCCTGCATCGCCTAAAGGATCTCGGGACAACGAACGATTCCGCGTCCCTCAACACTCCAGGGTCTATCGGTAATTTCCCGGAGGTTTTTAAATGTGATTTCCGCAAAATCACGGTTGACAATTTTCTCCTATTTGTTAACTTTTTATCCCACCAGTAAGTGGGCTTGGTGTTGGCGAACGTTTTTAAATTGATGGGCCTTTTTATAAATGGCAATTTGCGGACCCGATCGCGCCAAACGGATGATGGTTCCATCGATGACGGGGGCTTGCACGATCGGGCGATCGTTCACGTAAGTCCCATTTTGGCCTAAATTCAGGATTTTCCAATTGCACCCGATGCGGTGCAGTTCCAGGTGGTGGCGGGACACCACCGCGCTGTAGAGAATCACGTGGTTATCGAGGGCACGCCCGATACGAATCACGTCTTCGTTCTCAAAGGTCCAACTTTGAGAAGGGGTTTGTTGATTAGGATGCACCAAGTTCAGAGTAATCACCTTCTACTCCGGAGTATTAATAATTAGATATCTCAATATCATAGGACGAAAAGGGTGGGAAAAAAGTTTCGGGAGAGACTAAATCTTTCATAGATTCCGAAAAAAATTTTATCTCCCCGATTGAAGCCGCTTTTATGATAGAATTACTTTCTGCTTTGATGCGAAGAACTGGTTTGGTAATTTTCGATACTTTCGCCAAAAATGTTAATTGTTAATTGTTAATTGTTAATCTCCGTCAATGAGATTTTCCCAAGGAACCAGGAGGGGTGACGCCCCCTCAAGCGGCGTTGCGGGGGGGCGCTCTATGGAAACAGAGTTTTGCAAGGGTGAGTGGGTATGAGTCAAAAATTCTAAATTTTAAATTTTCAATTCTAAATTTTCAATTTCGTAACAGCCGGATAACAGGTTCACCCCTTCCCCGAGACGATCGCCCTTGAACAGTGGTGTCATACAACATGTGTGACGATCGCAGAGGATGAGCGATCGCACCTTTTTTTTGCAAAAAGGAATTTAGGGGGAGAGCAAGGGAGAGAGGGGAACATAAAGGGAGCGTCGGTCATCGAGCGATCGTCTGGTAAGATAGGGACGAGAAAGAAGGGCGATCGCCAAGATTGATGCCTCTAGAGAGATGACAGCAAAAGCGCTTTTCTTGCGATCGGCGTTTTCCCACTGGAGACAGAACTGCGTATTTACAAGCAGCCGCCTCGCGATCGGCCCGACGAGCAGGGGATAATGATTGAGAAACGTTATTTCCCACCTGTAGTCAGTAAAAACACTCAATCGCGCAAAAAACAATGGTATTGATGAATTTGTTTTCCGACAGCTTCATTCCCCACGGGCATTGCTACCTGTGGAAACCGCCCTTAGTCGGGTTGCATATCTTCTCCGACGCCTTAACCGCCCTCGCGTACTATTCCATTCCGGCGATGCTGGTGTACTTCGTCAACAAAAAAGAGCATTTGCCCTTTCCCTGGATTTTCTGGATGTTTAGTGCCTTCATCCTTTCGTGTGGCACCACGCATTTGATGGAAGTCTGGACCTTGTGGCACCCCACCTACTGGGTTTCCGGGGCGATCAAAGCCATAACGGCACTCATCTCGTTAATCACCGCCGTGCTATTAGTGTGGATTATTCCCAAAGCGCTGAGTCTTCCCTCTCCGGAGGAACTGCAACAAGCCAATCAGCAACTAGCGCAAGAAATGAAGGAACGGGAGATTGCCCAAGAGGCACTGGCAAAAAGCGAAAAGCGCTTTCGTGCGATTTTCAACCAAGCCTTTCAATTTATCGGGTTACTCGCCACCGACGGAACGGTACTGGAAGTCAACCAAACTGCCCTAGAATTTAGTGGTTTAAAGCATGAAGAAGCGATCGCCAAGCCCTTTTGGCAAACGCCGTGGTGGAGTGCGCCGAGGGTGGAGGAAAAGCCGATAGGGTTTGCCAAATATGCGCGAGGGGCAATCGAAAAAGCACTGCAAGGGCAGGTGGTGAGAACGGAATTCCAAGTGCCCAGCGTCAACGGCAAATTAGTGACCATTGATGCGTCTTTCAAACCCGTCATCGACGAATTCGGTGAAGTCAGCCTGATTATTGCCGAAGGGCGGGATATTACGCAGCACAAGCGCATCGAAGAGGAGTTGCGCCAGTACAAAAAACACCTAGAACTGATGGTAGAAGAGAGGACCTTTGCCCTAACCCAGGCAAACGAGCAACTGCAGCGGGAAATGAGAGATCGCTTTCAAGTGGAAGTCGCCCTAGGCAAAAGTGAAGCGAGATTTCAAACCTTAGCCGATAACGTTCCGGGAATGATTTATCAATTCCGACTGCAACCCAACGGGAACATGTCCTTTCCCTTTGTCAGTTCTGGTTGTCGAGACATTTACGAACTAACACCGCAACAGATTCAGAACAACCCCCTGGAAATTGAGAACCGAATTTATCCAAGTCATCGCCAGAGTTGGAGACACTCGGTGATGCGATCGGCACAAACGCTAATTCGATGGCAGTGGGAAGGGCGGATCGTCACGCCTTCGGGAAAGTGCAAGTGGATTTCCGCCTCATCCCGTCCCGAAAAGCAATTTAACGGCGACATTCTCTGGGATGGCGTGGTGATGGATGTGACGGAACGCAAACAAGCGGAAGCCGCACTGCGCGAGAGTCAGGAGCGATTGCAGCTTGCCTTAGACGGAACCGAACAAGGATTGTGGGATTGGAACGTCACCAGCGGATCGGTGTATTACAGCCCGCAGTGGAGTCGAATGCTCGAATACGATGTAGATGAAATCGAAGCGACGATGAACGCGCGCGATCGGTTAATTCACCCCTTAGATTTACCCCAAGTGCAGCAGGCGTTACAGGCGCATTTAGAAGGGGAAACCTCGGTGTATGAAATGGAATATCGGATGCAGACGAAATCCGGGGATTGGAAATGGATGTTAGATCGCGGTAAAGTGTGCGAGAGAGATGCCCGGGGCAGAGGGATGCGCGTTATCGGGATTCAGCGGGATATCAGCGATCGCAAAGCCTATGAAGCCGCCTTAGTGGAAGCGCGAGAAGCCGCATTGCAATCCCTCTCGATCCGCTCACAGTTTCTCGCCAACATGAGCCACGAAATCCGCACCCCGATGAATGGGGTATTGGGCATGGCACGATTGTTACTGCAAAGCGACTTAACCCCGAAACAGGGAGACTTTGCCCGCACAATCCACAGCAGCGCCCAACATTTGCTTAGCGTGATTAACGATATCCTCGACTTCTCGAAACTGGAAGCCGGTGAGATGGAGTTGGAGACCTTGGACTTCAACTTAGATACCTTTATGGAAGAAGTCGTGGAAATTCTCACCGCCCAAGCGGAAATGAAAGGGCTGGAGTTGGTGGTGCTGGTGTATTCGCAGGTGCCGCGACTGTTGCGCGGGGATCCGCGTCGGTTGCGTCAGATTTTGCTCAACTTGGTGGGGAATGCGATTAAGTTTACCGACAGCGGCGATGTGGTGGTACAAGTCGCCTGGGCCGGTGCCACGGATAGCACTTTGCGCCTGCGCTTTAGCGTCACGGATACCGGGGTGGGAATTTCCCCGGAAGGACAGGAAAAGCTGTTTCGCTCGTTTTCTCAGGTAGATGCTTCTACCACGCGCCAGTATGGCGGCACCGGTCTGGGACTGGCGATTTGCAAGCAGTTGGTGGAATTGATGGACGGCGAAATCGGCGTAGAAAGTGAGGTCGGCGTTGGCTCGACGTTTTGGTTTACCGTAGAAGTGCAGAAACAATGCGATGCAATGTCGCCCCCCATGCCTCTGGATTTGGCAGGGCGCAGATTGTTAGTGGCTGCCGAACCGCGCAAGACCCGGCAAGTGGTACAATATTTAGCACATTCCTGGGGAATGCACTCCGATGCGGTGGCTTCCGGGGAAAGGGCGCTGCAGGCAATGCGACAGGCGATCGCGCGTCAGCAACCCTATGATGTGCTACTGCTGGACGTGCAGTTAGCTTCCGGCGAGGGAGAAGACTCCCCCATCGAGATGGTACGTCGCCATCCGCAGTTGGGGCAAACGCGGTTGTTGCTGCTCACTTCCTTGCAACAGCGCGATCGCGTGGAGGAGTTGCTGGGGAAAGGCTGTTGCGATTATCTGCTCAAACCGGTGAAAACCTCTCAGTTATTTGAAAAACTGGTGGCGGCGGTACTTGCCGATCCGGCGGTGGCGGATTGTAGCACAACCCAGTTGACGCGAGAAGTGGCGGCGGTGAGAAGTCAAGTGGCATTTGCCAAGCGCAACCCAGAGGCGATCGCCCAAGAATCAGAAACATCCCGCCCCCCAATCGACGACGCCCCCGCCTCACCCCGGGTTTCTTCCTCACAAAAACTCGAACTGCGAATTTTGGTGGCGGAAGATCATCCGGTGAATCAGCAAGTGATTCTCAGTCAACTGGAAGCTTTGGGGTATCAGGCAGAATGTGTGGCCAACGGTGAGGAATTGCTCGATCGCTGGTCGCAAGAGGAGTGGGATTTGGTGCTGATGGATTGTCAGATGCCCGTGAAAGACGGCTATCAGGCGACGCGAGAACTGCGCCAACGGGAGGCAAATAGCGAGCGTCATACGGCGATCGTCGCTCTCACCGCTCACGCGATGCCCGCCGAACGAGAGAAATGCCTCGCGGTGGGAATGGATGACTATCTCAGCAAACCGGTGGAACTCGATGACCTATCCGACGTGCTAGAACGCTGGATCGCACCGGAATCGCAGCATAGCCGCCGCCCTGCAGAACGCGAGACAGAAACCGCACCTCCCGCCTCGCCCCCGACCTCGCACAATGGCCAAGTAGCACAAAACCCCTCGGACGATACACCGCTGAATCTGCAACGGTTGCACAACCTCTCCCGGGGCAAAATTGCCTTGCAAAAACGACTGTTACAAGCGTTTCTGGATGCGGCGGATTCGGATATTGATGCCTTGGGACAAGCGATCGCATCGGTGGATTTGGAGGCCATTGAAAAACTCGCCCATCGCTTGAAAGGATCGGCGGGCAATGTGGGGGCTGAAACGTTATCGGCGATCGCCTCCCAACTGGAACAATGGGCGAGTCACACCCACCCTCAGTCCACCGATTCTCCGGACAAAGCTCAGGGGTATTTTCAGGAGTTACAACACCAATTGGAACGGCTACAAGTGTTCGTTCAAACCCAACTGCAATCCTAAGCAGGGGACATGCAATAAGGCGAGGGGGTCGCCTTGAGATCCGGGGATCCCTTAAACAATTTCTTCCACGATAAAATTACTGTAGAAAAATGCTTTATCTTTTCGGTGCAATTCCCGGGCGAAGTTATCCAGCGATCGCAGGCGATCGCTGAGAAATTCCGGACGCTGACGCGGGACTAGCATATTCCAATACACCAACCGCGCCCCAGACCGCCCGGATTTTATCAACCGGGATAATAACTGATGATAATTATCCGGGGACATATATTCAAAAATATCGCTCAGATTGTAAGCATCAATGGCCGATTCTCCCATGCGGTCTAAAAAGGTTTCTACCGAACAACAATGCCATTCTAAGCGATGCAGGTTGTCGCGAATTGCGGCAAAATTTTCCGGGCGCAGGGCGTAAGGTAAGGCGGTGGTATGATAGCCTTTTAGTATCCATTGTAAATAGGGATTTTCTGCCGGATTCAGTTCCGTGAGGGCGTAGGCGGTTTGGTTTAAAATGCGATCGGCCACTGTGCCTTCTACATATTGGAAAAAGCTCGGATCCCTTCCCAGACGCCCCATGACGAAACGCGAAAAAAACACGCGAAATAACAGTTGCCAGCGCCAAGTATTCCATTTTTCTCGATAGAAAACTTGCCGGGTTTCTAAGCAACCCCCCGCCAAAAGTTCGTCAATGCGATCGCTTCGGTGAACCCAAGGCAACAGGCGATCGCGAAATAGGGCAAAATAGCGCTCGAATTTTCCTGCCGTACCAATTCCGCTGGCAATTTCCTGGGGATGACTGTCCCAAAATTGCTGCACTTTTGGGGATAAATGCGGACGACAGCGGCGATAAAATTGCGCGCGACAGGCGGAGATTTCTTGTGCCTCCTTGCTGCCTTTTTTGCCAGGATTTTGACTTCCGATAAAGGTTAACAATTCTGGATGGGTGAGTTCGCGATAGGCGGCGACGCGCAATTCCAAACAAGCGAGTTGAGAAACACTTAAATCGAGGGCGATAACTTTTGCGGGAGACTGACTCAGCATCGCCAAGGCGTTATCCCCCGCCGAGGCGATCGCCAAACAAGTTTCTCCCGGTTGGATATCCAATGCGGGCAATAAAATATCCGCGTCTTCCCAACATTGGGCATAACGAATGGTAGAAAAATCCGCGCGATCGGCAACTTCAGCATTCATAAGCACATCTGTATTAATAGGTTAGTCCTCGCAACCAATGTAATTTAGGAGATACTTGCCATGTGGCAAACGCTTTTCTCTCGATTCTACACCCCGAAAACCAATCATGGGGAAAAACCCTCGCCCAAGCGCCAGCGCGGTGTAGCAGTTTCCCTGGGATTAATGTTAACCTTAGTCGGATACGCTTTGCCAATCTCTGCGGGCGAATCCAAACAGGTGGAAAATTTTCGCACCTTTGGCGAATGGTGTACCAACCGCCTGCGTCTCGCCCCAGAAACCCAACGAACCATCGACGCTTTATTAGAAGAAGCGGGAACCACCGATTGCGATCGCGCCCAAGACGCCCTTTCCCGGCGCAGCATTCTCCCCTTCAGCAACCGCCAAATTTCCGACCTCAGACCCCTCGCTTCCCTCACCAATTTACAACTCATTTACCTGAGTCGCAATCAAGTTTCCGATATCAGTCCCCTCGCCGGTTTGACTAACCTGCAATATCTCTATCTCAGCAGCAATCAAATTCGCGATATCCAACCCTTACTCTCTCTGGAAAACCTCACCACCCTAGACCTCTACGATAACCAAATCTCCGACATCACTCCCCTGCAATTTTTAACCAATCTCGACACTCTTTTTCTGGGACGCAATCAAATTGCCAACCTTACTCCCTTGTCTTCCCTCAACAATGTAACGCGCCTCTCCCTGGATTTCAATCAAATCTCGGATTTGAGTCCGCTTTCCTCCTTAACTAACCTAAAAGAACTCTTCCTCAGCAGCAATCAAATTGCCGACCTCAGACCCCTGTCTTCTCTCACGAATCTCGATAAGTTGTTTCTGACTGGCAATGAGATTTCAGATGTTAGCCCCCTGTCTTCTTTGAATCAGCTCGATACCCTATTTCTCAGCGTAAATCAGATTTCCGATATCAGCGCGATCGCCTTCTTGAACCGCTTAACCGAACTGAATCTTAGCAACAATGAAATTCGCGATATTACTCCCCTCGCTTCTTTAACCAATCTCGCCAAACTCGACCTGAGAAAAAACCCGATCGCCGAAACTACCTGTCCCATTACACCAGATTCGGTGTGCTTATTTTAGAATAATTTTCGCACCCGACAAGAGTCGATATAAATGCGAACAAAGCCCGCCTGCGCGGGCTATTTGTTTGGATAACAGGGTAATTCTGAAAACGAGTTTTTGGGAATTATAATTCAGGCGGAATTTTCCGCACGATTCCGCTGCTTCCATCCATTTCTACCCAATCGCCATCCGTTAACCATTGGGTGACGCCGGCAAGGGAAACAATCGCCGGAATGCCCATTTCTCGGGCAACAATTGCCGAATGAGATAACAAACTGCCGCGTTCCACCAGCAACCCCGAAGCTGCGGGGAATAACATAATCCACCCCGGATCTGTACGTTCTGCAACTAAAATCGAACCGGATTCTAGCACTGCATTTTTTGGATTGGAAACCACTTGCACTTTGCCTCGGACAATACCGGGACAACATCCCAATCCTTGGTGCGAATCGCCGGTTTTTTGCGGCAAAGTTTCGCCATTTAGGGTTAGGTTGGGTAATGGCGCAGAAAAGGGATTTCCCAGATAAACGATGCCGCGCGTTTCAAAGCGATCGCCCGGTGGGGGTGAGTCCTGGTAAGTGGCAAATTCCTGCTGACGCAAGGCAACTAATCCTTTTAAATTGGTGGTGGTAGAGGTTCCCTCGATATATCCGAGAATTTCGTTGACTTCCAGGTAGAAAATATCCCGGGTTTCGGCGAGCAATTCTTCTGCATAAAAGCGCTTGCCGATTTCCAGAAAAATGCGGCGAACTCGTCCGAATAAGCGGGTGCGTTCAAAGCGAAGATTTTCGCGATCGCGCACCCGATTGCGGGCATTTTTCAGCACCCAAGCAAACAGGATTTGCCGCAATTTATGGGAGTGTAATGCTTCTTTTACTTTTGCTTCTGCGGCGCAGCGCGGGGAAAGCGGGGCATCCGTTGGGGGCGGTTGATGTTTTGCAGCGGACCGCGACAAATGACCGACTGCCCGCAATAAAGGCAAGGGGTCATCGTGGAGGGTAGAACTTTCTAATTTCAGTTCGTCCATGCAGCGATCGCCGAATTTAGCCAAGTATTCTTCATATTTTTCTCGAAACTGCGGCCACTGTTTTATTCCTCGGAGAATTTCGCCTAAAGACCCCTCACACAACAGCGCCGGCAGGGGAGAATTTTCCCGGGCAATTTCTGCCATTTCTTTAACCCGTTTGGCGGGTTCGGCGCTAATCATGCCCCCTTCGCCACTAATTAAATCATTTTGCAGAGTTCCTTCCCCATCGCCGCACCAGTTTTCGGTCAGTTTTCGCAAGACGCCATAGAAAATCATGGCGAAAAAATCATTAACCAAGGGGGCGTCCCAGCGGGTGAGCAATTGGTGTTCTAAATCGCGATAATAGGCGGCTAATTCATCAGCGCGCAGGGATTTAGGCGGGGCAGGTAAGGGGGTATTCAAGGCGCGATCGAGTCGGAGATAAAAGCGTTTGATATTGGCGGGCAATCGGAAATAATTAACGAACAAACCGACAATTGTGCCGCTGAGTCGGAGGGCATCTTGCAGGCGATTTGGGGAAGAAGGGGGTTGAATTTGTGCGAGAATCTCTTCCGAGAGGGGTTCTTTTACCCCCATCATTTGTTCCATAAATCGGCGATTGACGGTAAATCCGGGCAAGGTGGCGAGAACCCGATACCAGCTTAAGAGATTGTAATACACTCGCCCGCGAATCAAACCCAGCATCCGGCTAAAGGTGACGCGATTTTGGGCAATGGTTTCCCGGGGGACGCCCATCAGCTTGCAAAACTGTTTGTAGACTTCTTCGTAGGCACGACGGGCGAAGGAAAAAGTGAGCGGAGTGGTGACGCCGCCGTAGCTTTCGGCAATGTTGCTGTTATCCCAGAGATTCAGCGCCCCGTCGGGGTCGGGTAGAGTTGTGAGGGAGGTGATGGGTCGCGATTGCAGCAAGTATAGTTTATCGTCGGCGATCGCCCATTCGATATCTTGCGGGCGGTGGAAGTGTTGCCCCAGTTGTCGCACCAGTTTCGCCACCGCGCCTATGCGATCGTCCCCCAAGGCGGATTGATTGGCCCGATCCTCGGCAACTGGGGTCGCCACCACCCCTGCGCCATTTTCTCCAGAGTGGTGGGCGGTGGTTTTGCGGGCGATCGCCCGTTTGAGAATGTTTCCCCGGCGATCGACTTCGTAGGTGTCCGCATCGCACTCTCCGGAAACCAAAGCAGTCCCCAGTCCATATACCGCACTCACAATGGCTACCCCGCGTCGCCCCGACACCGGATCCGCCCCAAACGCAACCCCCGCCACCTCCGGATTCACCATCCGCTGAACCAGTACCGCAGGCGCTTGCGGCGCGCCCAAATTGCGTTCCCGACAATAAGCCAATACGCGATCGCTAAACCCGGATTTCCACACCTCTACCACCTTTTGCGGCACTTCTGCCGGTGGCACAAACAGAAAACTTTCCAACTGTCCCGCGAAGGAATGTTCCGCACTATCTTCCTCGATCGCCGACGATCGCACCGCCACCAGTTCCCCATGCGGGCACAGTTGCGCGATCGCCCGTTCGATGTCTTCTCTCACAGCATCCTCCATCAGGTCCTCCGCCCGATACTGCAAAATTCCCCCCCTCGCCAATAAATCTGCCTTGGGGGAAAATGCCTGCGGAGATACCACAAACCAGGGAGGAATCAGCACTCCAGCATCTTGCAACGCCGCCAATGCCCCCGCTTTTCCGCCTAACTGGGGATGCCGAGTCTCCGTCGCCTCAATAATGTTACCCATTGGCTTTTCCTTTTTTTCTCAGTGGGAATCTGCCACAATTTTAACGCAGGCGAAAGTCGGTGAATATTATGGGAAAAAAAGGAAATCTCAGGTGGGCATTGCCCACCCTACAGGTTTTGTATAAAATAGAAAAGAGTTGCTTGGGACATCCCCCCAACTGCTTACCGCGACCAACTGCTAAAGTATGAATGAGAACCTGGAGAAAAACCGCCCAACCAAAGTCACCAAAAAGGGGAAAACATGACTAACGCCAACCAAACCAATTTAAACAATGCCAAGACGTTACAGAAATCCTTGGTTATTTATTCTGCTTTGGGAATGCTCGCGATTGGGGTGAGTGTGGCGATCGCGAGTATTTTGCCCCTGTACGACCAACTCAAACAAGCCGAAGAAAGAAGTTTGCTCTTTGCCGCGCGCACTCGAGGAATGGCCATCGAAGAATCGGTTTCGCGCGCGAAAAGTATTGCCTTGCAAATTGCCAGTCGCACCAAAGCCCGCCAACAATTGGAAGCCTACAACCAAGGCGACATCCCCACCGAAGAATTCGTCCGGGTGAGCCAAAATATTTTAACCGATGCCCTGAACCAATCGCCAGAAGTGGTGGGAATCACGCGACTCGATCGCGAAGGCAAAAAAGCGGTTCGCGTGGGAATGGCTATCCCGCCAGAATTTTGGCTGCTACCCCCTTTGACCTCGGAAAATGCCCTGATTCGGTCTCCCATCGAACTGGAGGGGGAATCTTATCTGATAGTTGGCGCACCGATTCTCAACGGGCAATCAGAGCGCGTGGGAACCGATATCGTGTTATTTAAAGTGGAGAGTTTAGAGAGCATTGTACAAGATTACACCGGGTTGGGACAAACCGGGGAAACCATTCTCGGCAGCATAGAAAATGACGAATTGCAGATGTTTTTTCCCTTACGGGATAATAGCACCCGCCTATCGACGACCGAGAAAATATCCCTCGAACAAGCCGCCTTGGGAGAAAGCGGATTGCTGCGGGGAAATGAGAGAATTGACCATCAAGAAACCCTCGCTTTCGAGCCATTGGACATTCCCAATTGGGGAGTGTTGGTGAAGATGGATCGCGAGGAACTGTATGCGCCAGTGAATCGGCAAATTTTCCGCATTACGATCGCGATCGCCCTTCTCACCACCTTGGGCACCGGGGGGTTGGTTTTATTGCTCCGTCCCCTCGCCGGAAAAGCGATCGTGCAAACCGATGAATTAGAGCAACAAATTCAGGAAAAAACCGACTTGCTCGCGGCACAAACCGCCGCCTTAGATGTCGAAAAACGACAAAATGTCTTACTGAAAGAAGCCTTGGCGGGCATGGATGAATTAAAAGCCTCCGCCCAACAGGTCGCCAATGCTTGTGCGGCGGCGAGTGGTAGCGTGGATCGGGCGCTATCTAGGGTAGAGGAAGGCACCCGTTCCGTAGAGCGATCGCGCGACGACACCCTCACCCTGAAACACACCGTAGAAGCGATCGCCGAGCAGATGGAACGCTTGGGCGAGAGTACCCGAGAAATTAGCACGATCGCCACCTTAGTGGGAAATTTGGCCACTCAAACCAACATGCTAGCCCTCAATGCTGCAGTAGAAGCGGCGCGGGCGGGAGAAAAAGGGCGGGGATTTTCCGTAGTCGCGGCAGAAATTCGCAAACTCGCCGATCGCTCGCGCCAATCGGCGGAGAAAATCGATCGCTTGCTCGGTACCATTCAAGATACCCTAGAGGTGGCCGCGATCGCCACCAAAAATGGCACGCAAACCGTCCATTCCACCGAAGACACCACTCGGAAAACTGCCACCAACCTGAGCGAAATGCGCGAGGCGATCGCTTCTGTGACCATAAATACCCGCCAGATTTCCCTCGCCACCCAAGAACAAGCTTCCGCGATCGAACAAGTAGTCGAAGCGATCGATGCCATTTCCCACTCGCCAAACGCAACCGTTTAATATCGCCTGCGGACCAATCGTGTTAAAAAGAATCAGTCCGCGTAGGCGCACGATTGCCTTGCAAAGGCGCGATTTTAATCGCCCCCATTTGATCTGCAAACCCGATCCCAAATTTTCCCTTTTCTTGCCAATTCGAGGGGGATTAATCGATCCAACTCATATCATTTGGCTGTAACGGGTCGGGCAATACCTGACTTTCCGAAGTCGGACGAGTTTTCTTCACCACTAAACTATGCATAACGGTTCCTTTCTCCCGCTCTTCTTTTAACCCCTTAACTCGTTCCGTCAGCGCTTCATTTTCCTCTGCCAAATTCAGGGCGGATTGTTTGGCGTCTTCTAACTGCGCCTTTAGCTCGCCCACTTGCTTCACGTCCTCTTGAAGCTGCTGATTTAATTGCTTTTGCTCCTCCAATTCCGATTCGAGATTGCCTTTTCCTTGCAATAGCTCGTCATTATCGTGATGGGCTTGTTTTAACTTTTCCTCAAGCTGCTCGAGTTGGGTTTCTAAATTTTCCTTAGCCGATTCTAACTCCGTATTGCGTTGAACGGCACTATTTAATTGGGATTCTACCTGCTGCAATTGAGTTTGTAAATTAGCCTTTTCTTGGTCTAATTCGCTATTGAGTTTAACGGCGGCATTTAATTGGGATTCTACCTGCTGCAATTGAGTTTGTAGCTCTTGCAATTGCGATTCTACATCGGCGACTTGTTGATTTTGAGAGCCTTCTTGTTCCCGGGCTTCTTGCAACGCCGTTCTTAATTCCTGGACGGTATTTTCTAATTGCGAGAGAGCATGAGAGGGAGCGGGTGCGGCATCGGTAGAACCCTGTTTTTCGGCTTCTGACGCCTCGGGCGTCACCGCATCCGGGGGAGAATTGGGGGCAGATTGTCCCTCAGAATCCGGGAGTTTTTGTGCCTCATTGCGGATTAAATCGGAAATTTTTTTTCTAGCCATCAGTTTCTCCAATCACGCTGTAATTCATCTGCTACCCGGCGATAATCTGCCGCCGCTTCTTTTGCATTTCTGCCGCGCCACCCGGCGATCGCCACCCCATCGAGGGCAGCGCGTTCGTGGGCCTTAAAACTCCGCACGAATGCATGACAAGTGGGGATTCCCAGTTCGATCAGCGTGTTTTGCGCCTCCAGAGCTTCTCCCAGCGCCCGAGAATCCACCCGCGTTAGCAAGACGCGGTGGGCCACATCCATTGGCATCACCGCTTGGCGGACCGTATCGATCAGCGCCGCCAAATCCATCGGCGCGGGAGGGGTCGGGAGTAGCAGATAATCCGCACCCGCCACCACCGCCGCCAATCCTTCAGAATTCAGGGCGGGAGGCGTATCCACCACGATTAAATCGTACCCTTCAATTTGGCGCAATTCCCCCAACAGGGTGGGATCGCTTTCTTGGGCGATATCGAAGGCAAAACCTTTTTTGCCCCGTTCCGCCCACCAGGTGGCGGATCCTTGGGGATCTGTATCCACCAGCAGGATGCGCTGTGTTTGGGAAAACGTAGCCGCCAGATTCACAGCGGTGGTGGTTTTTCCCACACCGCCTTTCCCGTTGGTAATCGCGAGGATTCGAGTTGAGGTGGATTCGGAGTTGACAGACGATGTGTTTGGCAAGACGACGAGTCCTTAATCTTCGTCACGAGCGATCGCCTCAACTATACCGCTTTATCTGCACTCCTTCCATAACAGTTTGTTACAGCAGTGCCTCGGTGGGGGGTTTTTCCCGCCCAGAAACCACCACACTCACGGGAAAAAATACCGTACCCCGAGGGGAATCGCCCCCAGGCTCAAATACATCAGCAATGTCCAAATCCCGGCGAGAATTTCGATTCGCTTACCCGCTTTGGGGTAAGGATGGGCTAAAAAACCGCGACTCACCAGCGCCGCAGTGACGAGCAATCCGACGAGTAAAATCAGCACCGGCAGCATAAATTCAATTTCCGCCGCCCCGCGCAAGGCGCAAATTGCCGTGACGCCACATACCGTCAACCACAGGAATACCGCCTTGCGCCTTCCCCACAAAACACTGTAGGTTTCTACCCCGGTTTCTTCGTCGTCGGGGGAGCGAATTTTGCGGCCAATTTCGATAATGATGCCGTTAAAAAAACTGACCAGCAAAAACCAGGTGAAACCCGCAGGCGGTGTGGTGGCGATCGCTCCCCAATCGCACGCCATGCAGTAAAAGGCGATCGCCGGCATAATCGCCATGTGACTGATTAAATAGGCGATCGGGTGCTTTTTCAGCCACTCCGGGACAAAAAACTCCCTCCCCATCAATCCCATATAGCCCCAAACCAGCAGCAACAGCAGCACCAACCTCGGCGACAACCCCAGGGCGAATGCCAACTGGATTCCGGCGGCAATTACCCCGGCGATCGCTAACTCCCGCAAGCTCACCAACCCGCGCGGAACCGGACGATAGGGCCGATATTGGCGATCGTCCTCATAATCCTTAAATTCATCAAAAATTCTCAACTGCAAAAAAAACAAAAACCCACTGACAAATGCCACCGCCCCCCCAGTGGCAAAATTGGCAATTTCTCCTCCAGAACGCAACAACATCGAATGGGCAACCGCCGACAAACTAAACGCCGCAATCAACACCCCATTCGCCACCACCGGAAACCGTTCTTTTTGATAAATCCACCATTTTTTTATCATCTTTTTTCCCCCCAAAATCGATGAATATTAACTCATATTAATCCCCCAAAATCCGGCAGTCCCCCCGTCGGGTGCGTCACCCCAAAAAATGATTTTGCTGACAATCCACCGATGGGGTGGCGGGGGTGACGCACCCGACAATCGCTTTTTTCAATTCTCTATTTCTTTCCCCTTGCCAAACGTTGATGAGCGCGGGCGAAATCCCCCGAACATAAGGCACCGATAATCGACAGTTCCCCCGCCAGGGCCAAACCGGCACAAACTTCTGCAAACGCCTTTGCTTTCCCCGGCCCTTTGAGTCCGAGAATCTCCAAACAAGCCTGCTGACTGGGCAAACCGGTGCCCCCGCCGACGGTTCCCACAATTAAATTCGGCAAAGTCACCGCCGCATAGAGTGCCCCTTCCGGGGTGAGTTCAAACCGCGTCACCCCCACCGCCGACTCCGAAACGCAAGCCACATCTTGTCCGCAAGCGATATAAAGCGCCGCCAGTCCGTTGGCATAATGTCCTTGCACCCCAATGGTGCCGCTCATGGTGCCTCCCAATGCCGACATCCGCCAATAATTCACCATTTCTGTGGGAGTGGCGTGCAGGCGTTTGACCACCAATTCAGCCGGAATAATCGCTTCCGCGCTGACTTTTTTGCCGCGCACTAGCAGGAAAGAGCGGGCGCTGGCTTTTTTGTCACCGGATAAATTCGCTTCCACAAAGGCATATTGCGGCTGAATGGGGGAATGTTCTTGGATGTAGTTGCAAATGGCTTGGGTGGCGATCGTCACCATATTTTGACCTGCCGCATCCCCGGTGGTAAACTCGAAATCCAGATAAACGTGATTGCCTTCCACGCTGATGCGAATATCGATTAACTTGCCGTGGCGAGTGGTGGATTCGGCGCAGCGCTTGAATTGCTCCTGTTGCGAGAGGGTCCACACCACGAACTGCCCCGCTTCCGAAAGGGTTTGGAAGGCAAATCCGGGGGCGCGACTGACTCCTTCATTCAGCACGATCGCCGCACAACCGCCCGCCTCTGCAATTAAATTCGCCCCTCGGTTATAAGACGCCACCAACGCCGCTTCGGTGGTCGCCAGGGGGATATAATAATCTCCTTGGGCAAAAATCCCATTCACCCGCAACGGACCGGCGAGACCCACCGGCATTTTTACCGTCCCGATAAAGTTTTCGATATTGCGCTGATAGCACTCTAAATTCGCTTCGGTTTGCTCGTCTAGCAGGGCGTCGCGGATTTCTGGCGCTGCCGCGATCGCTCGATAGCGTTTTTCCACCAGTTTTGGCGTCAGATGCGCGCCCCTCGGCAGTTTCGGCGCGGGAGGACTGGGATTTTGCTCCAGTTTTGCCTTCAGTTCTTCGAGACTGTACTGCTGTAGTAGTTTTTCGAGATAATCGCTTGCCTGTTGGCGATGGATAGACATGGGACTTCTCTCCTGTGGGACATTGCAGAGGGTTAAACGGCACCGATCGCACCCCGAGTCAGTAAAATGTAAATTATTGCTGTTTTAGTTATAGCTGTTCTCGTTTTTTTGCACCACGAAACAAGCGTAGGGTGGGCATTGCCCACCTTACAGATAATTTCAGCCATATTACCGATTAAAACCATCAATGATAACCCCATCTGTTGCTAAACCGATTGAGAATAAACTGGGTCGTCAGCGAGATTGGGTGTGGAGAGGGTATCAAATCCGCTACACTTACCTGCGATCGCCCCAAGGAAAACCGAACGGACTCCCGTTAATTTTTCTGCATGGATTTGGCTCAGCTCTCGGACAGTGGCGCGGGAATTTAATGCCGATTAGCCAACATCATACCATTTACGCCCTCGACTTTTTGGGGTTTGGTGCCTCGGAAAAAGCCCCGGAACACTATCGCGTGTCATTGTGGGCGGATTTAGTGCATGATTTTTGGCGCAGTTTCGTTGGCGAACCGGCGGTGATTGTCGGCCATTCTTTGGGGTCGTTAATTGCTTTAACTGCAGTGACAAAGTATCCGGAAATGGCCAAAGGATTGGCGCTGCTGACTTTGCCAGAAGCGCAAACCCGACAGCCCCCCGCTTGGGCAAGAGCGATCGAGCGTTTTTTCTCTTCTCCGTTTCTTTTGTGGCCGCTTTTTCAAATCGTGCGTCAACCGAAGTTATTGCGGTTTGTTTTGAAGCAGATTTATCATCGCGATGAATTGGTGGATGAAGAATTAGTGGAATTATTTGCTGCTCCCACGCGCGATCGCGGCGTGTTAGAGGTGTTTTATCGTCTGGCGCTCACCCGCAACGATCCGGAATATAGCCCCAATGTCAAAGAGTTGTTGATGAGTTTAGACAAACCTACATTATTATTGTGGGGAGATAAAGACAACATCGTGCCATTTTCCGGTGCCAAACGTGTGACTGAATTAAATCCCGATGTGGAACTGAAGGTGATTCCCCAAGGGAGTCATGTCGCCTATGACGAACAACCGGAATTTATCAATCAAGCGATTTTGCAGTGGATTGAAAAAACCTCGATCGAGCAGTAATCGTAGGGTGGGCACTGCCCACCTTATAACTAAAAGTCAGCGCAACTGTGCGGATTATTTTGACCCTCGAGTAATCGTAGGGTGGGCACTGCCCACCTTATAACTAAAAGTCAGCGCAACTGTGCGGATTATTTTGACCCTCCAGTTAACCGCCAGACATAACAGGTAGTGCAGATCCACCCTAAAAAATGCCAATTGTCCCCTTAGGGGGATGACAATTATTGGGCGCAAATTCTCCCTGGGAAACAGCTATGCGGCGATCGCCACTGCACTTCCCCCACCCCCCGCTGTGGAATTAGCGCCCGGATTTTTCCCTGACAGAAATCCCCAAAGAGCGCATAGCGGTTTCATTGGCGAGAAACTCTGATACCATGACAAGAATTGTAGGTCGTTCCTCCCCGGTGGGGTCTGGCTCCTAGCTGAGCCGTGGGATGCGATTTCGCGAGGATTACAAGCAAAGTCCCTTGCGCGTGGCTGCTTAGGAAGCGCGCGATCGCACTCCTTTGGCGATCGGCTTCACCGGATCCCACTGCTGCGGATCCAGGGGCTTTGCTGGCAAGGTAAATTTTGAAATCAGGGTTTCGTGAAACCTTTCTCGGTACAACTACTCTTTGTAGCCAATGAAAAGCGAAGAATACGATTTATTGCCCTATAACAATCTCGAACCGTTAAACGGATCGCATCACCCGCCAGCTCCCTTAAGCGACGATTTGTTGCTCATCGAGTGGCTGGAAAACAATCCAGAATATCAAAGCTTAGTCAAACGGGCAAAACGCCAAGGATGGTTTTGGAACTTATTTTATTCCCTCAGCCCCAAACCGCTGATTTTATTTTTGTTAGGGTTTGTCATGGCAAACCCCACTCATTTTAATGGCAAAGCATTTGCGCCGAGAGACCTGCGAACCGACTCGGAAATTACCGCCGATTTAATCTCCGGTGCCACCTTACTCAACGCCATTACCAATATGCCCCTGCTTTTCTTCGCCTTCAAGGGGATTGGTAACATTTGGGTGGCCCCGATCGCCAGCTTCATTCTCAATTTAATCGTTCTCAACTGGACCAACCAATCCGGAACCGCCACCGCCAATCGCAAACCCGGTAAAAAATTCTGGTCTCGCGTCGGATTTGCCGGCTTTATTTCCATGAGCTTGCTGCAGTCGTTCGTGGCTGGAATTGGTGCGGAACTGATTAATAACCGCCCCGCCCTCAGTTACAAACTCGCCACCGAATTAATCGAAGAACACGATCGCAAAGTTAAAGCAGTTCAACCCAATACGGAAGCTTACGAAAAAACCCTGGCTCAGTGTGAAGCCAACCGCGAAGAACTCGAAACCCTCGATCGCTCCGATCCGCGTTGGGATTCCCTTTATGTCGAAACCCACGGCTATCTCGCCGAACGCGATCGCAATTGGAATCGCGTTCCCACAGAAAATCTACCCTTGTGCCAAAAAGCCGATCGCCTGCGACAAGAAACCTTCGCCGTGCGCGATGAATGGCACGAAAAACTGAAAATTCGCAACCAAATCGGTAACGACTTAATCTTTCTCAACCGACAATTACCCCTGGTTTACAGTCAGTATTTTAACGAATACGGAGAAATCACCTCCGGCGTGGAAGAAGTCCGCCTCGCTTACAATAACTTCTTCGGCAATTTGTTGGCTCTAGATTTCTCTCGTTTGGGCTTTTCCCTGTTCTTCTTTTTACTCTCCGTTATCACCAGTTTGAGTGCTTGCTTCATCGCCGTGGGTCATGCGCGCGGCAAAAATACCCAAATCTCTCATAATCCGGAAGTAGAAGCCGCCATTCGCGAATGGCTGGAAAATCTCCGACAGCAAAACTTGAATCGTCACCGTCCGAATCCCACCAAAGAACAACGGTATCAAGAACGACTGATTGGCAGTTTTATTTACTTATATCGCCAAACCGGGATCTGCGATTATCCCGTGGTGGAAGAAGTCGCCTATCGCGCCCACCAAGGCACCCTGTTTTTACCGGAACAAGAACAAGAAATTTCTGGCGAAATCGAACAAGCCCTCGAGGCGGTTTATCGCTCCGTATCCGCGATTGAATCGCATCTGAGCGAGTTTGAAAAATTCCTCGGCTTTAGTAAATATATCAGTCGCTCCGACAGTCAAATCGAAAGTTCGATTAAATCCGAACTCAAAACCCTCTCCGGGGCGATTACCTACTTGCTCGACAAAGCGCAGAAATATGCCGTAGATGAATACGCCACTAGCATGGCGTGGGATGCGGAGGATCCGAAAAAAGCGCAAAAACTGATTAAAGACATCCGCAAACTCTGGAAAGACCTCAATCAGCACGCTCATGTGAATTGGTTGATTGGCAAACCTACCGAAGCCACCCGGCGCAGAGCCTATCGCAAGGTGCGTCAAAAGTTGGATGTCTTGCCAGGATATTGTTACGAATTGGGCTACATTACCCAGCAGAAAATTAAGGATAAAGTGGCGGGAAATCATTTTTCCGGTTCCAAGCTTTATCCGTTAATTGATGGGTCGGTTTGAGTGGGTTTACCCCCTGGAAAATCGATGGGATGAGTGCAAGAATTCCTCCGTGGGGATGGAAATGATTGTGCAGGTATTTGCGGGAGGGGCGTTACCCCCAGGGGGGAACGAGTTAAGAGTGCAAAAGAATTGCGAATAGAACGAGAAAATTGACGGCGGGTTCCCGGCGAAAAAGCCAGTTTGTGGAGTGTCAGTGCGATCGCTACTGCTATCCGGTGTGGCAATTGTGACTCAGACAAGGCGTTTCACCTATAAACCCGCGTATATATCCGCGAGAATGGAGCGCGATCGCGGTTCCCCACCACAGTCACTTGAGATAGTTACACATCCCCCCACCTCGCGATCGCCTTTCTCCAATACAGTCGAAATATCACAGCAAGAGTGAAATCAATTCTCCAACCTACAACTATGAAATCCATTCTCAAATCTGCGGCAACTCTTTGTACTTTGTCTGCGTTGATGCTGACTCCCATCCTCTCTGGCGGTAGCGCCAATGCAGAAGGTTTGCAACAACTCACCGGCAAACAAGGCATGTCCGGGCACTATCTCGGCGCAGGGGTCGCCGGAAACGCAAACAACGGGGACGACGATGGAACAGTCGGCGGCAATTTCCAAGGGCGCTATCAGTTCCGCAATTCCCCGGTGTCTCTACGCGGTGCGGCTTTTATCAATAATGACGCCGCCGCTTTAGTCCCCATGCTCTCCCTGGATGTGCCGGTTACGAATAACGCCAATGTCTATCTCGGTGGCGGTTATTCTTTGATTACCGAGAAGGGTGAATCCACCGCCCTCGGGAACCAAGATGCTTTTGTGGTTACAACCGGGGTGGAGGCGGCGCTGCGACAAAATATCGTTCTGTTTGGCGATGCTAAAGTCGGTTTCGATGCTTACGAAAACAGCGATGACGCGGCATTAAGTTTCCAAGTCGGTGCGGGGTATCGCTTCTAATGTTCGCCGCATTAAGGCGGAGTGTGGTGTGTCACTAGCCAATAGCTAGTGAATCTGTAAGCTGGGTCACGGCCCAGCTTATACCATTTTTCAAAAATACTGTTAGAGATGCTTACGACCCCCCTCTTGTAGAGACGCGATTTATCGCGTCTTTGAGGGAACTGGGGGGCACCAACTCTAACATCGTTATCGAAAAATGGTATGACTTATTTGCAGATCGTGCCATTTTTCTAACATAATGATGCCGATGAAAGGGAGTCCCACCGCATGCCATCTCCCTACAGGTGGTGGGTCTCCCTCGAGGCTTTAGAAAAATGGGATAAAATAGTTTTGGACTGCGGTTTTCCCGATTTTCCACAATGGACTGGGGGAGCCGCAATTCGCATAAAATCCCTACTCTCTAGCTTATCAACTCCCCATCTACAATTACCATGTTTTCTATTTTATCGCCGAATCATCGCTTTTTTTACTATCGCCTTGCCCTGCTAATTAGCATTTTGATTATCGTTCCGTTTGGCTTATTTACCAAATTTTATCGCGGCTGGGGGCAAGATTGGCTCAATAATTCCTTTGGGGGAATTCCTTACGAAATTTTTTGGATTTTGTTGGTGATTTTGATTTGGCCGCAAGCATCGGCGCTGTGGACTTCCGTGGGCGTGTGTGCTGTCACCTGCATGTTGGAATTTCTGCAACTGTGGCATCCGCCTTTTTTACAAGCCATTCGCGCCACATTAGTGGGTCGTTTGGTGTTGGGGACAACCTTTTTTTGGTCGGATTTTCCCTATTATTTTATCGGTTGCTTTTTCGGCTGGTTGTGGGTGAAAGGGATTCAGCACCAAATTTTGCGATCGCGCATTTCCAGTGGTGAAGGATAAGCAACGACCTACCACAATTATAGCCGTAGGGTGGGCCAACCCACCGCCGATTTGTAGGCCATACCCACCGCAAAATTGTCCCGTTTGCCAAGCAAATTTAACATTAATTGGTCGGCGAAGGTTCTGGCGAAGGTGCTTCGGAATCCGCCTCGGGATTCTCCGGGGAAGGGTCGGCGGGGGGTTCGGGCAAGGTTTCCGGCGCACTTTCACCCTCAGTGCTTTCACCCTCAGTGCTTTCGCCCTCAACCGCCTCTTCCGGGGGTTGAATCCATTCTTCAATCGGGCGATCGACCGCATTCTCTAAATTCGGAGACACCAACAACACCGGTCGAGAAGTGGTGGGTTCTCCATCCGGCGGATCCGCTTGGGCGTATAAATTGCTGCCGGTGAAATCCCGACCTCCCAAAAGCAGCCGATGCGTTTGACCGTTTTGCAGGGTGACTTCCACTCTGGCCCTGGGGTTTTCTAACCCATAATCTTGGATTTGTTGCGCGGTGGCGGTAATTTGGCGATCGCTTTTTCCTTTGGCTAATTCATTTAATAAAAACGACACATAGGCTTCATTCGCCGGATACATCGTTCGCATGGTGGAACCCTTCTCCCCCGTCTCCTCACTTTCCCCCGTCTCCGCCGGCAATTTCCCCTCGATGATTTCGAGCATCCAAGTGGGTTGTCCCGGTTCCGGTTGTTCGCGAGTCAAGCGATCGAAGCGCAACGTTTGTTCTCGATTTTTGACCATAAACGTCTGCACGGCGTCCTCTTCAAAAGCGAAGAGTTGCTGCTCTTGTTCCTGAGCGGCTTCCTGAGAGGGAACTACAGAAGCTTCATAGAAATAAATCGCCCCTACTAGACTAGCGGCAAGTACCATCAACACTAAAGTCGAACGCTGCAATTTCATGGGTTTCGTCGTTCCGGGTGGTTGAGATAAACAGTTTGGTTAGTTGTAATCGTTAAATTTTTGAGTGGGATGAGGGGCGCATTAACTTGCGCCCCGACGGAGTGGGAAAACGGCTGGAAATTCAAGCAACTTTTACTCGACAAAATTCCACACCGTTCTTAACGCCGTTGCCACCACAAACCGGCGGCGGATAACAACCCCACTAAGGGCAAAATTACCACAGACAACCAACTGAGCAGTCTGGCTTGTTCTTCGGTGATATTAATCCGGCGGTTGGTGGCTTCTTTCGGACGAATGGAAAGGGTTTCTTCGTTTTGTTGGCTCAACCAAGACACGGAGTTGAGGAAAACATCTCCATTTAACTGCAGTTGAAATAAGCCATCGCTGATAAATTGGGAGTTTCCGATCGCCACCACCCTCGCCTCGCTACTCGGTTCTGGGGCTGACTCCGCATTGGCGGCGGGTTCTTCCGCTGTGGGAGACTCCTCGGCGGCGGGTTCTTCCGCTGTGGGAGACTCCTCGGCGGCGGGTTCTTCCTCTGCTTCGGGTTCTTCCTCGGCGGCGGGTTCTTCCTCGGCGGCGGGTTCTTCCTCGGCGGCGGGTTCTTCCTCGGCGGCGGGT